>NZ_JAPUEW010000066.1:0-185801 GCF_027492335.1 Klebsiella sp. | reverse complement strand
CAGAGTCCGAATCGCTGTCTGAATCGGAGTCACTGTCAGAATCCGAGTCGCTGTCCGAGTCAGCATCGCTGTCAGCATCCGAATCGCTATCTGAATCGGAGTCGCTGTCAGAGTCCGAATCACTGTCGGAATCCGCATCGCTATCGGCATCGGAGTCGCTGTCAGAGTCACTATCAGAGTCAGAATCGTCAGGAGAAATTGAGGAGTGGTGATCTTTATTTGAAGTGCCAGCAAACATCGCCGCAATGCCCAGTAGAGCCGCACCCGCCATGACCCAACCGGCAATGCTTTGCCCTGTTCCACCGGTAGCAATGACTTCTGAAAGATCGCTAATCAGGAAATAATGGGCACCATCAGTACCCGCGCCCTCCAGCCACCATAATGCGCCCGTCTCATCGTCCATAAGAACCAGGTCACTGTGCTGTCCATGCTCATCCACAACGAAAAAGTTTTTAATTGTAACGGTGTCACCGTTATGGAGTTTTAGAACAAGATCATTACCTTGCCGGGCATATGAACTAATCTCTTCACGCTTGACATGCAGGAGAACCACTGACTGCGTATTTAGATTAACTAGATTGCCATCAACGGTGCGTTCGACACCCGTTTCTTTCACTGTCACATTTATATTTTTCATCAGGTTGCACCCTTGAGATGAAGACGCAGTCAGAGGTATGAGATAATTCTTAATAATGCATCTTATTAGATATACCAGTTCCTGGAGTCCCGCAAGGTCACGACAAAATAAGAGAATTACATCCTGAAATAACATAAAAACGTTATTTTACATATAATTAAAATAATTCACTCACATTTTGAGATGTTAATAATGGCCATAAGAAAAACGGTTGCTCACGGTTATTACAATAAAGATAAAATCATGAATAATACATTTCTCATATTGAGAAACACCCATTTAATCACTGATTCAAAAATATCTGTGATATTAGTCATGTAAATAACAGATAAAAATCAACAGTTTTTTTTAAAGTTTAAAAAAAAGCATAACAGATAAACCATACGCTTACAGTGGTTTATTAAGGAAAATAAATCACCTGGCGGGGGAGATTTTAAGAATAAGGAAAGAAAAAGAGACAAAACTTGCCAGTTAAAAACAGGAAGACAACGCATAAAAGTAAAATTCAGGCTGGCGTTCGTTTCACTTTAAAATAAAGAAACGTTTCGATGTAGTTTTAATTAAAACACTTACCATAAATAACTTAATAAATATCGGTAAAGAAAACGGCTCCCTTTCGTGGAAGCCGTTATTGTGCCGCAGTTAAACTCGGTCAACCGTTTCTTAACTGCTCAGCATTGCCGTCTTGCGCGACTTTGGATTTATCTGGCTAATCCTAGTCGCGGGATCTCAATTGCCGGACAGCGATCCATCACCACATTAAGCCCGGCATCACGCGCCAGCACCGCGGCCTGCTCATTTATAACGCCCAACTGCAACCACAGCGTTTTCGCCCCAATAGCCACGGCATCCTGCGCAACGCCCCACGCCGCTTCCGAATTGCGGAAAACATCGACCATGTCTACTTTTTCCGGCACATCGGCAAGCGTTGCATATCCTTTTTGTCCCAGTAGCGTAGTGCCCGCAACCTTGGGTGAAACAGGGATGACGTGGTACCCCTGCTCCAGAAGATATTTCATCACCCGGTAGCTTGGACGGTCAGGTTTGTCACTCGCGCCCACCAGCGCAATAGTCCGAGTCGAGCTCAGAATTCCTGCAATATCGTTCTCTTTCATCTTCATCCTCCTGCTATTTAGCCCAAGTGTATGCTAATCCGGCTAAACCAGCCATCCACTCTAACCTACAGATACATCAAATTTTTTCACCCTGGCGCTTGCAGCAGCAGCCACTTCCAGTAATCTGTCTGCAGGCCAAAATGTGGAATGAAATAATGGAACTGACAATACGTACATTACCCGCGCGCAAACATATCGCGCTGGTTGCACACGATCACTGTAAAGATATGCTGATGAAATGGGTTGGGCGCCACCAGCAACTGCTGGCTCAACATACGCTATCAGCAACCGGCACGACCGGTAACCTCGTCGCCCGCGCAACCGGGCTTGAGGTTCAGGCACTTCTGAGTGGTCCAATGGGTGGCGACCAGCAGGTGGGCGCATTGATTTCGGAAGGTAAAATAGATGTGCTCATTTTCTTCTGGGACCCGCTGAATGCGGTGCCACACGACCCGGATGTTAAAGCCCTATTACGTCTGGCAACGGTATGGAACATCCCGGTCGCTACCAATGCTTCTACCGCTGACTTTATTATTCAGTCTCCACACTTCAGCGATCCTGTTGATATTCTGATCCCAGATTATCAGCGCTATCTCGCTGACCGTCTGAAATAAACCGCGCTGGCGGCCAGGCCGCCAGTTGTTATGGTTTTCTCGCTATTGGTACATCCAGCGCCTCTAACATTTCGACAAACGGTGAAGGTTGTTGTTTGTTAAATAGCAACCAGACACGTAAACGAGCACGGGTGATTGCGACGTACAGCAAACGTCGTTCTTCGGCATCAGGAAAATCTTCCGGTTGCGGTAACAATGCCTGCTCCATTATCGACTCACGCGCCGGTGCAGGAAACGCATCATCCCCATCCTGAAGCCCCAAAACAATAACGTAATCCGCCTGTTGCCCTTTGCTGGCATGGATAGTCATAAAATCGAGCTGCAGGTGCGGCCAGCGCGTTGCGGCTTTATCCAGCTCCGCTGGTCTCAAATGATGGTAACGGGCCAGCAGCAAAATTCGCTGTTCTCGTTTGACATAACCGCTCAGTTTATCCAGCAAATCGTCGAGTTTATCCTCGGCCAATAACGTCACGGCCTTTTTGTCCCCTGCGACCAGGCTATTCAACGGTTTGGTTAACTGGTGCGGATTTTGCTGAATAAACCCGTTAGCTACTTCGCCTATCCGGCCATTAAAGCGGTAAGTGGTATCCAGCGCACAACAGTCACCTTCACCAAAATAGTGATTAAAGGCCGTCGTCAGGGAAAGTTGAGCGCCGCTGAAACGATAGATAGCCTGCCAGTCATCGCCGACGGCAAATAGAGTGGTCTGCGTATTTTGCCGACGCAACGCTACCAACAATGATGCCCGCTGCGGAGAGATATCCTGAAACTCATCAACCAAAATATGTTTCCATGGACTGACGAACCGCCCTTTATCAAGAATATTAATCGCCTGGTGAATCAGGCCGGAAAAATCGACGGCATTCTCATCTTTTAATGCCGTTTTCCACTCTTTGAGCAACGGTGCCATCAGCTTGACCCGTTTGCCAAAGAGATCGCGCACCTCTTCCGGCGCACCCGCAATCATCTCGGCCTGCGATCCTCCGTGCATCCGCATCAAGCTGACCCAACGGTCGAGGCGACTCGCCATCCGACGCTGGAGCTTTTTGTCCTGCCAGAAATCCCCTTCCGGAATCTGCCAGCCCATCTCCTCTTCCAGCCACAACCGCCAGCCTTTCGCCTGCGCTTTTTTCTCCTGACACTGCTGCTGCCAGCTCTGCACTAATAGCTTTTGTCGGGTAGCGGTATCGCTTTCCAGCTTACTGATCGTTGGCACTTTTTTACTGCCTTGCTGAATAATATGCAGGGCCAGGGAGTGAAAAGTACGAGCGGATATCTCTTCTGTGCTTAAACGCTCACGGATACGTTCATCCATCTCCTGTGCCGCCTGGCGACCAAATGCCAGCAGCAGGATCTGGTCGGCTGCGGCTTCGCCACGCGTCAGTAACCAGCCCGCACGCGCCACCAAAACGGAGGTCTTACCGCTTCCGGCCCCGGCCAGAACTAATAAGGATCGCTCACCGTTCACCACCGCACGGGCTTGCGCCGGGTTCAGGGGTGATGATTCCACGCTCGCAAAAAAGCCACGGTACTGTTCCAGTATCGATTCAGTGAATGCCTGATTATGAGCAAGCCTGGCCTTTTCCGTATCACTCAGCCAGCCCAGGCACTGCCGCCACAGTTCACGGCAGTTATCGAAAGCCTCAAGGCGACCGGTCGGCATAGGTAATCCACTTAGCGCACTTCGGATTTTACTCTGAATATCAGTCACCTGCTGGCGAGTTAGCCATTTACCCTCAGCGCTTGAACGCGCCACTTCTGCCAACTGCTGGCGAAGTAGATCGGCAGCAATGTCGCTCATTTCCGCACTCCACTGCTGCCAGAGAGTATTCAGATGATGATAAAAACGCTGCGTGTCGTTCCATTCGGTGCCATGCAAACGCACAACTTTATCATCTGGCAGGACAAATTCCAGTTCGCCCCATACCAGTCCGCGCTTGCAATGAACCGACAATAACTGATTGAAAGGTATAAGATACTCATGGCTGTCGCCGGAAACCTTTACTCCGGCATTGAGGAGTTGCACCCTGTCATAAGGATGCTGCGCCATGCGTTTGCCTAATGTTGTCGCTTTAAGTTCCATATAATGTCGAATTTCAATCAGGTTGGTTGTTTTTAAGTTTAACCGCCAGTGGCCGAGTGCTCCAGCGTAAAAAACGCTACAATGGGCGGGTCTTATTATCCACAGGATTAAACAGAGGGTTTATGCGTACCATTCTGAATATTTTAAACTTTATCCTTGGCGGTTTCGCCACCACGCTCGGCTGGCTGCTGGCAACACTAGTGAGTATCATTTTGATCTTTACACTACCGCTCACACGTTCCTGCTGGGAGATTACCAAGCTCTCTTTGCTGCCATACGGAAATGAAGCGATTCATGTTGATGAACTTGAACCTCAAGGAAAGAATAGCCTGTTGAACGCGGGCGGTACTCTACTGAATATATTATGGTTTATTTTCTTTGGCTGGTGGTTGTGTCTGATGCATATCTTCTGTGGTATTGCACAATGTGTGACCATCATCGGCATCCCGGTCGGTATCGCCAATTTTAAAATCGCCGCAATTGCTTTGTGGCCACTGGGCCGTCGAGTCGTTTCTGTTGAGACCGCCCGCGCCGCGCGTGAGGCCAATGCCCGTCGCCGCTTTCAGTAATTGGATGGAACAAAGAAATGCTTAGCCCCCTGCTACGCCGCTATACCTGGAACAGCGCCTGGTTATATAACATCAGGATCTTTATCGCACTCTGCGGTACGACTGCATTTCCATGGTGGATTGGTGAAGTAAAACTGACTATTCCCTTAACACTCGGAGTAGTGGCTGCGGCGTTGACTGACCTTGATGACCGCCTGACAGGACGTCTGCGCAATCTGGCCATCACTCTGGTGTGCTTCTTTATCGCTTCGGCATCGGTGGAACTTCTCTTTCCCTGGCCCTGGCTGTTTGCGATCGGCCTGACCCTCTCCACTATAGGCTTTATTTTGCTCGGTGGATTAGGACAACGCTATGCAACAATCGCCTTTGGCGCTTTATTAATTGCTATCTATACCATGCTGGGCGTAACGCTTTACAGCCATTGGTACCTCCAGCCGTTGTTTTTGTTAGCCGGTGCGGTCTGGTATAACTTACTCACTCTAGCCGGACATCTTATCTTCCCTATCCGCCCTCTTCAGGACAATCTGGCCCGCAGTTACGAGCAGTTGGCTCACTATCTGGAGCTTAAATCGCGACTGTTTGACCCGGATATCGAAGATGAAAGCCAGGCGCCGTTATATGACCTGGCGATAGCCAACGGCCAGTTAGTCACCACACTGAATCAGACGAAAGTCTCTCTATTGACTCGTCTACGCGGCGATCGCGGTCAGCGCGGTACCCGCCGCACTTTGCAGTATTACTTCGTGGCTCAGGATATTCACGAACGCGCCAGCTCATCGCATATTCAGTACCAAACGTTGCGCGACCACTTTCGCTATAGCGACGTGATGTTTCGCTTTCAACGTATGCTGTCTATGCAGGCGCAAGCGTGCCAAAAACTCTCACGCGCTATCCTGCTACGCGAACCCTATCAACACGATGCCCACTTTGAACGGGCATTTATGCATCTTGATGCCGCACTCGATCGTGTACGGGCGAGCGGAGCACCGGCTGAGCAACTTAAGGCGCTCGGCTTTTTGCTCAATAACCTGCGAGCGATAGATGCCCAGTTGGCGACCATTGAATCCGTACAGACTACTCTACAGACCAATAACAATACTGAAAACCTGCTCGCGGATGACCAACCTAACGGTTTTAGCGATATCTGGCTACGTTTGCGCAATAACATGTCACCGGAGTCAGCTCTATTCCGTCACGCGGTTCGGATGTCTTTAGTCCTGTGCGCGGGCTACGCCTTTATTCAGCTTACCGGGCTGAACCACGGCTACTGGATATTGCTGACCAGCCTGTTTGTTTGCCAGCCAAACTACAACGCCACGCGCCACCGACTGGCGTTAAGAATAATCGGTACGCTGGTTGGAGTAGCGATAGGACTCCCGGTCCTGCTCCTGGTACCTTCAGTAGAAGGCCAGTTACTTCTGATTGTTCTGACTGGCGTGCTGTTCTTTGCTTTTCGCAACGTACAATACGCCCACGCAACGATGTTTATTACCCTATTGGTCCTGTTGTGCTTTAACCTGCTGGGTGAAGGCTTTGAAGTCGCCTTACCCCGTATATTTGATACGTTGATCGGTTGTGCGATCGCCTGGGCAGCCGTAAGTTTTATTTGGCCCGACTGGAAATTTCGCAATTTGCCGCGAGTCCTTGAACAGGCAATCAACGCCAACTGCCGATATCTGGATGCTATTCTTGAGCAATATCATCAGGGACGTGACAACCGACTGGCTTATCGTATCGCGCGGCGTGCGGCGCATAACCGCGATGGTGAACTGGCATCAGTAGTCTCAAATTTGTCCACTGAACCCAGAGCTGACTCAGCGATGCGAGAAACCGCATTCCGCTTACTGTGTCTGAACCATACTTTTACCAGCTATATTTCAGCGTTGGGTGCCCATCGGGAAAAACTGACAACACCGGATATTCTGGCGCTGCTGGACGATGCCGTTTGCTATGTTGATGATGCGCTGCACCATGCACCCGCTGATGAACTGCGGGTACAGCAAGCTTTGGCAAGCTTGCAGACCCGGATCCAGCACCTTGATCCTCGAGCTGACAGCAAAGAGCCTTTGGTGCTCCAGCAAATTGGATTACTGCTGGCGCTGCTGCCAGAAATATGTCGGCTACAACGACAGGTCAATGTTCAACCCGAGTAAGTCTCTATCTCTCGCTGCTGTTCTACCGCCCACTCTTCGAGTTCCTGACGCAGTTGCATCGGGAGTGTGGCGGCATGCACGCCATCGATAGCCCCAGATAACGAATAAAGCACATTGACCGTTAGCGCTTTATTTAATCTTAATAACCTCAGCCAGGCTTTTTTCGCTCCAATTTCGCGCAACGTTTTTTCATCAGGAATACCTGAATTAATCAGCTGCAGCTCCATGTGGAAACTAATATTTGGCAAATTTTTTAATCTCCCTGAGTTTTTCTGCTTTTGCTTCTCATTGCGTGCGGTCTGAAATGAAAAAAATGATAGCTGGAAAAGCATATTGTTGTCACGCCAAAGTGCTTCATCGATATGATAATATTTCAGCGCAGCTGGTCGACCATTCTTTCGCATTATCAAAAGAGGGGTTTTATGTTCAACGCGATACTCCGCGCTCTGCTCACAAACCCTAAGATAAATTTCCCCCTCAGCAACCATAGCAAAAACGGTATTATCTATCGCCAGACTATAGCCGCCAAATAAAGGCCGACAACTGATTTTCCCTAATGATAACAAGCAATTCTGGAACTGTTTGATCCGTAGACTTGGAAATTTCTTCATGATTATTCCTTTGTTAATCATGTAAATAAAAAATAGTTTCGTTAACGGATCCGCTAATTAAGAAAGTAATTGACTTCTCTTGATGCGGCAAGATGAATTATGCCTTCATTTTAACCAACTTATGTTTTTGCGAGCCGCTTTCAGAAAAATATCGCTCAATGAAGTCAAAATGCAATAAGGTAAAGTATTTGATAAATATTAATAACAAAAGAAACCAGAATACTTAGCATCGGTAGTGCATCCAAAACGGATAACACTCATACAGGGGAGAAAAATTCACTCAAGTAGAAATGTTTTCAACCATGAATTCACATCATATGCATACTGGAATCATGCTTTCCCCACCGAATCAACCGGGAAAAAATGAAGTACAGATTTCAGTCAACAGAAGAGAAAATGTGGTTGATCTTTTTACCTGTCGTGTGTACTGTACATTCATACAGTAACTCACAGGCGGGATAGACTATGTTTACTTCAGCTCACGCAAATCGTTCACCACTGACTTCTACTTCAGTACGCCGTCACGCTCATGATGCAGTCGAACACCCAACCAATGGGCTGATCAGTGAAATTGTCTATCGCGAAGATCAACCCATGATGACGCAACTATTATTGCTTCCTCTATTACAGCAACTTGGTCAGCAATCACGCTGGCAGCTGTGGCTAACGCCTCAGCAGAAACTGAGCCGCGAATGGGTACAGTCCTCAGGTTTACCGCTGTCAAAGGTGATGCAGATCAGCCAAATGTCGCCCAACAATACGCTGGAATCAATGATCCGCGCACTGCGTACCGGCAATTATAGTGTTGTGATTGGCTGGTTGTCAGATGAACTCACAGTTGAAGAACATGAACAACTGGTTGTCGCTGCGCAAGAGGGCCATGCAATGGGCTTCATCATGCGTCCAGTGAGAAATATTGGTCAGCCAGGCAGACAACTTTCTGGGCTAAAAATTCACTCAAACGTGTATCATTAAATGAATTTAGGATTAATCCTGGAATTTTTTTTGCCCTGGTGGATGGCTTAATTTTTTAATGCCCGTTTTTGTTAAAATGCCTGTCTGATGCGGTCTCGCGACTTTTTTTGCAATATGAAATCCAACCCTACGTTGTTAAACATTAGGTACACAACCCTTTTTTTTCATATGCCTGACGGAGTTCACACTTGTAAGTTTCTAACTAAGTTGTAGACTTTACATCGCCAGGGGTGATCGGCTTTCGCTGCATGTATCAGCATAGTTAACAACAAGTCACGCCCCGGGTGAAGGATTTAACCGTGAGGTCTTTTGTACCTTCATGGCGAATTTTGGATGATAATGAGGCGCAAAAAATGAAAAAGACAGCTATCGCGATTGCAGTGGCACTGGCTGGCTTCGCTACCGTAGCGCAGGCCGCTCCGAAAGATAACACCTGGTATGCAGGTGCTAAACTGGGCTGGTCCCAGTATCACGACACCGGTTTCTACGGTAACGGTTTCAAAGGTAACAACGGTCCGGTTCGTAACGATCAACTGGGTGCTGGCGCGTTTGGTGGCTACCAGGTTAACCCGTACCTCGGTTTCGAAATGGGTTACGACTGGCTGGGCCGTATGGCTTACAAAGGTAGCGTTGATAACGGTGCTTTCAAAGCTCAGGGCGTTCAGCTGACGGCTAAACTGGGTTATCCGATCACTGACGATCTGGATATCTATACCCGTCTGGGTGGTATGGTTTGGCGCGCAGACTCTAAAGGCAACTACGCTTCTAACGGTGTTTCTCGCAGCGAACACGACACTGGCGTTTCCCCAGTATTCGCGGGCGGCTTAGAGTGGGCTGTTACTCGTGACATCGCAACCCGTCTGGAATACCAGTGGGTTAACAACATCGGCGACGCTGGCACCGTTGGTACCCGTCCTGATAACGGCATGCTGAGCTTAGGTGTTTCCTACCGCTTCGGTCAGGAAGATGTTGCTCCGGTTGTAGCTCCGGCTCCGGCTCCGGCTCCAGAAGTAACTACCAAGCACTTCACCCTGAAGTCTGACGTTCTGTTCAACTTTAACAAAGCAACCCTGAAACCGGAAGGTCAGCAGGCTCTGGATCAGCTGTATACTCAGCTGAGCAACATGGATCCGAAAGACGGTTCCGCAGTTGTACTGGGCTACACCGACCGTATCGGTTCTGATGCCTACAACCAGCAGCTGTCTGAGAAACGTGCTCAGTCCGTTGTTGATTACCTGGTATCTAAAGGTATCCCGGCTAGCAAAATCTCCGCTCGCGGTATGGGTAAATCCAACCCGGTCACTGGTAGCACCTGTGACAACGTGAAAGCTCGCGCTGCTCTGATTGACTGCCTGGGTCCGGATCGTCGCGTAGAGATCGAAGTTAAAGGCTACAAAGACGTAGTAACTCAGCCGCAGGCTTAAGTTATCGCGTTAATAAAAAACCCCGCTGATGCGGGGTTTTTTGTATTAAATTCATGTTTAAAGCAACAAACCAGCGGAATACCAACGTTCACTTTAGCTCTTAATGGCTACTCTTTACCCAGCAACACTTGCAAGTCGTGCTTCAAACTGGACATCTTACTGGCATATTTTTCTTTATGTTCAGCATCCTCAATCAGCTGTACGATCGTTTCCGACAGGGTCATACCCCGCCTTTGCGCCAGACCTGCCAGCCGCTGCCAGACCATAAACTCCAGGTCGATAGATTTTTTACGAGTGTGCTGATGCTCCGCGTTAAAATGTCGCTTGCGACGAGCGCGTATAGTCTGCTTCATACGGTTCGCTAACTCTGGATTCATATGTTGCTCAATCCAGGTATTCACCAGAACAGGTTCATTTTCGAGCGTGAGTAAGACATCGACCGCAGCTTGCGCAGCGCTGGCTTCAATGTAGCGGGTTATCGGTTCACCTTCCCGGCACTTTTTTACCAGATATGTCCATTTCCAACCGCTTTCAAGATTTTCCAGTTGTTGATATTTCATTGCGATCTCAATGTGACCGTGTAACTCTTTTCAGGATATCAGTTTTTTCTTCATCTGCTGAGAATAAATCATCTTTCGTGATGTGGGTAGATTCGTTATCACTGCGACCAACGCAATCACTCGTGTGCTCAGACGCCGCATAATGTATAATCGCGCGTTTTACATCTGACTAAAAAACAGCGACTTTGACCATTACGAAACTTACCCGAAACGACCTCGCTCCTGATACGGAAAGTTATCAGGCGCTGTTTGCACAAGCCGACTTAGCACAAGCAGAAGCATCTCTTTCTGGCGAACTGCAACCCCGCTTATTCTATGCCCTGGAGCAACTTCTAGTGACTCCAGCCATTTCGCCGTTCATGCTGGTTAAAGCACCAGAAGAACCAGAGTATCTGCAATGGTTGGCGAACGAAACTCGTACTTTACATCAACCATCTGAACCGCTTTATGGCGTACGTTACCAGATTGATGGTGGAAACATCACCAGCATCCCGGCACAAGCCGCAGAAGATAATTTCGCGAGCATCGCACCGGTTGAAGCAGCCGACTGGGTAGAAGCAGAGCAACTCTTTGGCTGTGTACGCCAGTTCAATGGTGAAATTAGCCTGCAACCAGGTCTGGTTCATCGTGCCAACGGTGGTGTATTGATCATCTCCCTGCGCGCATTGCTGGCTCAGCCCCTGCTGTGGATGCGGCTAAAAAATATGATTGCCCGTCAGCGTTTCGACTGGCTGTCAATCAATGAGTCTCGCCCTCTTCCGGTTAGCATCCCCCCAATGGCGCTCAACCTGAAAGTCATTCTGGTTGGCGAGCGAGAATCACTGGCTGATTTCCAGGAGATGGAACCCGAGCTTTCTGCCCTGGCTATTTACAGCGAATACGAAGACAATTTACAGATTGTCGATGCAGCCGCCATGAAACAATGGTGTCAGTGGGTCTGGCAAAACGCACACCAACTCGAACTCCCTGGGTTAGCTGCCGAAACCTGGCCGCTGTTGATTCAGGAAGGTGCACGTTACACTGGCGATCAGGCAACCCTACCGCTGTGTTTGCTATGGATTGCACGCCAGCTTAAGGAGGCGGCGGCCTTCTGTGAAGGTGAAGAGATTAGCGCCGAAGAGATGCAAACCATGCTGGAACGTCGTGAGTGGCGCGAAGGGTATCTCGCGGAGCGGATTCAGGACGAAATTCTGCAAGAGCAAATCCTCATTGAGACCGAAGGCGAATGTATCGGCCAAATCAACGCGCTATCGGTTATTGAATTCCCAGGCCATCCGCGCGCATTCGGCGAACCGTCTCGCATTAGCTGCGTTGTTCACATTGGCGATGGTGAGTTTATTGACGTCGAACGCAAGGCTGAGTTGGGTGGCAATATCCATGCGAAAGGCATGATGATCATGCAGGCGTTTTTGATGGCTGAGCTGGAGCTTGATCAACAACTCCCCTTCACCGCCTCGTTAACCTTTGAGCAATCCTACAGTGAAGTGGATGGCGATAGTGCCTCCATGGCTGAACTGTGCGCATTAATCAGTTCGCTGGCCAATGTTCCCATTAACCAGAGTATTGCTATTACCGGCTCTGTCGATCAGTTTGGTCGTGTACAACCTGTTGGTGGACTCAATGAGAAAATTGAAGGTTTCTTTGCTATATGCCAGCAGCGTGGTTTAACCGGTAAACAGGGCGTCATTATTCCAGCCGCCAACGTCCGTCATCTGAGTTTAGCAAAGGAGCTACAACAAGCCGTTGCTGAGGAACAGTTCTTTATCTGGGCCATTGATGACGTCACTGAAGCATTACCCCTTCTGACCCAACTATTATGGGATGGAGAAGGACAAACTTTACGGCAAACCATCCAGGAGCGGATTGCACAGGCGACACAGCAAGAAGGTCGCCATCGCTTTCCGTGGCCGCTGCGCTGGTTAGGCGGTTCAGGTTCTAACTGATCGGACTTGTTCAGCGTACACGTGTTAGCTATCCTGCGTCCCGAACTCAAAATAAGGCTTACTGAAAACATGGTAGATAAACGCGAATCCTATACAAAAGAAGATCTTCTTGCCTCTGGCCGTGGTGAACTGTTTGGCGCTAAAGGCCCACAGTTACCAGCGCCAAATATGCTGATGATGGACCGCGTCATCAAGATGACCGAAACCGGTGGTAACTACGATAAAGGTTATGTTGAGGCAGAACTCGATATTAACCCTGACCTGTGGTTCTTCGGTTGCCACTTCATTGGCGATCCGGTTATGCCTGGCTGCCTGGGCCTGGATGCCATGTGGCAACTGGTTGGCTTCTACCTGGGCTGGTTAGGCGGCGAGGGTAAAGGGCGTGCGCTAGGCGTAGGTGAAGTTAAACTCACCGGCCAGGTACTGCCAACGGCTAAGAAAGTGACCTACCGCATTCATTTCAAACGAGTGATAAACCGTCGTTTGATTATGGGCCTGGCGGATGGTGAAGTACTGGTTGACGATCGTCTGATCTACACCGCAACCGATCTGAAAGTGGGTTTATTCCAGGACACCTCTGCGTTCTGATAAAACAGTGACACTTTAAAAGGCGAAGCCCCCGCACAGCGGAGGCTTCATTTTTAAAGAGACAGTCAGGCAATTTGCACCCTGTCCTCCATGGCTTCTCGCCAGCCTCCTAGCCACCAGGACCTTTGATTCAAGGTCTGATAAGGACACATTTCTTTCGATCTTCCGGTAATACCGGCTTGATATCCACGTTGATGTGCCCGTTCCAGGCGATCTCGTTTTTGTCTCTTCATGCCTCGTTTCCCTCATTCTTTGATCTGGTGGAAAAGAAAACAATGGTCACTAAATACGCAACCACGGTTAACGAATACCGCGAATCAGAGACAGCGTCAATGCGCAAAATTCACGCCATTGTCATATTTGTGAGCTACATGAAAGTTCATTTGTACAAAAAATGTGAACCGGCACAAGTTAACAAGCTGATGAGACAAATAAAAAAGCCGCTGCGATTTTGTTACCCGCAGCGGCTTTTTACTTTCATTAATTTTGCTTATGGCAGGCGATTCAACTCGCTGGCAATTGCAGTCGCTTCCTGAGTCCAGGCCTGAGCGAGGGTTTTGACCATTGCGTCATAACCATCCTGCTGTTGCTTAAGCTCAATGTTGAACGGACGCTTAATCAGCTGCCCCTGATGCTTCAGCAACCACTCACCGCTAACGATCACCCGCCCATCGTAACGACCGTGAAATCCGCTAACGGACACGTTTAGCGTATCCTGCTCACTCCCTAAAGGCTGAGAGGCCACCACCCAACCCGGCAGCTGGTTGCTAAGATTCGCCACCAGTGTGGTACGCAGTTGCTGATCGAGCGGGCTCGCCCACAGATTGTTATTGGCAATCACATACTGGACGTCGGTGGTCTGATAAACCACTCCGTTGCCCGCCAAATAATCAGGAATGCTTACCTGTTCAACCCACAGCAAGTTTTTGCTTTGGTGAGCAGCACTTTGTGCACCACTCTGTACCACCGGAAGCTGGTAGTACGTTTTGCTCTCACCACCACTGCTGCACGCGGTCAGAACGCATACTGCCGCCGCTATTAGCCATCTTTTCATTATTTCGCTCCCTTCGGCTGCGGATCTTTTTTATCCTTCGCCTCAAATACCAGCGCATTGCTCTTGTCGTTGAGCGTTTTCAGTACCGGTTGCAGTTCACGAAGAACCTGATCCAGGCGCTGCATATCCGCCACCATCTTATTGTATGCCGCAGAGCCCGGCTGGAAGCCTTGCATACTACGATTCAGTTCACGCAATGTGCTCTGCATATCGCCCGGCAGCTGCTGCATGGACTGGCTTGAAGTTATCTTATTCAGGCTATCCAGCGTCGTTTGCACGTGCTGCATGGTCTTCTCGCTTTGCGCCAGCGTACTGGTTGCCTGCTCCAGCAGAGGGTTAATCGGCAGATTGTTAATCTTATCCAGGGCATCCATCAGACGCTGCTGGATCTGAGCCAGACCTCCGCTCACGGTCGGTATAATCGGATAACCACCAAACTCCTGAATCTTGCCGCGAGCAGGCGCTTTCGGATAGAAGTCGAGATCAATATACAGCGCGCCGGTTACCAGATTCCCCGTTTTGAGGGAACCACGCAGCCCGCGATTCATCAGATCATCAATATGCTGGCGAATATTTGGATCGCTACCTAACTGATTGATCAAACGTTCTGGTTCAATTCGCACTTCAACCGGGATACGGTAATCGTCATTTAGGTTCTGCTTCAACCCTGGGATAAAGAATGGCACTTTACCAACGGTTCCAAGACGAATACCGCGAAACTCCACTGGCGCACCAGGCTGCAGGCCACGAATAGAATCTTTAAAGAACATCACGTAGTCGATGTGCTGGGTAAAGACCGAATCCTGAATACTTCGTTGATCGTCGAATAGGTGATATTCAGTTTTATTCGCTACCGGCTCTCCTAACGGCAGACCTTCAGGAATATCAAAGCTGACGCCGCCGCCAAACAGAGTTGACAGCGATCCCATTTCAACACGCATACCCGCAGCGGTAAGATCCACCGCAATACCGCTGTCTTTCCAGAAACGCACGTTGTTGGTCACCAGACGATCGTTTGGCGCGCTGATAAACAGCTGGTAGGTAATATTGCGTTTTTGCGCATCAAAAGTGCTGGTTTCGACTGAACCGACACGATAGCCCCGAAAGAGCACCGGATCGCCTGGTGAAAGCTGACCCGCTTTACTGCTTTCCAGTAGAATGCGAATGCCTTTGGCGTCAGGGGAAGCCAAAGGGGGTGAATCCAGCAGCGGATATTGCGCAGGCACAGAGCCTTTAGAGCCCGGCTGTAATTCGATATAAGCACCGGATAATAACGTGCCTAGCCCGCTAATTCCTTCGCGCCCGACCTGCGGTTTGACTACCCAAAAAACCGAATCCTTATGTAGCAATTTTTCCATGCCTGAATTCAGCCGGGCTTTAATTTCTACGTGGGTCAGGTCATCCGTCAGCGTTGCGCTTTCTATCACGCCAACATCAACGCTGCGGCTTTTAATTCGGGTTTTACCCCCTTCGATTCCTTCAGCATTGGTGGTGATTAACGTCACCTCCGGCCCCTGATGGCTATAGTGATAAAATAGAATCCATGCGCCGATAAGCGCCGTGACTATTGGGAAGATCCACACCGGTGACCAGTTCTTCACCTTTTGCACTTTCGCTTCTCCGCTCTTATTTTCCATGCTGCAGTCTTTCCTCATGGCTTGGATCTGGCTCACGGTCCCACAACAAACGAGGGTCAAACGTCATGGCCGAGAACATTGTCATAACAACGACCAGCGCAAACATCACCGCTCCGATCGCCGGATAGATATTCATCAATCCGCCGATGCGCACCAGAGCTGAGAGGACTGCGATGACAAAAACATCGATCATTGACCAGCGGCCAACAAACTCGACAACTTCATAAATCAGGTGCATGCGCTCAGAGTCACGCGATCCTTTACCGCTGGCATTCCAGCACAACCAGCCAATAGCGATCATTTTTAACGTCGGCACCATAATGCTGGCGATAAATATCACCATCGCCACCGGATATGATCCTTCACTCCACAGCAGGATCACCCCCGCCATAATAGTGGAGGGCATTTTATCGCCCAACAGATCGGTAATCATGATCGGCAGAATATTGGCTGGCATATAGAGGATTATCGACGTCATCAGCAGCGCCAGCGTCCATTGCAAACTGTTTTTACGCCGGGCAGTTCCTTTGGTATGGCAGCGCGGACAAACGGCTTCATCAACGGGTAAAACCGCCGTACAACATGAGCATGAACGCAGTCCCTGGCGAAGGCCGGAAACACCGACTTTCAATGGCTGTTTAATCAACGGCATTGGCGCAATGTCGTCCCACAGCCAACGGCGGTCCACGCACTGGAATGTGCGTAGCTGCAATACGCAAAACATACACCAGGGAATAAAGCTTAAACCGATGCCAATATCACCGTAGGCCATCAGCTTAACAAAGCTGACCAGAACTCCGGCGAGGAAGATTTCCGCCATTCCCCAGGTTTTGAGGTGAAACAGGATCCGCGCCAGAAATGCTTTTAGGCCGGAAGGCATGCGTACACGGTTTACCAGCAGCAGGATGGTGATAAGGCAGAAAGCCGGCACCAGCTGCACGAAGAGTAAAAAGAAGGTGCCAAGGCTGGCGTAATCCTCAGTAAAAAGGACATTAGGGATTTCCAGCAGCTCAATTTCGCTACTGATGCCACCAACTTTCATGTAGATGAAAGGAAACAGATTTGCCAGCAACAGCATAAACAATGCGACCAGCGCATAGGCAGTGGGACGCTGCCGAGGCGCGTCCCACGAGGTCGTCAATGTCGTTCCGCAGCGCGGACACGCAGCTTTCTGGCGATGCTCCAGCTGCGGCAAAGCCACCAGCAGATCACATTGTCGGCACAGAATATGCCGCGCAGCATGATGATGATCGCACATGAAAACTCCTCAGCTTATGCGCCGTTTTTTAATCCTTCAAGATATTCCCAGCGTTCAAAGGCGGTTTCCAGCGCCTGCTCCGCTTCGCTCATCTGCGCCAGCACCTGCTGCGTATGATCATGCGACTGACCAAAGAAAGAAGGATCGGCAACCTGCTCCTGCAGAGTCTGCAATTGGGCCTCAAGCTCTTCCAGTTTCTGCGGCAGTTGTTCCAGTTCGCGCTGCAGGTTATAGCTTAGTTTGCTGGCCGCGCGTTTGACACTTTCTGCTTTCGGTTGAGCAACTTCTACCGTTTTTTTGGCAACTGACTGCTTTTGTGCCAGATACTGAGATTGCTGACCTCGGGCATCGTGATAACCGCCAACATATTGGCCAATTCTCCCTTCCCCTTCAAAGATCCAGCACTCTGTTACGGTGTTATCAACAAACTGGCGGTCGTGGCTGACCAGCATCACGGTACCCTGATAGCCGTCGACTAGCTCTTCCAACAGTTCCAGGGTTTCGACATCCAGATCGTTTGTCGGTTCATCGAGGATCAGCAGGTTGCTGGGCTTGAGGAACAGGCGTGCCAGCAGCAGACGGTTACGCTCACCGCCGGACAGCGCGCGCACTGGCGTCATGGCGCGTTTCGGATGGAACATAAAGTCTTGCAGGTAGCCCAGAACATGGCGCGGCTTGCCGTTCACCATCACTTCCTGCTTACCTTCGGCAAGGTTGTCCATCACCGTTTTGTCCGGGTCAAGCTCAGCACGGTGCTGATCGAAGTAAGCAACCTCCAGCTTAGTACCCACGTGGATGCGTCCGCTATCGGCCTTCAGCTGTCCGAGCATCAGTTTCAACAGCGTGGTTTTACCACAGCCGTTCGGCCCAATCAGCGCAATCTTATCACCGCGCTGGATCTGGGCGGTAAAATCCTTCACCAGCACTTTGCCATCAACCTGGTAGTTAACGTTCTCCATTTCGAAGACAATTTTGCCCGAACGCGCGGCCTCTTCGACCTGCATCTTCGCACTACCCATAACTTCACGACGCTCACCGCGTTCGCGGCGCATCGCTTTCAATGCACGCACGCGCCCTTCGTTACGAGTACGACGCGCTTTAATCCCCTGACGGATCCAGACTTCTTCCTGCGCCAGCTTGCGGTCGAATTCGGCATTCTGTAGGTCTTCAACGCGCAGCGCTTCTTCTTTATCCAGCAGATACTGATCGTAATTGCCCGGATAGGTCACCAGTTTGCCGCGATCGAGATCGACAATCCGCGTCGCCATATTGCGAATAAAGGAACGGTCGTGCGAGATAAAAATAATGGTGCCTTTGAACATCTTCAGGAAACCTTCCAGCCAGTCGATCGTTTCAATATCGAGGTGGTTAGTCGGTTCATCCAGCAGCAGCACGCGCGGCCCGCTGACCAGCGCGCGCCCCAGGGCCGCCTTACGCAGCCAGCCACCGGAGAGCGAGGAGAGCTCGGCGTTAGGATCCAGATTGAGCTGCTCAAGCACTTCATTAATACGGCTATCCAACTGCCAGAGCCCTAAATTATCAAGCTGCTCCTGAAAGCGTGCCAGTTCGTTTAAGTTCTTGTCGCTCGGGTCGGTCATCACCAGTTGTGAAGCATCGTGATAGCCTTTGAGGTAGGCCGCCTGTTCGGCAATCCCTTCCGCAACGAAGTCGTAAACGGTTCCGGTAATGTTACGCGGCGGATCCTGCTGCAGACGCGCGACAACCAGATCCAGCTCATAAATAATGCGCCCATCATCAAGACCCTGTTCACGGTTGAGGATCTTCATCAGAGTCGATTTACCCGCACCGTTACGCCCTACCAGGCACACGCGTTCGTTATCTTCGATATGCAGTTCGGCATTATCCAGCAGCGGCGCATCGCTGAATGAAAGCCAGGCGCCGTGCATACTAATTAATGACATTCTTTATTCCTTTCAGGCTGAGGTGATCAGCCAGCAGTTGTGAATCTGACGGTTGCGGGCAAAATCTTGAGATTGCGTTTTTTGCGTGATCTCCTGCGCCTTCAGGCCCAGTTGCGCTAGCCCGTCATGATCCATACGGAAACCGCGTTTGTTGTTCGAGAACATAATCGTGCCGCCTTTACGCAGCAGACGTTTTAGATCGGTCATCAGACGCAGATGGTCGCGCTGTACGTCAAACGCGTCTTCCATGCGCTTGGAGTTAGAGAAGGTTGGCGGATCGATGAAGATCAGATCAAACTGTTCGGTGCTCTCACGTAGCCAGCCCAGCACATCGGCCTGCATCAAACGATGCGCGCGACCGGTTAAGCCGTTGAGGCGCAGGTTGCGCTCCGCCCATTCGAGATAAGTGCGCGACATATCGACCGTCGTGGTAGAGCGCGCGCCGCCAAGGCCTGCATGTACGCTCGCGCTGCCGGTATAGGCAAAAAGATTGAGGAAGTCTTTGCCTTTGCTCATCTCGCCAAGCATGCGACGGGCGATACGGTGATCAAGGAACAAGCCAGTATCCAGGTAGTCGGTCAGATTGACCCACAGACGTGCGTTATACTCCTGCACCTCAAGGAAATCACCCTTCTCAGCCATTTTCTGATACTGATTTTTCCCTTTCTGCCGTTCACGGGTTTTTAGCACCAGCTTATTCGGCGCAATCCCCAGCACGGCAATTGTGGCGGCGATAATATCAAACAGACGCTGACGAGCTTTGTGCGCATCCACGGTTTTCGGTGGAGCATACTCTTGCACCACCACCCACTCTCCGTAACGGTCAATGGCTACGTTATATTCCGGGAGGTCGGCATCATAAAGGCGATAGCACTCGATACCTTCCTGACGCGCCCACTTCTCATATTTTTTCAAGTTTTTACGTAGACGGTTGGCGAAATCTTCCGCCAGCGTCGCGGTTTTTCCGCCTTCGCTTTCGGCGAGGTGGTAGTTCTTCTGCACGCAGTCCAGCGGGCCGTTTTTAGCTTTGAACTGCTTATCAGCACGTAATTGCAAACAGCTGAGCAGATCCGGCGAGGCGCTGAACAAAGAGAGATTCCAACCGCCGAACTGATTTTTCATGATCCGGCCCAGCAGGCTATGCAGAGCAATCAGCGCCGGTTCGCTCTCCAGACGCTCGCCGTATGGCGGGTTACTAATAACCGTACCGTAAGGCCCTTTCGGCAGCGGATTGTCCAGTTTGGCAACATCTTTAACCTCAAACGTCACCAGTTCGCCAATGCCAGCACGACGGGCGTTGCTGCGCGCGCGTTCAATCACCCGCGCATCAATGTCGGAACCGTAGAAACGGGATTCATACGCCGCCAGCCCCTGACGGGCGCGGGTTTGTGCTTCGGCTTTCACCTCTTTCCAGATAACATCATCGTGCTGCGCCCAGCCGCCGAAACCCCAATGACCGCGGTGTAAACCCGGCGCACGATCGGTTGCCAGCATAGCGGCTTCAATCAGAAGCGTGCCGGAACCGCACATCGGATCAAGCAGCGGTGTCCCCGGAGCCCAGCCTGAACGCATCACGATAGCTGCCGCCAGGCTTTCTTTGATCGGCGCCATACCGGTGCCATCGCGGTAGCCGCGCAGATGCAAACCCTCACCGCTAAGATCTAAAGAAATATGTGCGGTTTCTTTATTCAGCCAGACGTTGATGCGCAGATCGGGGCTTTCACGATCGACATTAGGACGCGGCAGATTCTTACGCGTAAAGCTATCAACAATGGCATCTTTGACTTTCAATGCGCCGTACTGACTGTTACGAATCTCATCGTTAAGCCCGCTAAAGTGCACGGCGAAAGTGGCGTCTGGGGTGAAAATCTCCGTCCATGGAATGGCCTGTACGCCGAGGTAAAGGTCCAGGTCGCTATACACGCTGCACTGGCCCAGCGGCATCATGATCCGCGAAGCCAGCCGACTCCACATCAGGCTTTGATACAGCAGGCGCGTATCTCCCTGAAAATGGACCCCGCCCCGGACTACCTGGCAGTCCACCGCGCCAAGTCCTTCCAGTTCAGTTTTTAACAGCTCTTCAAGCCCACGAGCCGTACTGGCAAACAGAGAATTCATATCGTCACTTTTACTAAAAGAAAATTGGTGCGCATTATAGCCAATATGTGCCCTATGTCATAAAGTTAAAGGCTTATTTTTGAACCCAGGGGCAGCGTATGGTAACGCTTTCGCGACTTTTTATTCATCCCGTTAAATCGATGCGGGGAATTGGCCTGAGTCACGCCTACGCAGGCATCAGTGGTCTGGCCTTCGATCGCATATTTATGGTGACGGAAACCGATGGCACCTTCATTACCGCTCGTCAGTTCCCGCAAATGGTTAAGTTCACCCCCGCCCCGCTCCACGATGGCCTCCATCTGACGGCACCGGACGGCAGCAGCGCAATAGTTCGCTTCAGCGATTTCGCCCCGCAGCAGGAGCCGACCGAAGTCTGGGGTAACCATTTTACCGCCCTGATTGCCCCGACATCGGTTAACCAGTGGCTAAGCGGTTTCTTTAACCGCAGCGTCCAGCTCCGTTGGCTGGGGCCACAACTAAGCCGTCGGGTGAAACGTCATGATGCCGTTCCTCTCTCCTTCGCCGATGGCTTTCCCTACCTTTTAGCTAATGAAGCCTCCCTGCGCGACCTGCAAAATCGCTGTCCGGCCAGCGTAAGCATAGAACAATTTCGCCCGAACCTGGTGGTGACCGGGGCAGCGGCCTGGGAGGAAGATACGTGGAAAGTGGTACGTATCGGCGAGGTTGTTTTTGATGTGGCAAAACCGTGCAGCCGCTGCGTGTTTACGACCGTCAGCCCGGAACGCGGACAAAAGCACCCTTCTGGTGAACCCTTAACCACGCTGCAAGGTTTTCGCACTGCGCTGGATAACGGTGATGTCGATTTCGGTCAGAATCTAATCGCCCGTAATAGCGGCGTGATCCGCGTGGGTGATGAATTGGAAGTGTTGGCCCGGGGACCGGCAAAAGCCTACAGCGCAGGCGATAGCGACGATGCGCTGATGCCCGATGCTCAACAGGACGCAACGGTAGAGATTGAGTGGCAAGGGTTAAGCTTTACCGGCAACAATCAGCAAATTTTGCTGGAGCAGTTGGAGCAACAGGGGATCCGCGTTCCTTATTCCTGCCGGGCGGGCATTTGCGGCAGCTGCCGCATCCGGCTGGAAGAAGGAGAAGTTAGTGCGCTGAAGAAAAATGCGATTGGCACAGATGGCACTATTCTGTGCTGCAGCTGCGTGCCAAAAACCGCGCTACGGCTAGCGCCTTAAACTGCCTGGCCCAGGCTGTAGCTGGCTGCACCCGGCGCTGGCTGCAGCCGGTCGTTCATTATTTTAATCACGTCGCCAAGCTGCATAACCCGCCCGGCAAGCGTCAGGCCGGGCTGCGCTAACAGACATAATGCCGCGTTTTCACCAGCTTCAACCACCAACAGATTCACCTGCTGCCCGGTATCGCTAAGCCAGGCGCTGGCAGCATCGCCGCCGCCGGGTTGCCAGCACTCTTCATGGGTAGTGAAATGCCAGCTTTTCGGCATCTGCGGCTTGAGAAAGCGAATAGCGACCAGCGCATTCAATACTAATTCAGCGCGCTGCTCTTTTGATAATTCGAGGTCGCGGCATTTTTCTTCAAATGAAAAATAAAGCGCGGCATCATCGACGCAAAATCCGGACGGAGCAAAGGCGTCGGGGGTCAGCATTCGACGTGCGAAACGTGAACGAAATAACATGCCATTAGCCAAATCGAGCATCATACGATCGTGCTCTTCATCGTAATACCAACGCCAATTATCGTCAGGTTTAATCCGCATTTCTTCCCCCGTCCTCTATCACTTCCATCTGTAATTAACAGGTAAACTGCTACAGAATATTTCCAAAATTAAGAAAAGACTAAAATGTCTAAATAAGCAACAATGAAGGAATATAAAACAACCAGGGCTATAAATAAAGCCCTGGTAGGATATAAGAAGGGAAAAGATTAGATATGGGTAACAATTTCTTTAATCAGTGGCGGACCTTTAAAAATAAATCCGGAATAAATCTGCACCAATGTAGCGCCCGCAGCAATCTTCTCACGCGCTGCAATCACCGAGTCAATACCACCAACTCCGATAATGGGCAGACGCCCCTGTAATTCCGCTGACAGCATACGGATAATTTCTGTACTTTTCAGCTGTAAAGGACGACCGCTAAGCCCGCCAGTTTCGTCGCAATTTTTCATACCCTGAACCAGCGATCGATCCAACGTGGTATTGGTGGCAATCACCCCATCAATATTATGTCGAACCAGACTATCGGCAACCTGGATCAATTCCTCAACAGAAAGATCCGGCGCGATCTTCACCGCCACGGGGACATATTTCTGGTGCTTCTCTTGCAGTTCACGTTGCTTATTTTTAATACCAGAAAGTAAATCATCCAGCGCATCACCGTATTGCAAAGTACGCAGGCCTGGGGTATTAGGCGAGGAGATATTAATGGCGATATATCCGGCGTAGGCATAGATTTTATCCATACAAATCAGATAATCATCTTTGCCTTGTTCAACTGGGGTATCTTTATTTTTACCAATGTTAATCCCCAGGATCCCGTCAAAATGGGCCTTTTTCACGTTCTCAACCAGGTTATCAACGCCGTGGTTATTAAAGCCCATGCGGTTGATCAAACCTTCGGCATCGACCAGACGGAAGATCCTCGGCTTATCGTTACCCGGCTGCGGACGCGGCGTCACGGTACCAATTTCAATTGAACCAAAACCCATTGCTCCGAGCGCATCAATGCACTCGCCATTTTTATCCAGCCCGGCGGCCAGACCCAGCGGGTTCTTAAATGTGAGTCCCATGCAGGTTACCGGCTTTGTCGGCACCTTCTGGCGAACCAACATTTCCAGCGGGGTACCTGAAACAAGGCGTAATTGTTTAAAGGTTACTTCATGAGCGCGCTCAGGATCGAGCTGAAAAAGGGCTTTACGAACGAAGGGGTAGTACATGAACTCTCCTGGATTCCCGGTGTGCAAACCGGGGGCGTATTATGTGCGATCCACCCCGGAAAGGGAATTGACCTGCGACAAAAAATCGCATCTCAGACGCAAACGTTTACTTTTGTCTCCCTCTTTATGCACTTTCTGACAATTCAACGCTGGATAAATCATTTAGGGAAATAAAAGCGCTCTGTCACACTGCAGCTAAATGTTATCAATTATAGATAAATGAAAATATTTAGTTATAAGGAGAGAGTATGCGAGTCATAACACTTGCGGGTAGCCCGCGTTACCCTTCCCGCTCCAGCGCGCTTCTGGAATACGCCAGAGAGACACTCTCCGCTGCGGATATCGAAGTCTGCCACTGGCATCTGCAAAATTTTGCCCCGGAAGACCTGCTCTACGCACGCTTTGATAACCCCGCTCTGCATGCGCTGAATGAACAGCTTGCTGATGCTGATGGGCTGATTATCGCCACCCCGGTTTATAAGGCCTCTTTTTCCGGCGCGCTGAAGACCCTTCTGGACCTGCTGCCAGAGCGTGCGCTGGAAGGCAAAATCGTTCTGCCGCTGGCCACTGGCGGGACTATCGCGCATATGCTGGCGGTAGATTACGCTCTAAAACCAGTACTTAATGCTCTGAAAGCACAAGAAATCCTTCATGGCGTCTTTGCTGATGATAGTCAGGTGACAGATTATCAACATAAACCGCAATTTACCCCAAACCTGCAAGGTCGACTCGACCTGGCATTAGAAACTTTCTGGCAGGCACTTCATCGCCCCAGTAGCCGCGCTCCGGCGCTGAAAAGCTTGCAACGGGTAGAGCACGTTTAAAGGCTAACGTTGACGCTCACACGGAAATAAAGGAACACATCATGGCGACCCTTTCGCAAAAATTCCTGATACGCGTGGCACCCTGGCTTCTGCCGGTGGGCAGCGTGATTATCTGGCAATTCGCCTCTTCGATGGGCTGGCTATCCACCCGCATTTTGCCGTCGCCGGAAGGGGTACTGAAGGCTTTCTGGACGCTCTCTGCCAGCGGTGAACTTTGGCAACATCTGGCGATAAGCTCATGGCGAGCATTGATTGGTTTCAGCATCGGTGGATCCATTGGCCTGGTTCTGGGATTAATCAGCGGCCTGTCTCGCTGGGGTGAACGCCTGCTGGATACCTCCATTCAGATGCTGCGTAATGTGCCCCATCTTGCGCTGATACCGCTGGTTATCTTGTGGTTCGGTATCGATGAGAGCGCCAAAATCTTCCTCGTGGCGCTGGGGACGATGTTCCCGATTTACATCAATACCTGGCACGGGATCCGCAACATCGACAGAGGACTGGTCGAGATGGCCCGTAGCTACGGTTTATCCGGCTTTGCTCTGTTCCGTCATGTGATCCTCCCCGGCGCACTCCCCTCTATTATGGTCGGCATTCGCTTTGCGCTTGGCCTGATGTGGTTAACGCTGATTGTTGCCGAAACTATCTCTGCTAACGCCGGTATCGGCTACCTGGCGATGAACGCCCGCGAGTTTCTGCAAACCGATGTCGTGGTGGTTGCCATTATTCTTTATGCCATTCTCGGCAAACTGGCCGACTTCAGCGCCCAGCTTCTGGAACGCGTCTGGCTGCGCTGGAATCCGGCTTATCACCTTCAGGAGGCTAACGCATGACGACTGCGCGTCTTAATCCGGGGATCCCGCTGCTGCTTAACGGCGTGAGCAAGCGTTATGGCAGCAACACGATCCTGAATGAACTCGATCTTCATATTCCTACCGGGCAATTCGTTGCGGTAGTTGGGCGCAGTGGCGGTGGTAAGAGTACCCTGCTGCGGTTGCTGGCAGGGCTGGAAAAGCCCAATGGCGGTCAGTTGCTGGCAGGCTCAACGCCGCTGGCGCAGATTCAGGACGATACCCGGATGATGTTCCAGGATTCGCGCCTGCTGCCGTGGAAAACGGTTATCGACAATGTTGGCCTCGGGCTGAAAGGCCAGTGGCGTGAGGCTGCGCTTAAGGCGCTGGCGAGCGTCGGTCTCGAGGATCGCGCCAGTGAATGGCCTGCGGCGCTTTCCGGAGGGCAGAAACAGCGCGTGGCGCTGGCTCGCGCGTTAATTCATCGTCCCGGATTATTGCTGCTTGATGAACCGCTAGGCGCATTGGATGCCCTCACCCGCCTTGAGATGCAGGATCTGATCGTTTCGCTGTGGCAGGAGCATGGATTTACCGTCCTGTTGGTGACCCATGACGTCAGCGAGGCGGTGGCCATGGCCGATCGCGTTTTGCTAATTGAAGAAGGGAAAATCGGCCTGGATCTGCTGGTAGACATTCCACGCCCGCGGCGTACGGGATCGGCGAAGCTGGCCGAACTGGAAGCGGAAGTATTGAATCGGGTGATGCAGCGCGGCAAGAGTGAATCCTCGCCGCGCTTAGTGAGTCACGGTTAACGACTGCGACGTTTCCCCGCACGCGCTGTGCTTAGCGGGGCCACAGGTTTGGACTCGCGCTGGCGTTACGCCAGCGCTTTGCTGATTTTCTCGAACAGATCCCCGGAAAGATTCTCCAGACCTTTCAGTTGCTCCAGCGCCGCGCGCATCAGCGCCTGACGCTTCTCATCATAGCGTTTCAGGCGAATCAGCGGTTCAATCAGGCGCGAAGCGACCTGCGGGTTACGGCTGTTCAGTTCAGTCAGCATCTCAACCAGGAACTGATAACCGCTACCGTCTTCGGCATGGAATGCGGCTGGGTTGCTACCGGCAAAAGCGCCAATCAGCGAGCGGACGCGGTTCGGGTTACCCAGACTGAAGGAGCGATGGTTCAACAAGCTGCGAACCGTCTCCAGGGCATTATCCGCCGGGCTGGTGGACTGCAGGATAAACCATTTGTCCATCACCAGGCCGTCCTGGTGCCATTTGTCGTCATATTCCTGCATCAGGGCATCACGGCAAGGCAGCTGGGCTGCTACTGCCGCCGACAGCGCCGCCAGAGCATCGGTCATATTGTCAGCATGGTGATACTGCGCACTGACCAGTTTATCCGCCAGCTCCACATCGCCAAACGCCAGGTAGCGCAAGCAGGTGTTACGTAAAGAACGCTTGCCGATATCGGCATGTTCAACGCGATAGCTGTCGAGCTTGTTGGCGTTGTAAATCACCAGGAACTCGTCTGCCAGCTCTTTCGCCAGCGTACGAGTGAGCGCTTCACGCACTGCGGCGATCGCGATCGGATCGATAACCGCGAACAGTTCCGCAATTTCATTGGCCGAAGGCAGCGTCAGGATCTCCGCCGCCAACGCTGGATCGATCTTTTCATCCAGCAGAATCGCGCGGAACGCATCGGCAACGTGAACAGGCAGCGACAGCGGCTGCCCCTGCTGATGGCGATTGACGTTAAGCTTGATGTAAGTCGCCAGCAGGCTCTGCGCTGCATCCCAGCGGGAGAAATCATTGCGAGCGTGGCGCATCAGGAACGTCAGCTGCTGATCGCTCCATTTGTACTCCAGCTTCACTGGTGCGGAGAACTCGCAAAGCAGCGCCGGCACCGGCTGGAAGTAGACATTGTCAAAAACAAAAGTCTGCTCTGCCTGAGTGACGTTCAGCACGTGATGTACCGGGTGTCCACCCTTCTGCAGCGGGATCACTTTGCCTTCGTTGTCGTAAAGCTCAATATTGAACGGAATGTGCAACGGCAGCTTCTCTGCTTGTTCCGACGTTGGCGGCGTACGCTGGCTGATAGTCAGCGTGTACTGTTCCGTTTCCGGGTTGTAGTCGTCATGGACGGTAACAATCGGCGTCCCGGACTGGCTATACCAGCGGCGGAAGTGGGACAGGTCAACGTTAGAGGCGTCTTCCATCGCCTGGACAAAATCGTCGCAGGTGGCTGCACTGCCGTCGTGGCGTTCAAAGTACAGCTGCATCCCTTTCTGGAAATTTTCTTCACCCAGCAGAGTGTGCAGCATGCGGATAACCTCCGCGCCTTTTTCATACACCGTCAGGGTGTAGAAGTTGTTCATTTCGATAACCATATCCGGGCGGATCGGATGCGCCATCGGGCTGGCGTCTTCAGCGAACTGCATACCGCGCATGGTGCGCACGTTATTGATGCGGTTAACCGCTCGCGAGCCAAGGTCAGAGCTGAACTCCTGATCGCGGAAAACG
Organism: Klebsiella sp.; assembly: GCF_027492335.1. NCBI lineage: Bacteria > Pseudomonadati > Pseudomonadota > Gammaproteobacteria > Enterobacterales > Enterobacteriaceae > Klebsiella > Klebsiella sp. Next base: position 157,478 of record NZ_JAPUEW010000066.1, on the reverse strand, counting down.
GTCAGGCCTTCTTTCAGGCTGAGCTGGAACCAGTCGCGGCAGGTCACGCGGTTACCGGTCCAGTTATGGAAATATTCGTGACCAATCACGCGCTCGATATCCAGATAATCTTTATCGGTCGCGGTATCGGTACGCGCCAGCACGTACTTGGAGTTAAAGACGTTAAGCCCTTTATTCTCCATTGCCCCCATATTGAAGAAGTCAACGGCGACAATCATATAGATATCGAGGTCATATTCGAGACCAAAGCGCGTTTCATCCCACTTCATGGAGTTTTGCAGCGAGGTCATCGCCCATGGCGCCCGGTCAAGGTTGCCGCGGTCAACGTACAACTCTAGCGCCACTTCGCGCCCGGAGCGGGTTTTGAAGGTATCGCGCAGGACATCGAAATCACCAGCCACCAGCGCAAACAGGTAGCACGGTTTCGGGAACGGGTCCTGCCACTGGATCCAGTGACGGCCATTTTCCAGATCGCCCTGGGCCACGCGGTTGCCGTTGGAGAGCAGGAACGGATATTTTGCTTTATCAGCAATGATTTTGGTGGTGAAGCGCGCCAGAACGTCCGGGCGGTCCAGATACCAGGTTATATGGCGGAAGCCTTCCGCTTCGCACTGGGTACAAAGCGCTTCGCCTGACTGATACAGCCCTTCCAGCGCAGTATTAGCCTCCGGACTGATTTCGTTGACGATGGTCAGGGTGAAATGTTCCGGCAACCCGCTAATCACCAGTTGGTTATTTTCTTCCTTATAGTCGCTCCACGGTTGACCGTTAACCTGCAGAGAAACCAACGTCAGGTCTTCGCCATCCAGACGCAATGGCACATCAGACGTAGCCGCATGGCGGGAGACCTTGCTCTCAGCCGTCACAACGGTTTTCGCGGCGTCCAGGTCAAAGGTCAAATCGATATCGCTAATCAGATAATCCGGCGCACGATAGTCGTGGCGGTATTTGGCTTGGGGCTGTTGTGTCATAAAAAACCTTTAGCATGTCCTGTAAAGTGTCGACTCAGTCTATTCCTGTTGCGCAAATCTCGCTATGCAGAATCTTCATCTTTTCAATGCCAAACATGAAAATTGCTACATTTTGATAACATCAGAGGCACGAAATGCACTCGACCAGGCGCAAAGCTTGTGGTGTGATGCGTGTTCAATATATTAAACTAGGCCTCGCAAATGACCGTCAGCGTCGTCATCAGCCGTCGCCGCGGGACAGAGTCGGGTATTACAGGTATACTCCGGCTCCTTTTTACCGCTTTGGTTTTGATGGAAACGCTCCAGTGAGAGGATGCTACTGCGCACCATGACCCAATTCACTTCTCCTGTACTGCACTCGCTGCTTGATACGGATGCCTACAAGCTGCACATGCAGCAGGCTGTCTTTCACCGCTACAATGATGTACAGGTCGCGGCAGAGTTCCGCTGCCGTGGGGACGATTTGCTCGGCATCTATGCCGATGCGATTCGCGAACAGGTTGAGACGATGCGCGACCTGAAGCTACAGGACGATGAATATCACTGGTTGTCGAGCCTGCCATTCTTTTCGCAAGACTACCTCGACTGGCTGCGCAACTTCCGCTATGACCCGCGCCAGGTTTCCGTCACTAATGATAACGGTAAGCTCAATATTCGCCTCTCAGGCCCATGGCGTGAAGTTATCATGTGGGAAGTTCCGCTGCTGGCGGTGATAAGCGAGCTGGTCCATCGTTATCGTTCGCCTGAAATTAGCGTTGATTTAGCGCTGGAAACCCTCGAGCAAAAGCTTACCGATTTCAACCATTTCACCGCGGATATTGATATGTCCGGCTTCCGCCTGATGGATTTCGGTACCCGCCGCCGATTTTCGCGCGAAGTGCAGCAGGCCATTGTTAAGCGCTTGCAGCAGGAGACGTGGTTTGTCGGCACCAGCAACTACGATCTTGCGCGTCGTCTGGACCTTACGCCGATGGGAACCCAGGCGCATGAATGGTTCCAGGCGCATCAGCAAATCAGCCCAAATCTTGCCAGTAGCCAACGCGCCGCTCTCGCCGCCTGGCTGGAAGAGTATCCTGACCAGTTGGGTATCGCCTTGACCGACTGCATTACAATGGATGCTTTCCTGCGTGATTTCGGCCCGGAATTTGCGACCCGCTATCAGGGACTACGCCATGATTCCGGAGACCCGGTTGAATGGGGCGAGAAAGCAATTGCCCACTACCAAAAACTGGGCATTGATCCGCTAAGTAAAGTGTTGGTGTTTTCCGATAATCTCGACCTGACGAAAGCGGTCGACTTATATCGCCACTTCTCATCGCGGGTGAATCTGAGCTTTGGTATCGGTACCCGTCTGACCTGCGATATTCCGCAGGTTAAACCTCTGAATATCGTTATCAAGCTAGTGGAGTGCAACGGTAAGCCGGTGGCGAAACTTTCCGACAGCCCGGGGAAAACCATTTGCCACGATAAAGCCTTCGTACGCGCTCTACGCAAGGCCTTTGACCTGCCGCCAGTTAAAAAGGCCAGCTAAGTTTAAAAAGGAAATTACGTCCGCAACTGCGGACGTAATTTTTATTAATCGCGGTTTATTGCGGCAAACGGGTTCGGATAACTTCGGCAAAATATTCCGCACCGGTTAGTAAAATCTCATCATTAAAATCGTAACAGGCGTTATGCAACGGAATATTTCCTTTAGCATCTGACTCGTCGCCATTACCTAAAAAGACAAAGCACCCGGGTATCGCCTGCAAAAAAGCGCCAAAATCTTCAGAAATCATCATCTGCTGTACATTGCCATCGACATTTTTTTCCCCTACGACCCCTCTGGCTGCATTAACCGCCACGTCCACGCAGGACTGCCAGTTAACCGTCGGCGCAAATTCATGGGTATAAGAAAACTCACATTGCGCACCGTGCATAGCACAAATTGCCTCGCTAATAGTACGCATCCGCTCCTCCAGTAGTTTCTGCACCTGTGGAGAATAGCTACGAGTATCGCCTTTAATTTCAACATGAGTTGGAATTGCGTTACGAATGCCGTCGGTATGCAGTTCGGTACAAGAAACTACTGCCGGAACGTTGGGATCCATATTCCGGGAGACGATGGTTTGCAGCGCAAGAATAATTTCTGCAGCGATAACCAGCGGGTCTTTGCTCATATGCGGACGCGCGGCATGTGAACCCTGCCCTTTAATGCGAATAACAAAATTGTCTTCACTGGCCATAATCCCACCGACGCGTGTCGCAATGGTCCCGGCTTTCATCCCCGGCATATTGTGCAGACCGTAAATTTCCTGAATACCAAATTTTTCCAGAAGCCCATCATCTATCATCGCTCTGGCACCGTAGCCCGGTTCTTCCGCAGGCTGGAAGACAAAACACACTGTGCCGTTAAAGTTTTTCCGTTGTAGCAATAGTTGCGCCGCCCCCAGCGCGATACAGGTATGACCATCGTGACCGCAGCCATGCATTCTTTCAGATCTGAGTGAACGATAGGATACATCGCCCTGCTCGGTAAGCTGAATGGAATCAATATCGGCCCTGATAGCGATAACACCGTCGCCATCGCCGCATTTTAAAATGCCGACCAACCCGGTTTTACCGATATCTCTGTGTACTTCAATACCCATTTTTTCAAGCTTTTCAGCAATAAACGCCGACGTTTTGATCTCTTCAAAAGCGCTTTCCGGATGTGCATGCAAGTGATGACGCCATGCAATAAGCTGCTGTTTTAATTGTTCCTGATTCATTTTTAGCTCCTTTCAAAGGGATCTTTCGGCACGTTTGAGTACCACCTGTAACAGCACATTTGCCCCGGCGATAAGATCGTGAGATTCAGTATGTTCTTCAACGTTATGACTGATGCCGCCAACGCATGGCACAAAGATCATCCCAGCCGGGCAGACAGAAGCCATAAACTGCGCGTCGTGCCCTGCCCCGCTCGGCAATCGACGATGGCTTAATCCCTGTATCTGCGCCTCTTTTTCAACAGCAGCAACGATTTCATCAGCAAAAATGACCGGATTAAATCGCACCAAAGAGCGCGTGGTAATGCTTATGCCCTCTTCTTGCGCCGTTTTTTCAACAAAACTTAGCAGTTGTCTTTCCGCACGCTTTAATTCCTCATTATCGGTATTGCGTAAGTCCACTGACATCACCACGTGATTGGGGATAACATTGATAAGGTTGGGTTTGAAGGTCATATGCCCAACGGTAGACACCTGGTCCCCCGCAAACTTCTGTGCCAGTTCTCGGGCAAACACGGCAATCTTCGCAGCGGCAAAACCTGCGTCATGGCGCATTGCCATCGGCGTAGTTCCTGCATGGTTGGAAACGCCCGTCAGCGTAAATTCATGCCATGAAATTCCCTGAACGCCGGTGACGACGCCGATATTCGTTCCTTCTTTATCCAGAATCGGCCCTTGTTCAATATGCAGCTCAATATAGCTATCAACGACCATATCGCCCGGCACAAGGTCGCCTTTATAGCCTATCGCGCTCAGGGACTCATCAAGCGTAATACCGTCCAGGTCTTTCGCTGCTAAAGCAGTTTCCAGCGGATACTCGCCGGCGAAGACCACGCTTCCCATCATGTCCGGCTGAAAGCGAACCCCTTCTTCATTGGTAAAAAAAGTGACGGCAAGCGGACGCAGCGGGCGGATACCCGCCTCCTTCAGCGTCGCGATGACCTCAAGCCCGGCCATTACGCCATAATTGCCATCGTATAATCCTCCGGTTCCCACGGTGTCGATATGTGAGCCCATCATGACCATCGGCAACTCCTGCTGCCCGGCGTAAATACCGGTGACGTTACCAATTGCATCAATTTTCACGCTTAATCCAAGCGCCTGCATTTTATCGACAACAAAATCTCTTCCTGCTTTATCTTCCGGCGTCGCCGCCAGCCGGCATACGCCCCCACCTTCCAGCGCGCCATGCTGGCCCAACTCAAAGAGTGACTCGACAAACCGTTGGCCGTTTATTTCCAGATGCTGACTCATATAAATATCTCTCGGTTAACGTGTGGTTAGCGGGCCATTCCATAAAAAATGGCCGAGACGGTAATCAGGCCGATAACGGTGACAAAGACGTTGCTGATTTTGCCTCTGTAGGGAGCGAGTACCGGCAATTTGTGAATGGCGTACATCGGCAGCAGTAGCAGGATTGCTGCACCGGTGGGGCCGCTGATGCTCTCGATAATGCCAAGGATGCTGGGATTTTTATAAGCAGCAAACCAGCAGGTCAGAATCATGAAAACGAAGATTGCAGCATTGACCGTTTTGATTCCCGGCTTTTTATCTCTGCTTGCTGCGGCTTCGATAATCATGTCACGCAAGGATTCATAAGCACCGATATAGTGGCCTAAAAATGATTTGGTAATCGCGACGAAGGCGATTACCGGCGACAGCCAGGCAATAACCGGGGTATCAAAATGGTTGGCGAGATAAGAAAGAATCGACAGGTTTTGCGCTTTTGCTTCAGCCAGTTGCTGTGGCGACAGGCTTAAAACGCAGCTCAGAACAAAAAACAGTACCACACCAACCATCAGCAAAATCCCACGGCGCTGGATCTGCCCGCATTTAGCATCGGCGGCGGCGACACCATAAAGTTGTTTCTGGCGAACCACCATGGGTGAAATAATCGGATAGTGGTTAAACGACATGACCAGTACCGGGAAAGTCATCCATAACGTCAGTAGAACACCTTGCCCGGTGGTTGTGGAACTTAGGTCCACACTGTCAAGAATCGCGCCGTTCCAGTGCGGAATAAGAAAGAGCGCCATAAAAATCAGCGAAGCGATAAAGGGATATACCAGAGTACCCATCACTCGCATAATCAGCCGCTGTCCGAGGCGAACAATAAACATCAGCCCAAGTATCAACACCAGGGAGACCAGCGCTCGAGGCGGTTCCGACAGACCTAACTGATGGGTTATAAAACTCTGTGCAGTATTGGTTATCGCCACCGCATACATAATCAGAATGGTATAAATGGCGAAAAAATAGATAATGGTAAAAATCTTACCAGCCCGTAAGCCAAAATGCTCACCAATCACATCAGTTATAGTACTTTCGGGTGTATTGGATGAGTAAATAAAGCGAGCCAGTCCACGGTGTGCTAAATAGGTAATGGGAAAAGCTAGTGCAAATACAATAAGCAGTGGCCAAAAGCCGCCTATCCCAGCATTAATGGGTAAGAAAAGCACCCCGGCACCGATTGCTGTGCCAAATAACCCCAATACCCAAATGGTATCCTCACCATGCCATTTTTTCGGATCTATTAATTCATTACTTATCGGAGCCGTATTATTTTTCATCGATAGTGTTCTCTTATTTATTATGCCTTGTGGCATATTTTATTTATTACCAGAACGTTTTTATTAGGGCCTGTAGGGTAGGAAATGGCCCTTTTATCAACTACGGCTGCTGCTTCAACCGTTACGACCGAACCAGACAATATCCTCATAGATATCCGGAGAGGTATCACCTTCTGTACTAATTAACAAAACATGAGAGTCCGTATTAAGCTGCAAAGCTTCGATAATCCCCCTATAGTCTTCACGACTCATTAATTCATAGAGAAGTCCAGTACCAATAGCGCCCGACTCCCCTGATATAAAGGGAGCATCAGTTCCTGGTCGAGGAGAAGCCAGAATACGCATCCCGTTAGCCGCTAAGCTATCGTCAGCAGAGATAAAACAGGATGCGTAATCACGAATCATCGGCCAACTGGTAATATTGGGTTCGCCACAGGCTAGCCCCGCCATCAGCGTTGCCATATCGCCGCCCACGCTATGTGGTTGTCCATCATTAACGACGGAGGAACGGTAAAGACAGTTTGCTTTATGTGGTTCAACGATAATGATTTTGGGAGCTCGAGCTTTCATTTTCTCAAGGAAGTAGCCCATGATGCTGCCAGCAAAAGAACCGACCCCAGCCTGTAAAATAAGATGCGTTGGCAGCGGAGCTCCGCTTTTCGTGAGCTGCTCCCAGGCCTCAATAGCCAGTGTCATATAACCCTGCATTATCCAGGTAGGGATCTGTTCATATCCCTGCCAGGCGGTATCCTGCAACAATACCCAGCCTTTTTCTTGTGCCATTTTATTGGCCAGACGGACGGTATCGTCGTAGTTAAGATCGGTTATCGAACATTCGGCACCATGGTGGCGAATATTCTGTGCACGGATAAGCGATGAGCCTTTTGGCATATACACTACCGCCTGCAGTCCCAGCTGTTCTGCAGCCCATGCAACCCCACGGCCATGATTGCCATCGGTAGCCGTAACAAAAACGATATCTTTTATCCTTGCCTTAATTTCAGGAGAATTTAATGAAGAAAACGATAGTGTATTAATATTCTGACCTAATTTTTCTGCCAGATATTTCCCAACCGCATAAGAGCCACCCAAACCTTTAAATGCATTAAGACCAAAACGCTGAGATTCATCTTTCACATGAATTGAGCTAAGCCCTAAACGTTTACTAAGATGCGGTAAACTACGTAAAGGGGTGACACAATAGCCCGGAAATTTCTTATGAAACGCCAGAACCTCATGGCCAACAGATTCATTCAACAAGCTAAGGTCGACGCCCTCGCCATATATTTTTCTTCGTGGATTTAATTGGCACTTGATAACATCCATCATAAATATACCTTCATCTCCATGTTCATAAGCCGCTGGTAACATCTTTATAGCGCAACCCTGCTCTGAGAATAAAAAAGAAAAAGGTTCCGCATAATAAAAAAGACGTTCAGTTACAGACATTACAAAATAATCTGCAATGCAATGTGGATAATAAGAAGCAAAGATAAAATCATTCATTCACCTCTTTCCCTCACTCATCAAGATGGTACACTGCGCAGGGCAATTAAATGACGCAAAATTGCCTCTTAATACGCAATATTCACCCTTAATAAGGGTTGAGACGCAACAAAATTGCATGAGGTGATGTATCTCACAATAATTGAGGGTAACGCAGTTATGAAACTCGACGCCTGGGATAAAAAAATTCTGCAACATTTGCAGCATAGCAATCGGCTCTCACAGCGAGAAATTGCTGATCTCGTCAGCCTTTCTCCTTCAGCGGTCAATCGACGTATTGCTGCACTGGAAGAAGCGGGTGTGGTTAAAACTAACGTCAGCATAGTGGATGCCAGCAAAGTGGGTCGCCCTATCACCATCATGGTGCAGGTGACCATTGAAAATGAACGGCTCGACTTATTAGAAGAGGACAAACAAAGGTTTGTTAACTGCCCACAGGTTCAGCAGGTTTACTATGTCACGGGAGATTTTGATTTTCTGCTGGTAGTTAACGTCCGCGACATGGCGGAATATGAGGTTCTGACTCGTGATCTTTTTTTCGCCTCGGGAAATATTAAGTCGTTCAGAACCATTGTTTCGATGCAAAACGCCAAGCAAGAGATGACGGTGATGATTGAATGACTTCCTCGCCATTCGTATAAGAGTGAGAAATTAAAGCGCTCTCGCCATTTATTTACTAAAACTCCCCCTCCTCGTGCGAAATCTACTTGTCTGATGGAAGATGACAGGTAACATAGATATCCCCCCCACTGAAGGGGGATACAGATTTTTCTATTGGACTATAAAGAGAGACTATTATGAGCGTTGTGCCTGTAGCCGACGTACTCCAGGGCCGCGTTGCCGTTGACAGCGAAGTCACCGTGCGCGGATGGGTGCGTACCCGCCGAGATTCTAAAGCTGGCTTTTCTTTCCTCGCCGTCTATGACGGTTCCTGCTTTGATCCTGTACAGGCCGTCATCAGTAATTCTCTTCCCAATTACAATCAGGAAGTGCTGCGCCTGACCACCGGTTGCTCGGTCATCGTCACCGGTAAAGTCGTGGCCTCTCAGGGCCAGGGCCAAAGCTTTGAAATTCAGGCCAGCAACGTTGAAGTCACCGGCTGGGTTGAAGACCCGGATACCTACCCGATGGCGGCAAAACGCCACAGCATCGAGTACCTGCGCGAAGTCGCTCACCTGCGCCCGCGTACCAACCTGATTGGCGCGGTTGCCCGCGTGCGTCACACTCTGGCACAGGCGCTGCACCGTTTCTTTGACGAGCAGGGATTCTTCTGGGTTTCCACCCCGCTGATTACCGCTTCCGATACTGAAGGTGCTGGCGAGATGTTCCGCGTTTCGACGCTGGATCTGGAAAACCTGCCACGCAACGATCAGGGAAAGGTTGATTTCGATAAAGACTTCTTTGGCAAAGAGTCGTTCCTGACCGTTTCTGGCCAGCTGAACGGCGAAACCTATGCTTGTGCGCTGTCAAAAATCTACACCTTCGGCCCGACTTTCCGTGCCGAAAACTCCAACACCAGCCGCCACCTGGCAGAGTTCTGGATGCTGGAGCCGGAAGTCGCCTTTGCTAACCTGAACGATGTAGCAGGTCTGGCGGAAGCGATGCTGAAGTATGTCTTCCAGGCGGTACTCACCGAGCGCGCTGACGACATGCAGTTCTTTGCCGAGCGTGTGGATAAAGACGCGGTCGATCGTCTGCAGCGTTTCGTTTCCGCTGATTTCGCTCAGGTCGATTACACTGACGCGGTCACCATCCTGGAAAACTGCGGTAAGCAGTTTGAAAACCCGGTGTACTGGGGTGTGGATCTCTCCTCCGAGCACGAACGCTATCTTGCGGAAGAGCACTTTAAAGCGCCGGTGGTTGTCAAAAACTACCCGAAAGAGATCAAGGCGTTTTATATGCGTCTTAACGAAGATGGTAAAACCGTCGCCGCCATGGACGTTCTGGCTCCGGGCATCGGTGAAATAATCGGCGGCTCCCAGCGTGAAGAACGTCTGGACGTGCTTGACGCGCGCATGGCGGAAATGGGTCTAAATAAAGAAGACTACTGGTGGTATCGCGACCTGCGTCGTTACGGCACCGTGCCGCACTCAGGCTTTGGTCTGGGCTTCGAGCGTCTGATCGCTTACGTGACCGGCGTGCAGAACGTGCGTGATGTTATCCCGTTCCCGCGTACCCCGCGTAACGCAACATTCTGATTTATCTTCACGACAGCCAAAGGCCAGCGCAAGCTGGCCTTTTTCGTTGATGCATCCCGTATCTATTAACGTAAAATTCTGCAATTTGAAATTTCACCTGGTGGGAGTAAAGTGAAAAAGTTCAAATAATTAATGCAGTTATCATATGAGAGCGGGCGATGAAAGAACCAGGCTTACCAGCAGATCAACAATTTTTTGCCGATCTCTTCAGCGGCCTTGTACTTAACCCGCAGCGCCTGGGCCGCGTGTGGTTTGCCACCCAACCGGTATCGCTGCCAACGGGGAGCTTGTGCATCGAGCTTCCACGCCTTGATATCGTCCTGCGCGGCGAATACGGCAATCAACTGGAGAAACAGCAGCACAGCCTCACCGAAGGCGAAATGTTGTTTATTCCCGCCCGGGCGGCCAACCTGCCCATCAGCGATAAGCCCGTGATGCTGCTAAGCCTGGTGTTTGCTCCGGCCTGGCTGGGCTTGTCGTTTTACGATAACCGCACTGCGTCTCTATTGCGCCCGGTGCGCCGGATTGAACTGCCGCACCCGCAGCGCGGCGAAGGTGAGGCCATGCTTACTGCGCTAACTCACCTCAGCCGCTCCCCTCAGCTCCAGGATATCATTCAACCACTGGTGCTCAGCCTGTTGCATCTGTGCCGGGGCGTGGTGAATGCGGGTCCTGATACGCATCGCCCGCGTTCGGAATTTCTCTATCACAGCATGTGTAACTGGGTGCAGGATAACTATGCCCAGCCGCTAAGCCGCGAAAGCGTGGCGCAGTTTTTCAATATTACGCCAAACCATCTATCTAAGCTTTTTGCTCAGCATGGAACGATGAGTTTTGTGGAATATGTCCGTTGGGTACGAATGTCCAGAGCGCGCATTATTCTACAGAAGTATCATCTGCCGATCAGCGAAGTGGCACAGCGGTGCGGATATCACGACAGCGACTATTTTAGCCGCCTTTTCCGGCGCCAGTTTGGCCTGACGCCGGGGGATTACTGCGCTCGGTTCCAGTAAAGCCGGAGTTTCAGTATCAGAAGGTCAACTCAGCTTCCAGCAGCGCCAAAATACTTTCGGCATTTTCAGCAGCAAATAGCGACTGACGGAAGTTTTTATTCACCAGTTTGCGTGCCAGCTGCGAAAAGACCTTCACATGATTAATACCTTCGTCAGCACCGAGCGTCAGCATAATGACCAGCTCCACCTCTCCCATTTCTGACTGCCAGTCGATGGGCTGAGTGAGGCGAGCAATGCTGATGCTGGAGTGGCGAATCCACTGTGATTTTGTATGCGGTATCGCCACGCCAAACCCGACCGCCGTAGTGACAATCTCCTCACGCTGCCAGACATCCTCTTCCAGCTCAAACGGATGTTCGGTACGCCCGTTAACACCGAGGTTACCGCACAGGAACTGAATGACCTGCTCTTTGTTGGCGAGCGCTTCGCCGACGAAGATATTTTCCCGCGCCAGCAGTGGACGAACATCGTCTTGCGGCGCGAACTGATTGAGCAATTCTTCGATCTCCTGCGCACTGCGGCATTCGCACGCCCGCAACGCCAGCTCCCGGCAGGCCTGGCTATCGAGCTGACGCAGCTGGCTTTTCACTGCCGGAATACGCGGACTGCTCATACTGAGCTCATCCAAATCCAGCCCGAGAAGCAGTGGCAAATAACGGCGTTCACCGCCCAGCTCGCCGCATATGCCAACCCATTTTCCATGCTGATGTGCCACGCGGATAATCTGTTGTAGCATACGCAGGAATGAGGGCGTAATCGGGTTATACAGCGTTGAGACGCGCGGATTGTTACGATCGACGGCGTACAAATATTGCGTCATATCGTTCGAGCCGATGCTGAAGAAATCCACCTCATCGCAGAAGTGATCGATGATGTAGCAAACCGAAGGCACTTCAACCATGATGCCCAGCGCAAGAGCTTCCACGTGGCGTAAGCCTTCTGTTTTCAGCTCTGCTATCGCTTTTTGCAGCTCGCTCTTGACCCATAAAATCTGATCGAGGCTGTGGACCATTGGGATCATCAACTGCGCGTTGCCAAAAGTGGCCGCCCGTAGGACAGCACGAAGTTGGGTACGAAACAATCCGGCGAACTCAGGGTAAATACGCACCGCGCGATAGCCAAGGAATGGGTTATCCTCCTGTGGGATCTTGAGATAGGGTATATTTTTATCACCACCAATATCCATAGTGCGAAAAATCACCGTTTTCTCACCGGCCGCCAGTAATACCTGCTGGTAGGCCTCAAACTGCTCCTGCTCGTCCGGGGCGCTGTCGCGGTCCATAAACAGCATTTCTGTACGAAACAGACCGATGCCTTCAGCACCGTTAACAAATGCGCCAGGGGCCTCCAGCGCAGTGCCAATGTTCGCCGCGATATCAATACGCTGATTATCTCGCGACAATCCGGGCTGTGCGGCATCTCGCGCCTGCCGCTGCTGACGCTTACCCGCCAGATTTTGGGCGACCGCATAATAACCACTGACGGCGGCATCCGGATTAATCGCCAACACACCGCACTGAGCATCCAGCACCGCAGGCTTACCGGCATAACGTCCGATAGCTTCCAGCGGCAATCCGCTCAGCACCGGAATGGCAGAGGCGCGAGCCAGAATCAGGGTATGCGAGGTGCGCCCGGTTTTCTCCAGAATCATCCCGGACAGATGCTGTAAATCAAGACTCAAAAACTGGCTTGGCGTCAGGTCTTCTGCCACAAGGATCGTCGGCTGATTCAAGACCAGCGCATTACGCGGACGCCGCTCGGGCCAGGTGATATGCAGTAGCTGTTCGCTGATATCTCGGATATCGCTCACCCGTTCGCGCAGGTAGTCACTAGCAGATGCCGAGAGCTTGTCGCATACCTCCTCCATATTGGCAATAATCGCCGCGCCCAACCCCTTTTGCTGTTCAACCATCAGGCGGCGAATGTTGCCCGCAAACTCATCATCCTGAATAAGCGACAGATGCGCGCTGAGAATGGTTTTGCTCTCGCCGTTACGTTCACGCAGCTGTTGATTAAGCTGTTCCGCAAGCGTCGCCAGACTATGTTCCAGCCGGGTGTTATCTTGCGCATTCGCCGGGATCGCCCGAAAGCAGTCCAGGCTATCGCTCTGCCATAAAACAAGCTCACCCGAGCCAACGCCGGTTGCCAGCACCGTACCGTACAGTACGTCCGGGTTTAGACGAGTCAGGGAGCGCGGCAGCGGGTGCGCCGCCAGTTCGGCGGCCGTCGGCTGGACGCTGTCACTGTCAATAAAGCGGTGCTGGAGATAATCCTCCAGCGATCTTCTGGCCTGCTCTTCATCGCTGCCGTTAATGCTCAAGCTACAGCTGTCATTAAACAACGTACCGGTACCAATTAGCGCCAGCGAGCTTTTCGCATCCGCCCGCACGTTGTGGCGATGATTGATAAACGTGATGTCGCTTTGCCACTGCCCGCACTGCTCTTTCAGCTCCCACGCGGGGCGTGCGTGCAGACCGTTTGGCAACGGGCAGAGAAATTGAATCATTAACATAACCGCTCCTGATTAGCGCGAGGAAATCATCTGAAATCCTGCAAATGAACCACCGTCTCGCGCGTAAGACGAGTAATAAGGGCCGATAAGAGTTGATGCGTCCAGTTAATGTCCCGGCAATCGGCAATTGATACGGCACAGTGTCCATGACGAGTGGCTGGCCCTATCACCACCGTCGGGATCCCGGTTCCGCTCAGATGAACCGCCCCGCCATCCGTTCCGCCATTGCTGAACATATCCAGTTGAAGCGGCACGTTGATCTCTGCGGCGACGCTCTCTACCCAGGCGGTCAGTTTAGGCGGCGCAATTAACGATTTGTCGGCAAGCACCAGCATCGGTCCTTTGCCAATTTGTCGATGGTTTGCTGCGCCATAATCGAAGTTTTTCGCCCAGCAGGCGGTGTCCAGCACAATGGCGACATCCGGTGCGACCGCACGGGCCGCCGTTTGTCCACCGCGCAACCCAACTTCTTCACTGGAACTGGCTACCAGCCAGATTTCCGCGGGCAGTTCCGCTGCATGCCATTCACGCAGCAGGCTGATTAACAGATAGCATCCCAGCCGGTCGTCAAAGGCTTTGCCCATCACCCGCTGATGCGGCAGTTCCTGAAGTGCAGAGTCGAAGGTCACCCGATCTCCTGGATAAACCCCCGCCTGAATAACCTCATCATAAGAGCGAGCGCCGATATCGACGCGCAGTGCGCCAACCTCATTCCCGCTACGTTCGCCGTCAAGCAACCCGGGGATTTTGCCGCCCTCACGAGTGGTGATGCGCACCGGCTGGAGCTGACGCGCCGCCATTCGCACATTGCCCACCGGCAGCACGTCAATCGCCCCTTCAGCCGAGATGCTGCGCACGATAAATCCCACTTCATCCATATGCGCGCAGATCATCACTTTCGGACCGTCCGATTGATTCAGGCGGATCAGCACCGATCCTAAACCATCGAAACGCACCTCTTTATGCAGGCTCTCCGCTTCCGCCAGTAAAATCTGGCGAACCTCCTGCTCCGAGGAGGCAATCGCATCCGCCTCGCTCAGCGCTTTCAATAGCGATAAATCCATTACGCAACTCCTGTCAGTAACACGGTTTTTGGCATGGCGTAGAGCACCTCGGCACCTTCTTGCGTCACCAGCACTACATCTTCAATGCGCACGCCGCCCTCTCCCGGAAGATAAATACCAGGCTCGACGGTCAACAGCATGCCCGCTTCCAGCACCGTGGTATCCGCTGGCGAAAAACGCGGGTCTTCATGCACCTCAATGCCAATGGCGTGTCCGGTATTGTGGCCAAAATAGTCACCATAGCCCTCTGCGGATATAACCTGACGCGCGGCGGCGTCCACCTCGCAACAGCGCACGCCCGGACGAATCGCCGCTACCGCCGCGAGCTGGGCCTCAAGCACAATCTGATAGACAGGCCAAAGCGGGTTCTCTTGCGCCACGCCTGCCCCGGGCAGCAAAAACGTGCGCGTCATATCAGAGCAATAGCCACGATACTGCGCCCCGAAATCCAGGGTGATAAACTCCCCGGCCTCAACGCGCTTGTCGCTGGCTTTCCCATGCGGTAGCGCACCGCGCCAGCCGCTGGCGACAATGGTATCGAATGAGGCTTTTTCCGCCCCTTGCATCCGCATAAACCACTCCAGCTCGGCGGCTATCTCCCTCTCACGCAGACCTGGCTGAATAAAGCAGCGGATATGTTCCGCACTCACATCAGCAATCCGACAGGCTTCGCGAATGCAGGCGATTTCTTCCACCGTTTTAATCCGTCTTAGCGTATCGAGAGGGGCACTCATCAGCCTGACCGATAATGCCTCCTGCCATGCGCACGCCGTTTCCCAGCTAACCTGCTCACCTTCAAATCCCACCGATTTCAGTTTTTCGGCATCGATGAGCGGGTTCACGATGGTCGTCATCGTCTGCTCGCCACCGAGCAAGTGAAGTTGATAACCGCTGACGCGTGCCTCAACATCAGCGTAGTAGCGGGAATCGACCAGGATATGCGCACTTTGGCGGCTGACAAACACAAACCCAGAACTACTGGAGATCCCCAGATGCGGCTGCTTATTCTGTCGTGACGAAATCAGCACCGCATCCAGTTGCTGCGCCTCTAGCCATTCGCGCAGTGATGCAAGTAAGGTCATGATGGCAATCCCTTAAAATTAGAGGCTTTCGATCAGCAACTTGCCTCTGCGGTACATCATATTGCGTAAGAAGACGACCATCAGCGCCGTAATCACCGCCCCCAACAGGATCCCCGCCATATAAACGCCGAGATTGCTGACCAGCGGCCATGCCCAGATAGCCGATTCTGGGAACCACTGTACTGCCCCCAGCCAGACGGCAGTGGTCGACCCCACAATCGCGCCCACCATATACGACGGAATAGCGGTGATCGGGCTTTCCAGCGCGAACGGAATCGCCCCTTCGCTGATCCCCATAAAGGCGAGGAACATTGCCGTTTTACCTTGCGGATAGAGCTGGGCGCTGAACAGGCGTTTGCCGGTTAAGCGACGATCGATAATCGTCGCCAGCCCCAGACCAATTGGCGGAATAACGATAGCGATAGAACGTGCGGTCACCGGCAGCACGTGATCGGTGGTGAAGCTGAACGCCACAAATCCCGCCGCTTTGTTGATTGGGCCGCCGAGGTCGATAGCCGTTGCCGCCGAAATTCCCATCGCGTACATCAACGTGCCTTTCTCTCCCGCCGCCGTCAGCAGGGCGCGAATGCCGCCGTTGATCCAGCCGCCGAACGGCGTAATCACGTAATACATCGCCAGCATGACGAAAATTGCGGAGAGAATGGGCAGTAAAAAGGTGGTTTTGAACGCCAGCAGGAAACCGGGAAGCTGGATTTTTTGGTTCATCCACTTAACCAGATACCCGGCGACAACCGAAATAATCAGCGCACCAATGAAGGTTGATGGCACCGGTGCGCTCGTCACCCATTGCAGGCTTGTCGGGTCAAAATTGAGCAGTTGCGTGGGCTGGGTGGACATCAGGCCGCCGATAAACCCCGCTGGAAACGCCAGCTTGCCGCCGATGGAGTTAGCAACAAAGGCAGCAAACATCGGAATAGCAAAGCCAAACAGCACGCCGCCGAAAGATTGCGATAGCCACGCAAACTTGAGTAATGAAAGGTTAAAACCGTCGAATTTACCGCTGTTAAGCGCATCCATAATGCCGATGTCAGCGGGAATTTTCAGCCAGCTATAGGCAATCAATTGGGAAAAGGCGAGGATCACCCCGCCCATAATTAACGTCGGTACCATGCGCGAAATTCCCGACATTACATGCTGCGGTAATTCGCCCCAGAAGGTGTTGCGGGAGGCCTGAGGATTTTTTATAACCGCGGCCGCCCCTGATGCGCCAGGCACAACGGTTGCACTGCGTTTTTTAATGGCCATACGTGTATCCCTGTCGACAATTATTGTTGTTCTGCGGCAAGCATCTCTTCAATTTCTTTTATGATTCCGGCGGCATTTTTGATCGCATCCTGTAGCGTGATTTCATAGACGTCGCGGGTCTCAAAACGCTCATTGTCTTCTGGCGTTACGGCGACAGAATGGATAATTAACGTCGCTTCGGCGATATCCTGCGCCGTCAGGCGGTTTTGAATACCATCCGCCCCCTGGGTTTCAATTTTCACTTCATATCCGGCTTCAATCGCCGCCTCTTCCAGCGCCTGCGCCGCCATAAAGGTATGGGCCAGCCCCATCGGGCATGCGCAGACTGCAATCAGTTTTTTACTCATTTCAAACCCCTCGTGATTGTTAACGAGAGAAATTATGGCTGCGGGGAAGCGATCGTTGTTATCAGAGAAATAATGCTTTTGCTGGACAAATAATTCCGTCATTCGGAATTGTGACGAGGGTCGGATAGGCGATTCTAAGACGAAAAATGTGCCCGACTCGCGGTCTTATCAGACTCATCAGCAGCATAAAATTATGCCCATGAACCCTACATCACTGCGGAGTAGCAACCTCTTTTGTCAGGAAACTTAAACATCAACCTTGTTTATTCACATTTATGTTACGCACTATTTCGGTACCCGGCGGAGACAAAAACCGCACCTTATGTTCATAAACTGCCAAACCACCTGATTATTTTGCTCATTTTTCAACCAGCGACCGCACAACTTGCAAAGACAGGAACTGAATAAAAAAGAAGCAAAATAGTGACGAAAAATGCATGAATGCTCTCTTATCTAAATTAATCATAATTAATTCATATAGATATATATGAAAAATGAGTTTTATCGGTAAATCCAAGCGGAATGTTGATTGAGTTCACAAAGTTCCCTAAAATACACATTTAGTTACACACAGTTTCTCTTGGTTACTCATATACGACATTGGTAGCATTTTCCGGCTAGCGAAACGTTGTTCTGGATGGAAAGATGCCTCCAGACACCAAACTATCATCAATAGTTCCGTAAATTTTTATTGACAGAACTTATTGGCGGCAGTGGCAAGTGTTCATATAAAAATATAAATGAGGGTAATAAATAATGATGAAGCGCAAAATTCTGGCAGCGGTAATTCCTGCCCTGCTGGTAGCCGGTGCAGCTAACGCTGCAGAAATCTATAACAAAAACGGCAACAAACTGGACTTTTACGGAAAAATGGTTGGCGAGCACATTTGGACTACAAATGGCGACACCAGCAGTGAAGACACCACCTATGCTCGTATCGGCCTGAAAGGCGAAACCCAGATCAACGATCAACTGGTCGGCTACGGTCAGTGGGAATACAACATGGATGCGTCTAATGTTGAAGGTAAACAGACCACCAAAACTCGTCTGGCTTTTGCTGGCTTAAAAGCGGGTGAATACGGTTCATTCGACTACGGTCGTAACTACGGCGCGATCTACGACGTTGAAGCTGCAACCGATATGCTGGTTGAATGGGGTGGCGATGGCTGGAACTACACCGACAACTTCATGACTGGTCGTACCAATGGCGTGGCAACTTACCGTAACTCTGACTTCTTCGGTCTGGTTGATGGTCTGAGCTTTGCGCTGCAGTACCAGGGTAAAAATGACGCCAGCACTCGCGACGTTAAGAAACAAAATGGCGACGGTTTCAGCACCGCAGCAACCTACGCGTTCGAAAACGGCATAGCGTTGTCCGCAGGTTATGCTAACTCCAACCGAACTGGCGATCAGAAAGCTGATGGTAACGGTGACAAGGCTGAAGCATGGGCGACCTCCGCTAAGTACGATGCAAACAACGTCTACGCTGCAGTGATGTACTCTCAGACCTATAACATGACCCCAGAAAACGAAGGCAACTACTTCGCGGGTAAAACTCAGAACTTCGAAGCTGTCGTTCAGTATCAGTTCGACTTCGGTCTGCGTCCGTCCATCGGCTACGTACAAACTAAAGGCAAGAACCTGCAGGAACGCGCTGGTTTCTCCGGCGGCGATGCTGACCTGGTTAAATACATCGAAGTGGGTACCTGGTACTACTTCAACAAGAACATGAACGTTTACGCTGCGTATAAATTCAACCAGCTGGACGACAACGACTACACCAAAGCTGCTGGCGTTGCTACCGATGACCAGGCTGCAGTGGGTATCGTTTACCAGTTCTAATCAGCAGTACACCCCTTCGTGATATGCCTAAAAAGCAGGACTTCGGTCCTGCTTTTCTGCGTTCCTAAGATGAAGATCGTAACTTTTGAAAACCTTCTCGCTTTTTGTCGCAAACGGTTGGCAATTCACAGAACTCCCGTTAACCTGATAGCGGATTTCCCTTCAGTAATCACAATGGAACCTCGTCATGTTTGAAAAAATTACTGCCGCCCCCGCCGACCCTATTTTGGGCCTGGCCGATCTATTTCGTGCCGATGACCGCCCAACAAAAATTAACCTTGGAATTGGTGTTTATAAAGATGAAACAGGTAAGACACCAGTCCTGACCAGCGTAAAAAAAGCAGAGCAATATCTGCTGGAAAATGAAACCACCAAGAATTATCTGGGCATTGACGGTATTCCAGAATTTGGTCGTTGTACCCAGGAGCTCCTGTTTGGCAAAGGAAGCGCGATTATTAATGATAAACGCGCGCGTACCGCCCAGACTCCGGGCGGTACCGGTGGCCTGCGCGTTGCCGCAGACTTCCTGGCGAAGAATACCGATGCCAAACGCATTTGGGTGAGCAACCCTAGCTGGCCTAACCACAAAAGCGTATTTAACTCAGCCGGGCTGGAAGTTTGCGAATATGCTTACTACGATGCGGCTAACCACCGGCTTGACTTCGACGGTCTGCTGGCCAGCCTGAACGAAGCGCAGGCGGGCGATGTCGTTCTGTTCCACGGCTGCTGCCACAACCCAACCGGTATCGATCCAACGCTGGAGCAGTGGCAACAGTTGGCGCAGCTGTCCGTAGAGAAAGGCTGGCTGCCGCTGTTTGACTTCGCCTATCAAGGTTTTGCTCGTGGTCTGGAAGAAGATGCTGAAGGCCTGCGTGCGTTTGCCGCGCTGCATAAAGAGCTGCTGGTTGCGAGCTCCTACTCGAAGAACTTCGGCCTGTACAATGAGCGCGTAGGCGCCTGTACGCTGGTTGCTGCTGACCAGGAAACGGTAGACCGTGCTTTCAGCCAGATGAAGTCCGTTATTCGCGCTAACTACTCTAACCCACCGGCTCACGGCGCATCGGTAGTTGCGACCATTCTCAGCAATGACGCGCTGCGCGCCATCTGGGAACAAGAACTCACTGACATGCGTCAGCGCATTCAGCGTATGCGCCTACTGTTCGTGAATACTCTGCAGGAAAAAGGCGCCAGCCGTGACTTCTCCTTCATCATTCAGCAGAACGGTATGTTCTCGTTCAGCGGCCTGACCAAAGAGCAGGTACTGCGTCTGCGTGAAGAGTTCGCGATTTACGCCGTGGCATCCGGGCGTATTAACGTCGCCGGTATGACACCGGACAACATGGCACCGCTGTGCGAAGCGATTGTTGCCGTGCTGTAACCTCATCTTAAAAAAACAAAAGGCCGCATCTGCGGCCTTTTTTACATCCTTCAATCCGGCATCATTACCAGACCGGCATTTCATCCTGCAGAAAAGGATTATGCAGGCGCTCATAGCCCAGAGTCGACATAGGACCGTGACCGGGAATAAACGACACGTCATCGCCCAGCGGCAATAATTTGCGTTTTATCGCCTCGATCAACTGATTGTGATCGCCGCGCGGGAAGTCGCTGCGCCCTACTCCGCCTTTGAAAATCACATCACCTGAAATTAGTAGTCTGGAAGCACCGTCAAAGAAGACCACGTGCCCGGGAGTGTGGCCTGGGCAATGCAGCACCTGCAGGGAAATATTCCCCACGCTAACCACATCGCCCTCATTCAGCCAGCGATCCGGTTGTAGTGGCTGGCACTCATCCAGACCAAACATCCGGCTTTGTGCGGGTAATCCCTCCAGCCAGAACTCATCTTCTTTTTCCGGACCGATAATCGGCACGCCGTAATGTTGTGCCAGTTCCGCTGCGGCGCCTACGTGATCGAGATGACCGTGAGTGAGCAGGATCTGCATCAGGCTAACACCTGCCGCCGTCACTTCCTGTTTGATTCGCTCAGCATCACCGCCAGGATCGACCAGTGCCGCCAGCCGGGTTTGTTCACACCAGATCAAAGAACAGTTCTGCGCGAACGCGGTAACCGGAATAATACGATAGTTCATGATGCTCCTTTCGTTACCAGTGCCGTACCGGCCCGGTATCAATATGCACAAAGTTGCTACGTGGGTAATATCCTACACCACCTGTGCGCATAGATAACGCCGCTTTGCGAACATTGCTTAACGAAATGCCTTCAATATGGAAATCCATGGCCTGACCCTTAGTGTGGTAGCTATGCTTCGCCACACCACGGCTTCGTGCCCGAAGTTCATCATTGGTATCGAGGGAACGATAACCAGAGATGAGCTGGACAGGCTTGTTGGTGCCTATTAATCCCTGCAAGCGATAGAGTTGATCGAACAAACCAGGATCGATGGATTTAATTTTATTCGCGCGGTAGTCGCGGAAAAAATGATTAAGTCTTGCTAATTCATCCTGAATATAGCCTCTGCCATCGAAAAACTCCGCCTTGAGTGATTCACCAGTATGCAGGTTGTTCAGCGTCAAAATACGCGGTCGGGGGGTCGAGAGGGTGGCAAATGCCGGCGCAGGCAGAATGGCAGCAGCACCGAGCGCAGCTCCACCTAACGCCAGCAGTTTGCGGCGATTAGCGTCAAATTTGTCCATGATAATCAGGTCTACAGGTAAATGAATCGTAATATACTTTTCCCGCAATCCGCCTGTTAGCCGCCAGCACGCGCTCACCTCCCTGACAGCTAATAAATATCAGCCACAGAGAATTTGCTGCTTACCGCCACACGCATTTGCAGGATTATATGTATATGCACTTCTGGCGCACGAAAGGCACCTTACCGGGCATTATTGCCAACGTCAAGGTAGCCCAACCCCAGTAAACTCGGGCCTTGCAGACAACAAGGCCCATTTTCACACAAAGATAGGACAACCGAATCCGTTGAACTACTTCATTTATCTGATTAATTGTTCAGCTTTAGACAGGATTTGTGCGCTGGATCGCGCGGTGAGATCGTAATTGTAAATATCTGTTCGATATTGTGTACGTCCATCTGTGCCAACAAAGGCGGTCAAATAATAGAGATTAACCGGGATATTCTGGCGAATATTCACGTAGCGGGTATTGCCCTGCTTGAGCGCATCTGAAATTCGCGCATCGTTCCAGCCAGCATCCTGCAGCAGCATATTCGCCAGCTCCGAAGCTTTATTAACGCGCACGCATCCGGAGCTCAGAGCCCGACCGTCTCTCTGGAACAGATTATGGTTCGGCGTATCGTGCAAATAGATAGCATCCGAACTCGGCATATTAAATTTATAACGCCCCAGCGAATTACGCGCACCTGGCGCCTGCTGGAAGCGGAACGGTAAATTCGATGCCGTTATGGTCTCCCAATCAACCTGCCACGGATCAATCGCTTCTTTACTGTTCCAGCCACGCATAAGCGTATAACCGTGCTGCTCAAGATAGCCTGGATTATTGCGCACCTTCGGCAGGATATCTTTACGCGCCAGCGTCGGCGGCACATTCCACGGCGGGTTAACCACCACGTTGTTCAGCGCGCTGCTCATCATCGGCGTTTTGCGATCCGGACGGCCAACAATAACCCGCGATGCCAGCACCTGGCTGCCATCCTGGTAGTAGACCAGCGAAAACGCCGGGATATTGACCATAATTCCGGTCGACAAATTGCCCGGCAGCAAGCGCAAACGCTGAATATTCAGCGCCAGCACGCCCGCACGCTGCGCTGGTGAAACATTAAGCCAATCACGAGTTGCCGGGCCAATGACCCCATCAGCCCCTAAACCTTGCCACGCCTGGAAGCGCTTAACACCTTCAACTAATTGCCGATCGTAAACGCCGCGACCGCTGCTTTTGGCCGTTTTCTCAGCCGATGGGCTAACAACATCATCGCCAGGCAAAGCAATTTTGGCAGAATCATCCAGCATGCCAGTACGCTGTAAAATTTCACGCAACGCGCCAGCATCGTTGCTCCACTCCCCAGGACGCAGCGATGCCTTACTGGTGAGCTGCGGCCATGGACGCGAATCAGCAACCTGGGCTAATAACGCCTGGTGCATAGCGGCATACTGCGGATGCTGTGGCGAAAGACCGGCGATAAACTGCGGTAGCGAACCGTTATCCAGTGCCTGCTGCCACAGATTAATGACTGATAGCGGCGGCGTCGACATCGTGTACGGTTTAGTACCATACAGCCAGCGATTACCCTGCGTCGGAATACCGCTAATAAAATGCAAATAACCCATCATGGCATCGGATAAGACAATATCTCGCGCCAGGCCGTTGACCGCTGGGTCGGTCAGCAGCTCTACCCATTTGGTGAACTGCGGTTGAAAACCGGCGATAGCGACTTCAGCCAATTGTTGTTGAAACGCCTGCACCGCCTCACGATTATCCCACATCGGTTTCATGTCCCTGGCCGCATACAGCGATACCAGTGGATTCATAAATACCGGCTGATAACCGGACGGCAGAACGACCTGAATATCGGCACGACTTTTTATCGCCGCATCGGCGGGAAGCGCCTGCTCACCGGCCATTTTGGCGACCGTCGCAGATTGGCCTTCGCTCTGGCCCAGCGCAGAAGAGAGCTCTCCGATAGTTGCAGAGCTGTCTGTTGGTACAACTTCAGGCTCTTCGGCCTGGACATTGAACAGTGGAGCAAATGCAAAAGCCAGGCTCAGGCTGAGCACCGACAATTGACGACCATACCATTTCTTTAGCAACATCCCTTGCCCCCTGTTAACACATTGCCGCCCGCAAAATTGGGGCTCACTTTCAGTATATGAAGACGAAAACGCTTTTGCCTTCCCAAATGTAAAGAAGTTAAAAGATTATACAATCCTAAAATACACGAACGGATAACAAAAAGGGCGACATCATGCCGCCCTTTGACTGGTCACCGAATAGACCTACGAAGCATCAGCCGTTCCCGGCAGCGTTTCAGGTAGCTGTGGGGCAAAGCCACGCAGCCCAACAACATGCACATGCTCGTGGTTATTCACCACTTTACGCACCAGTTTGTAAGTCGTCCCTTTTTCCGGGCTGATATTTTCGGGTGCCGCGATAATCAACTGCATTTCCAGACGATCGCACAGCTCGAACAGCGTCGCGATAGAACGGGCATCCAGACGCGCCGCTTCATCAAGGAACAGCAGACGACACGGCGAGATATCCTTGCCGCGCAGGCGCAGGGATTCATCTTCCCAGCTCTGCACCACCATCACCAGAATCGACATCCCGGTACCGATAGCCTCACCGGTTGACAACGCCCCGGACTCCGCACGCAGCCAGCCGTCAGAACCACGGTTAACTTCGACTTCCATCTCCAGATAGTTACGGTAGTCGAGCAGCTCCTCGCCAATGGTTTGCGGCGTGCGCTGGCCCATATCTATCTGCGGGTTCAGGCGCTGATACAGCTTCGCCAACGCTTCCGAGAAGGTCAGACGGTTGCTGTTAAACAGGTCCTGATGCTGTTCGTGCTGCTCAGACAACACGTCCAGCAGCGTCGAGTGGGTCTCCCGTACATTGACGTTCAGACGCACGCTGTTGACCTGACCGAAGGAGACGCTCTGCAGCCCCTGGTTGAGCATACGAATACGGTTCTGCTCGCGCTGGATGGTCTTGCGAATGATATTGGCCACGCTGCGAGAGCTAATAGCTAGCTTCTGCTCGCGGTTGGTCAGCTCTTCCGTCAGACGGCTGAGTTCAATCTCCATCTGCTCAATCGCTTCGACCGGATCGTCGGTACGGATGATGTCCTGGCGGATACGCTCGCGCAGATGCTGATAGACGGCGACGAAGAACTGAATTTTACGTTCCGGACGCTTCGGATCTTCAGAAACACGCAGTACATCGCGTAGATGCTCGTTATCCGATACCGCCAGACGCAGCGCGCCGAGCGCCTTATCCGACATTGAACGCAGCTCGTCAGCAGAAAGGTAAGCCAGCTCACGGCGATGCAGACGACGTTCTACGCCGTTATCTTTCACCAGGCGCATCACCGCGCACCAGCCCGCTTTGGCGCTCACCACCTGTTCGCGCATTTCGCAGTAATCGCGCTCCAGCTTACGCAGCTTGCGGGTCAGGTTGTCCATTTCCGCTTCGCAGAAGGTCAGCGCTTTCTCGAGCTGATTACGCCGCGAACGGTTGTTGCTCAGCTGAGCATGCAGCTCGTCACGACGCAGACGGGCGCGCTCTTCAGCACCCGCATCAGCGCGTACGCCGATATCCTGAAGCTCTTTGTGCAGGTCATTGAGCAGCTCTTTTTTGGTGTCATACGAACTTTTCAACGACGCCAGTACCTGGTTGTACTGGTTGAGCTGCGCGGCGTGGGTACGTAACGCTTCACGAGTTCGGGCGCGTTCCGCTTCCGCCTGCTCAAGACGCTGACGCAGCTTCTCGTTCAGATCGCTATTCCCACTCAGCATCTCCGCTGAATCCGAGTAGCTAAAGTGGGCACGGCGCTGCACCACTTCGGTCAGCGCAAACGCCTGCTGACGCGCATCGCGTTGAGTCTGCTGCGAATATGCGTAATCTTCTTTCAACTGCTCAAACTGCTCAGGGTCGCTCTGGAGAACGGAAACCATCGGCTCCAGTTTCGCCAGCTGATTACCATGCTGCTGGACGAAACGCGCGGCTTCCTGCGCTTCGTCAAGACGCTCCTGGATTTCATCAACGCGATCGGCCAGCGAATCATCGGCCAGCAGATTCAGACGCGGCAACAGGCGATTCAGCGCGGATACGCCCTCTTTCGCCTGCTCGTACTGCACCCGGTTCTGCTGGTTATCGCTTTCATGCGCGCTCAGCGCCCGCTCAAGCTCGCCACGTCGGGTATTGAGTTTGCGGATTTCTTCTTCCGGGTCATCCTCGAAGGCCACCGCCAGATGATTGCCGATAAAGCGGCTGAACGCCTGATGCAAACGCTGAGTTTTCTGCACATCAAACGACAGCGTCGCAAAGCGTTCTGACAGGCTTTCACGCTCGGCGTGTAGCGTTTCGACGCGGCTTTCGCGGGCAGCACGGCCAAACAGCGGCAGCGTCGGGAAGCGTGAATAGCGCCACTGACGATCGGCAATCTTAACGACAACCGCTTTTTCCAGCTCATCAACGCTGAATACGCTGTCATCAAACGACTGCGGATCCCCTTCGATCAGATAGAGATCTTCCGGACAATCTTCCAGCCCTTCCAGCTGTTCAGCAATGCGCGACAGGTCCGGGACGACAATCGCGTGGCGGGACGGTCCGTATAGCGCGGAGTAATACGGCGCATCGTCGAGGCTAACGTCATCATAGATTTCTGACAGCAGCTCGCCGCCAAAACGTTCCGCCAGCGTATTCAGGCGCTGATCTTCAGAGCCGCCCGGCTGACTGAGACGCTCAATTTCATCGTCGATAGCGCGCTTGCGGGCACCGACTTCATCACGCTCTACGATGGCCTCGCGTTCACGCTCCAGCAACTGCTGGAGATACTCAGTGACGTCCTGGCTTGATTCAAACTGCTCGCCGCTCTGCTCGCAAAGCTGGTTGAGGCTGTTCTGCGCTGCCAGCCATATTGGTGCGCGGCGCATCAGTGTCTGGGTGCGCGATTGCAGCTGCTCCAGTTCCTGACGCAGGGTCATGCGCCGTTCACTGGCGGAAGAGACGCTGTCAGACAACGAAGCAATACGGGCTTCCAGCTCCTGATGCAGGGCTTCCAGCTCGTCGATATCGTAGCGTTTGCCCTGACGTTTGCAGAACTCGGTCAGCTGGCGCTCGGCATCCTGCTGTTCACGCAGGCGCTGTTCAAGTTCAGTCAGGCGACTGCGCAACCCATGGGCCTGCTCAGCCTGATGACGCTGATTGACACCATCGCGCAGCAGTTCGCGCGCTACGTCCCAGGCCTCGTTACGCGCCAGCGGGCCGTTTATCGAAGCCACCAGCTGATACGCCTGCTCGAACTGGCTGTGCGCGGTTTGCGCCACGCTCATTTTCTGGTCCAGCGACAGCATTTTCTCCGTCGCTTCCTGCTCTTTCGCCTGGAAGGTTTCCAGCCACTCGTCGGCGCTCTCCGGGGTTAAGTCCGGCAGATGGCAGAGGGCTTTTGCCCGCTCCAGCGCCTGCAGCGCTTGGTTATACTGAATCGCACGAGTCTGCTGCACGTCCAGCGCCTGCTGGTAGTCGGCGAGCTGGTTCTTCAGCTCATCCACTTCCAGCTCGGCGGCTTCGGCGCGAGCCTCGTTCTCTTCCTGTTGGTCAACCGCTTCCGCTACGACTTCATTTTGCTCTTCGAGACGGATCTGCAGTTCATCGAGATCTGCTTCATAGCGCTCGATTTTTTCCTGCTGACGCAGAGCGGTTTGCACCAGGTTCAGGTGATCGCTGGCAGCCTGGTAATCGGCTTCCAGATCGCCTTCCGCCCCGTTATGCTCCTGCAGTTCGCGCGCCATATCGACGTGCTTGTACTGCTCGGCGGCAAGCTGTGCTCGCGAGGTGAACAGATCGCGCCGGTATTCCAGCGCTTTGTCGAGATGAATGCGTCGCTCGTTGGCGTGGCGCATATAGTCAGCCGCCACGTAGTTGGTGGCTTCACTGATCAGATGTTTGAACAGATCGCGGTCGGACTGCGTGACGCGAATCGCTTCCAGCGTCATGCGGTTTTCGCGCAACGCCGCTTCCATATCCTGAAACGCTTTACGTACACCGCTGTTTTCCGGCAGCAGGTAGTCGCGCAGCGAGCGGGTGATGGTGCTCGAAATCCCGCCGTACAGAGAGGCTTCGATCAGGCGATAGTATTTGCTACGGTCCGAGGCCGAACGTAGGCGACGAGCCACCACGCCCAGGTCAAACATCAGCGAGTGATATTCGGTGATAGAGTTGAACTGCTTGAACTGCACCCCTTCCATCGCTTCGAGTTTATCTTTCAACTCGTTGAGCGTAACGACGCGCGCCTGGCGTTCGTTAAGGGTTTCAGTTAGCAACTGAGTCGGCTGAATGGAGGTCGGCAGGCCCTGAATCGCAAAAGGTTTGATATCGACTTTACGATCGCGACCAGCGACCTGCTGTAGACGCACCCCAACCACCACGCGCTGGTGACGAGAGTTGATAACGTCCAGCACTGAGTAACAAACCCCGGCGCGCAGCTTACCGTGCAGACCTTTGTCGCGCGAACCGCTGGTGGCCCCGGCTTCCGTGGTGTTACGGAAGTGTAGCAGCGTAAGGTCCGGGATCAGCGCCGTAACGAAAGCCGCCATGGTTGTGGATTTACCGGCACCGTTACCGCCCGAAAGCGTGGTCACCAATTCATCGAGATCAAAAGTACGGGCAAAAAAACCGTTCCAGTTAACCAGCGTCAGCGAGCGAAATTTACCGCGTTCAATCATTACTCTTCCTCCCCGCTATCCGGCTGATTTTCTTCATTCTCATCATTGAGCTGCAGGCGATTTTCCAGCGCCATGGCTTCGCCGTCGCGGATCATGCGCAGTTGCGCTTCGCGCGGATCGTCTCCAGCACGTACGTCAGCCCCGAAGCGGAAGACCGATTCAGTGATGCGGAATTTGCTGCTGTCATGGCCCATAAACCACACCATGCCAAGACGGCGCAGGCGGTTAAGCGAGGCGCGCATTTTTTCCTGCAGTTTCTGGCGGTCAAGGTCGGAACCAGTGGAGCGGTTATTCACCAGCTTCAGCAGTTTCGCTTCATCCGCCAGAGTCAGCAACTCATCATAAAGCTCCTGCTGGGTGAAGATACCTTCATTCGCCAGACGCTCCGGGCTCAGATAGAGGTAGCAAAGAATTTTACCCACCATCATATCCAGCTCGGAGAGCACCGAACGCGGGATAAGCGTGGTGGAACGCGGGCGCAGATAGAAAAATCCCTCCGGCGCGCGAATCAGCTCAACGTTATAGCGAGCATAAAACTCTTCCAGGTAATCCTGAAAATCCATTAAAAAGGCGTGATTATCCAGCTCGTCGAGACCGACGTGACGGCCCGCGCGCAGGGCGCTATCCAGCGCCGGGAATAACGGATTAGCCAACGCTTGCGCCAGTTTAACTGGCATCACTTGTTCAATATTTGTCGATGACATGCGCCTGTACCTTGGCTCCGTAATCATTAATCGGCTGCCATTTGGCTGGCAGTCCGGTGAAATCTGCTTGCGCTACGCCCAAACGTACCGCCTGGTCGACAACGATTCGCGCAACGTCAAAGTGGCGCGCGCGCGGATACTGCGCCAGATACTCGCGTACCACCAGACCGAGATCCAGCGGCAGGCCTTTATCTTTATAAATCGCCAGTTGAGATTCGATGAGCGCCGCAAGCTGCTCGCGAATTTCGTTAAACTCTTCGTACTCAAGATCCGCAGGAAGTTCCCCGGTTACCTCTTCATCATGCAGCGCCATCTCTTCATCGCGCATATCAAGCAGGCGATCGGCGCTAGCATGAGTGAGTGCCCACGGTGCATCAAAGTAGGTCTGAACCGACTGACGCAGGCGCTGAGCGAAGACGCGGTTCTTATCCATATCAATCGCGGTACGGATAAACTTGTGCACGTGGCGGTCGTAGCCAATCCACAGGTCAATCGCCTGCTGGCCCCAACTGACGATACGGTCCAGCTTGCTTTGCAGATCGAAAACCAGGCGATCGACGAAGTTAAGATCGTCGCGGGCCATGGTCGAATCCTGAATGCGCAGCAGGTTTGCCTGCAGCTTATCGCCGGCTGCATCCAGCGTATCCTGCAGTTCGCGCAGAGTACCGGAGGTTTCCGACAGCAACAGTTCACAGCTGGAAATCGCCGCCCGCCAGTCTTTGTTCAACAGCTGAGCAATGTCGTCTTTCACCAACTGCTGCTGCTCGTCCATGATTCGCTGAGTCAGGTCAATACTGTCGAATATTTCCGCTACCGAGTATTTCAGCGGTGCGAACACATTACGGTGCCAGTGGAACTCATCGCCCCCCTCTTCTGCAGAGTCAGCGGCACGCTTTAGCTCACCGGCAACGATCGATAGCTGCATTGACAGACGCAGGGTGGAAAACTCACGCTGGCGAATATAATAATCGGTGATCCCGATGCCTAAAGGCGTCAGGCGATAAATGGCATTGCCTTCGGTAATTTCGCTGGTAAAGCGGTTCAGCAGACGCTGGCGCACCATATCGTTAATGGCATTATTGGCACGCTGGCTGATGGTTTCGCTGGTCTGCTCAAACGCATCACTGACGTGGCGGAACGCGTCCACCAGTTCTCCCTCGGTCATTTCCCCTTCCATCCGCTCACCGTTCAGCGTGGCAATCGCCAGCAGGAAAGAGAGTCTGTCGACCGGCAGCGAAATAGAAAAATCATTTTTCCTGGCCCAGGCAACCAGTTCGGGGACTGTCTGGGAAAATTCACTCATAGTTTATCCTTGCATCTGCGGCTTAAGCGCGGTGACATGAATGTAACGACCCAGGCTGATATACGGCTCCTGGCGACAGTAGCGCGTTTCCAGCTCCAGTAGCGCCGCAAACTTGTCGTGCTGTTGGCGTTTTTCACGCAGATAATCATGAAACACTCGCACGCCGGTCTTACCGGTAATCTGCCAGCCAATTTCTTCCAGCCAGCCATAAACCTGCTGCGGATCGCGCGGGTAATCCGGCGATAGCGTGCGTTTTTTCTTTTTCGGCATACCTAATTGCACATAGTCTAAATTTCCGACAACGATATTGCGCATCAATAGACCGTTAGCATTGTAGAACATGAGCGACAACGCGCCGCCGGGACGTAAAATTGACCACAGCGTACGCAGCATCGCCTGCGGCTCGGCTACCCATTCCAGCACCGCATGAAACAGTATCAGATCGACAGGACTTTCCAAATGCTGCTCAATATCCTGAGCTGCGCATTGTACAAAATGCATGTTGTCGATCACACCTTTATCAGTGGCAGCCTGTCGGGCACGAGCCACCATTTCGCCGGAAAGATCGCATAATGTGACATGGTGACCCATTTCCGCCACTTTGATTGCCGTTTGCCCTTCGCCGCCGCCCGCGTCAAGAACCCGCAGTGGTCCCGGCCCCATCTGGCTGAGCAGCGGTTGCAGATCCTGCCAGAGGATCGCCTGCCGCAGCTGGCCCTTGGTGGTGCCGTAGATATTGCGCGAAAGCTTATCAGCAATATCATCGAAATTACGATCCTTCACGGATGACTCCACACGCCAACACAAAGCCGCTATTTTGTCATACCCGCGCGGAGAATGGAGCGATCTGTTATAAGATCCGGGCATATCTTTGGTTATATGGTTAAAAAGGAACCATCCGGCATGCTTTTTACGCTGAAAAAGTTTTTAGGTGGCATGATGCTCCCGCTCCCCCTGCTGTTATTGCTTATCGCTCTGGGGATAGCGTTACTGTGGTTTAGCCGTTTCCAGCGCGCAGGCAAGCTCTGCGTAAGTCTCGGTTGGCTACTGTTGTTGCTTCTTAGCCTGCAACCGGTGGCCGACAGTTTGCTCAAACCTATTGAGGATAAATACCCGACGTGGCGCGGCGAAGAGCGCGTGCAGTACGTGGTTGTGCTCGGCGGAGGCTACACGTGGAACCCTGAGTGGGCTCCCAGTTCAAACCTGATCAGCAATAGCTTGCCACGGTTAGCGGAGGGGATCCGCCTGTGGTATGCAAACCCGGGTGCAAAATTGATCTTTACTGGCGGGAGAGCAAAAACTAACCCGATGAGTTCCGCTGAAACCAGCGCCAGAGTTGCAGAGAGCCTGGGCATACCGCGCAGCAAAATTATCGTGCTGGATAAACCCAAAGATACTGAAGAAGAGTCTGCTGCGGTGAAAGAAGCGATTAGCGATGCCCCATTCCTGCTGGTGACCTCCGCCTCACACCTGCCGCGAGCGATGATTTTCTTTCGTCAGGCCGGACTGAATCCTTTACCCGCCCCCGCCAACCAGTTGGCGATCGAGTCACCACTCAATCCGTGGGAACGCGCAATTCCGTCCCCCGTATGGCTGATGCATAGCGATCGGGTTGGCTACGAAACGTTAGGTCGCATCTGGCAGTGGTTAAAAGGATCCTCAGGCGAGCCAGGGCAAAATTGATTTTGCCGCAAGGTCGAAACGGGCGCGATCAAAGCGCCCGGTATTCACCAGGTTTTCCACTTCATCCCACAACAGATACAGCCAGCGCCGCCAGAGAAAAGCCTCAGCTACCGGCGCACGACGCAGATAGTGCCACAATAGCTGCTCTCCTTGCCCACCATCGGCCAGACGAAATAACTCAAATTCACGCGGAGCCCAGAGCATCATGCCCGGCCCCACCATCGCCAGCAGCTGATCACTACGCGCATCTTTCAGCATGCTGCGCAGCGTAAAGCTACCGTGCACCAGAACACAGTTATCATTAAAGTCTTTAAACAGATCTGCAAGGCATTCGCGAGTACGGAACAAAATACGTTTGTCCTGCATGGTCAGGCCGGTATCCTGATAGAGATTCAGCGTGCTCCATAGCACCTCAATCCGTTGGCGATACCAGTGCGGCCAGAGGTTTTCCTGAGTGCTATCAACCATCCCTACGCAACCACCGCTATCCTGCCGATGCCAAGCCAGTAGCGCTTCAACGATTTGCTCCTGCAATTGTTCCCAGCGTTCCGGGGTACGGGCGGGCGCTTCAACCGAAACGCCACGCAGTCGTTCAATCAGCAGGACATCGGGCCCAGGTTGCTCTTCATGCGTCATTACGCCATAGACAACCGGCATGCGTACGGTTCCACTACGCGCAAGAGTCGAGATTTTCCACGCCAGCTGACGCGCTATCCCTGGCGTCGTAAAACTTCGTGCCAGCAGCGGCATTGGGTTTCCTTGAGCATCATATAGCGACCACAGCGCCGACGAAGGCTTTTCGCTGACGCACTCCACGCGGCTTAGTTTTTCACCAAGCAGATGGCTCAGTTCGGTACGCAACTGTTCCATTTCAGATTACCCCTATGAATACTACCGGTTTCATAATGAGCGTCTGCTACGGGGTTGTCATCGGGTGAGATCAAAATTGCCGCAAAAAAGTATGGAAAAACGGCCTGAATATATCCCCTCCAGACGGAGGGGATGAAAAGATTAACGCAACTCTGCGCGAACGCGTTCCAGATCTTCCGGCGTATCAACGCCCGTTCCCGGAACCACTTCAGCCACCGCAACATGGATTTTTTCGCCGTACCACAGAACGCGCAGCTGCTCTAGCATTTCAATCTGCTCCAGCGGACTTGGCGCCCAGCTGACGTAGCGACGAATGAAACCGGCACGATAGCCGTAAATACCGATATGGCGCAGCAAAGAGTCGCCGATAGTTTCGCGGGATTGAGCAAAACGATCGCGATCCCACGGAATGGTGGCGCGGGAGAAATAGAGCGCGTAGCCTGCAGCGTCCATCACGACCTTCACAGCATTCGGATTAAACGCTTCTTCGGCATCGTGAATTGGTACCGCTAAGGTTGCCATACCGCTGGTGCTGGCGGCCAGATTTTCAGCGACCTGACGCACTATCGCCGGCGGGATCATCGGCTCATCGCCCTGAATGTTAACGATGATAGTGTCGTCACTAAAGGCGCATTTCTCGACCACCTCGGCAAGGCGCTCGGTACCGGATTGATGATCTTCACGCGTCATACATACTTCACCACCGGCAGCTTCAACCGCACGGGCAACGTCCGGGTGGTCAGTAGCAACGATGATACGGTCGGCTCCGGACTCACGTGCACGCTCCAGCACATGGACAATCATCGGTTTGCCATTGATATCCTGAAGCGGTTTTCCCGGCAGGCGAGTCGAAGCAAAACGGGCGGGAATGATAACCACGAAGCTCATGACTGGCTCTCTTCTACAGCAAGCGGACGGGCTTCAGTTTCTAACAGTACAGGAATGCCGTCTCGCAGCGGGAAAGCCAGGCTATCAAGTTTGCAGATCAGTTCTTGCTTATCCTGGCTGTAATACAGCTTACCGTTACAAACCGGACAGGCGATAATTTCAAGTAAACGATGATCCATGATTCCTCCAGATGGACCGAATAGATTCCGCAGAAGCATACCACACGCAGGCTCAGGCGGCGTCAATTTCCCAACCCTGTCGTTGCCCGGTAAAGAGTTCCGCCGGCAGCTGCCCGCAGGCCACCTGCGTCGCGTCCTGCCAGCGGGCAAAATCATCAATCGCCCGTTTTAATCCCTTCTCCAGCCCCGATGTCAGCTTGACGCCATCCTCCAGCCACAGTGAGAAAATTTCCAGTACCCCGGTTTTGCGATGCATTTTGCTATCCATCCGCCCCACCAGCTTTCCCTGGTGCAGAAGCGGTAAAACAAAATAGCCGAACTGGCGCTTCGGTGCGGGCGTGTAGCACTCCAGCCGATAGCTAAAGTTAAACAGCTGCTCGGCCCGTTTACGATCCCATACGACCGGATCGAAAGGCGAAAGTACGGCGCTATGGCTGGCAGACAGCCTGCCGCCAGGTGCTGACTCCAGTTGCGCTAGCGCATCGCGATGGAGCCACATTTCACCCAGCGCTTCTACGTTCACCGATACCACCAGCCCTTCTTCCTGCCATTTCGCCAGCAAACCAGGTAGCGAGGGTTGGCGCAAGCGATAATAATCCGCCAGCCACTGCGGGCGGAAAACCCCCAGGCTGCGGGCGCTGTTGCGCAACATAATGTCTTCTGCCTGCTCTTGCGAAAGCCCATCCCGATCATCATTCCAGTGCGGCATCACCCGATGCATCAGGTCATAAACCCGCTGAAAATTGCGCCGTTCGACAACCATAACTTCGCCTGCGGTAAATAAACCTTCAAGGTGACGTTTATGTGGTTTCCACTCCCACCAGCCGCTGGTGCCTTTGCGCGGATGCTCGAAATCTGCTGAGCGGACCGGGCCGTTTTCAGCGATATGATTCAGCAATTCCTGAATGCTCTCAGCATGTTCGTCCATCCACTCTTTATGATACTTCCAACCCATTTTATCCGGCGTCAACATGCGGTGACGCACTAGCGAAAAGTCGCTACGCGGTAAAAAACAAGCCTCATGAGCCCAGTACTCCATCAGTTCACCAGTACGTAGCGCCTCATCCAGCCAGCCCTGGGGATAGTGGCCGAGGCGGCTAAAAAGCACCAGGTATGGGCTACGGGCGACAACGTTAATGGTGTCGATTTGCAATAAAGACATCTGCTGGATAGTCTGCAAAATATCTTCGGGTCGCGCGCGACGGCGGGGCTTTTTCAGCATCCCCTGCGCGGCAAGATGGAGATGGCGGGCTTCTTTAAGCGAGAGGGACAATACCGACATGCAGGTTCTCCATTAAGGGCTCCAGCGCAACGGTATGGCAAAACTAACGTTGCGCCAGCTTGACTAATTCCGTGAGCAGCCGCTGTGCGCGTTCATCAGCCATTATGGCGTCGACGGGTAAATACCACCAGTTAGCTTGCGCAAACTCCCGGCATTTTACCGCGTCTTTTTCGGTCATCAACAGGGTTTGCTGTGACGTCGCCAGTGCAGCGACGTCGCTTTGATTCAATGCCTGATGATCGGCTAAGGCCACCGTTTTCACTGGCTGCACGCCACAGCTCTCAAGCGTGGCAAAAAAACGCGGCGGGTGACCGATTCCTGCCATCGCCACCACATTGTCGAATGCTACGACGTTTCGACGTTCGCCAGTCAGCAGATTCACCGCCAGTCCGGGACGGAGCAGCATCGGGATCTCTCCCGGCCGGGCCACGCCGCCATTAACGATAATCGCATCCACGCTACGTAAACGTGAGGCGCGCTCGCGCATTGGCCCGGCGGGAAGCCACCAGCCGTTACCAAAACGGCGCACACCGTCAATCACCACGATTTCTTTATCACGCGCCAGCTTATAGTGCTGTAGGCCATCATCAGTGACAATGATCTGCAGATCGTTAGCAGCCAGTAAAGCCTGAACCGCATCGCTACGAGATGGTGAGACGGCGACTGGTGCACCGGTACGCTGGCGAATCAATACCGGCTCATCGCCCGCTTCAGCAGTACCGGTATCAGCATTCAACAAGAGCGGATAGCTTGCCGCTTTACCGCCGTAGCCGCGAGAAACTACGCCAACGCGAATACCGCGCTGCTGGAGCTGCTCCACCAACCAGATGACAACCGGCGTTTTACCATTACCGCCGGCGGTCAGGTTTCCCACCACCACGACCGGGACCGGGGCTCGCCAGGCTTTTCGCCATCCCAGCTTATAGCTAAGCCGTATTAGCCCGCTCACCAGGCCATATAACCAGGAGAGCGGCAACAACAGCCACCATAAAGGCGATTCACCGGACCAGATGCGAGCAATCATGCGCCGAATTGCATCTTATGCAGTTGAGCGTAAACTCCCTTATGCTCCAGCAGATCGGTATGGCTGCCGCGTTCAACGATTTGGCCATCTTCCACCACCACGATCTCGTCAGCTTGCTCAATCGTCGACAGGCGGTGGGCAATAACCAGCGAGGTGCGGTTTTTCTGAAGCTCGTCCAGCGCAGCCTGGATAGCGCGTTCGGACTCAGTATCCAGCGCCGATGTGGCTTCGTCGAGAATCAAAATCGGGCTGTTACGCAGCAGCGCGCGCGCGATAGCAATACGCTGGCGCTGTCCGCCGGAGAGCATCACACCGTTTTCACCGATAATCGTATCGAGGCCATTGTCCATTTTGTTAATAAAGTCCATGGCGTAAGCCATGCGCGCCGCTTCTTCAATCTGCTCGCGGCTGTATTCTTCGGTACGCGCATAGGCAATGTTATTCGCCACCGTATCGTTGAAGAGATGGACATTTTGCGACACCAGCGCGACCTGATCGCGCAGGGAAGTCAACGTGTATTCGCGCAGGTCATGACCATCCAGTAATATCTGGCCTTCATCAACATCGTAGAAACGCGTGATAAGGCTGGCGATAGTCGATTTACCTGAACCCGAGCGCCCGACCAGCGCCACGGTTTTCCCTTCCGGAATGTTCAGGTCAATATTGCGCAGCGCAGCGACTTCACGCCCTGGGTATCTGAAGGTGACGTTTTTAAATTCCAGATTGCCTTTCGCGCGCGCGATCTCCAGCTTGCCCTCGTCTTTCTCCTGCTCGGAATCAAGGATAGCGAAAAGCGTCTGGCACGCCGCCATTCCACGCTGGAACTGGGCGTTGACGTTAGTCAGCGATTTTAGCGGACGCATCAGCGCGATCATTGAGGAGAAGACAACGGTGATTGTACCGGCGGTCAGCGTTTCCATCACGCTCGGGAAGCTCGCAGCATAGAGCACGAAAGCCAGGGCCAGGGAGGCAATAAGCTGAATAATCGGGTCAGAAATTGATGATGCAGAGACCATTTTCATCCCCTGCAGACGCATCTTGTTGCTGACTTTATCAAAGCGCTTGGTTTCGACGGCCTGACCGCCAAACATCAGCACTTCTTTGTGCCCTTTCAGCATCTGCTCTGCGCTGGTGGTCACCTGACCCATCGTGTTCTGCATATTCTTGCTGATATTACGAAAACGCTTCGATACCACGCGAATAGCAATAGACACGATCGGCGCCAGGACGATCAGAATCACCGATAGCTGCCAGCTGTAATAAAACATCATAATGAACAGGCCAATAATCGACGCGCCCTCACGCACGACGGTGATCAGCGCGCTGGAAGAAGAGGATGCGACCTGTTCGGAATCATAGGTAATGCGTGATAACAGCGTACCGGTGGACTGTTTGTCAAAGAAGGCAACCGGCATTCCCATCATATGGCTGAATAAACGACGACGCATCGTCATCACGACTTTGCCGGAAACCCATGAGATACAGTAGCTCGAAACGTAGCTGGTAATGCCGCGCAGAATCATCAACCCGATCACCACCAGCGGCATCCATATCAGCACTGAGCGATCCGTTTTACCAAAACCATCATCCAATAACGGTTTAAGAAGCGATAGCATGAAGGTATCACTTGCCGCGTTAAGCACTAGCGCCACTGCCGCAACGATTAGCCCGGGTTTAAACGGCGCTATAATCGGCCAGAGTCGGCGGAAGGTCTGCCACGTGGAGAGATCTTTATCGTTCTGCATTCAATAAACCAGCTTGTGTTGAAATAGCCGCATATTCTACCCGTTCTACGCCTTCCCGCCAAACCACTGATGATACCAACGAGGTAAAACTTGATCCCGTAAGCCATGGATTTGCCAACTATCTGTGGAAAAAACTACCGTAATTTGCCCCTGGTGCGGGGTATCGAACCATTGATAACCCAGGTTCCGATAACGCTGAATCACTTTACTGGAGGGCATCCGCCATGCATTAAAGCGTGAAGCCGAGGCAAGTGCCGCTTCGCCTCCCACGCTCTGAAGTAAAGCTGTCCCTGATGAGGTATTGCTACCGTGATGCGGAACCTGGATAAGTGTAGACGCAAGATGCTGCCAATAGTGGCTAATCATCGCCATTTCCGCAGGGGTTTCGATATCACCCGTAAGCAGAATACTGTGCTTGCCGTCATCAATTCGCACTACGCAGGAGCGATTATTTCCCTGCTTTGCCACTCCTGGCAGTGGCCACAGAGCACGAAAAGTTAACCCTCTCCATTGCCAGGTTTCACCGCGCTGACAGACTAAATGCCCCGCCCAGCCCAACGGGCTACGAACCCATAGTTGCGGCCATGCTTTCTGTATCGAATTCAATCCGCCGCGATGATCGAGATGTTCATGGCTCAGAATGATCCCCTCAGGTTGCAAATGATGCCAACGCAGCCAGGGGATAATAGTTTGCTGACCACTGTCACCGTCTGGCCACGCCAGCCCAGTATCATAGAGAAGCGCCGCTCCCTGACGTTCAATAACCATAGCCAACCCCTGCCCCACATCCAGCATCGTCACTCGCCATTCATTAGCGTCGGTATTACGCCCAAAAGGCCGACTCAATAACACAAGGCACCCTAAACAAAGCGCAGGTAGCGTCCGCCAGGCATGAAAGCGCCAGGCTATCAATGCCAGCCAGGGTATTATGCTTACGCCAAGCCAGCGAACATCCAGGCCCAACCAACCTGGAGGCAACTGGCGTAATGACCAGAATAACGCAGCCAGAATCCGGTCCGTCAGTTGCCACAAGGCCATCTCTACAAATATCGGTCCGCAGAGATGCAACAGCATCGCTACCAGAATCAGCGGGACAACGACGAAGGTAACCAAGGGCACGGCAATCAGATTGGCGATGATGGAAGTCATGCTGATGCCATGAAAGAGAGCAATTTGAATGGGGATAAGTAAGAACATCAATCCAATCTGCAAATGACACAGCGCAAGTATCTGACGTAGCAACCAATGCCTTTCACGAAGTGAAATCGGCGCCAACTGGTACCAGAAGATCAACGCAGCGACGGCAAACGCTGATAACCACAGGCTCTCGGATAAAACCGCTAACGGGTCAGCGAACAAAATCGCGCCAAGGCAGCAACACCATATTTGCCACGGCGACCAGCGTTTACCGGATAACCGAAGCCAACAGCCGACGGCTAATGCGGCGCAGGTACGCAATGCAGGCGGCTGCATACCAGTCAGCCAGGAGTAGAAAATG
This sequence comes from Klebsiella sp., assembly GCF_027492335.1. Classification (NCBI taxonomy): domain Bacteria; kingdom Pseudomonadati; phylum Pseudomonadota; class Gammaproteobacteria; order Enterobacterales; family Enterobacteriaceae; genus Klebsiella; species Klebsiella sp. The sequence continues at coordinate 117,803 of NZ_JAPUEW010000066.1, read as the reverse complement.
GCGCATCCCAGGCCAATAAGCAACGGTGCCCGCCAGCTAAGCCAGCGGCATGGGAGAAAGAACTGCAGCCCTCTCAGTAATAACCAACCAAGCGAAGCCCCCAGCGCAATATGTAAACCCGAAATCGCCATCAGATGCGACGTGCCGGTTTCCTGCATCAAGGTCTTAATCTCACGAGGAACGGCCAGACGCTCTCCCATGCCTAATCCTAGTATCACCGACCGCCATGGTAATGTATCAAGTGTTTGGTTTAGCGATGCCAGATAGCGTGCCCGCAAACTACAGCTTCTGTCCCGGGCTTCGGCGGTAAGAAATCTTCCAGTCAGCGGGCGATGTTGCGACAAGGCATAGCGTTGACTATCAAATCCGCCATCGTTGAGTTGTCCGTGAACCGGGCGAGCGCGAAGCGTCATTGCCCAGACCTGACCCGCGCAGGGTGTTTCAGGTAGATAGTTGCCGTAGAGACTCACTCCAGGAGCGGGAAATAGCCGGCGCCCATCCAGACGAACGATCTTTCCCTGATGGGCTGTCTGTCCGTCGGTTGCGGTAAGTTCAATTTCAACCTGTCGATTTTTGTCTAGTAATGTTTCGGTTGGCCATAACACCTGTCGGGCACTGAGTATCCCCCAAACCAGGAACAACATTATCAACGCGACATATTGCGCAGTGCCGTGACGGAATTGCGCAATAAGTAATGCAAGGGCAATGAGTCCCCAGACAACAAAGCGTCCGGGCAAAACGGGGAACCAGAGCAGCGGTAAGATACCGACAATCACACAGCCGGCGAGTTGTGGTAAACGCATTGACACCTCCTTGTCGGCAGAAGTGTCGCGCCAAATAGAAGATATGTCTCACACGGCGTGGATGAGTTGCATGGTGCTTTCCAGTGAATTTACTCTGTTACCAGAAAACGACCTGTGTTTTGCGAGGAGAGATGGAGAAAGTACAAAAAAAGCACCCGAAGGTGCTTTTTCAACGTTTAAGTATGTTGTCGCCGCTCAGCGAAACTTACTCTTCGTAAATATTGGCGCGGTCGCGTAATTCTTTACCTGGTTTAAAGTGTGGAACGTACTTACCTTCCAGTTCAACTTTATCGCCAGTTTTTGGATTACGCCCGGTGCGGGGTGCTCGATAATGCAAAGAGAAGCTGCCGAAACCGCGGATTTCAATGCGCTCACCTTGAGCAAGCGTTGAGGCCATATGCTCCAGCATTTCTTTAACAGCATCTTCTACTGCTTTCGCAGGAATGTGAGATTGCTGGCTGGCAAGTCTTTCTATCAATTCTGACTTGGTCATTATTCCTCCGGTTTCCTTCAAGGCAAAGTTATCTAACAGCTTAAACAAGGGCGGCCGTAGCCGCCCTTTGTGCTTGATTACAGGACGAATCCTGCAATCTGTCAAGTAAACTCGTCATAATTCAGGTTGTTGTAACCCGAAAGACTAAGATTACTCGCCTTTAGCTGCTTTGAAAGCTTCAGCCATTGCGTTGTTAGAGAAACCTGCCTCTTCCTGTTTATTAACAGTAGCGATAGCATCTTTCTCATCAGCTTCGTCTTTAGCACGAACAGACAGGCTGATTGCACGGTTCTTACGATCAACGCCGGTGAATTTAGCTTCAACGTCGTCGCCTACGCTCAGAACCAGAGTTGCATCTTCAACGCGGTCACGTGAAGCTTCAGAAGCGCGCAGGTAACCTTCAACGCCGTCAGCCAGTTCTACGGTTGCGCCTTTAGCGTCAACTGCAGTCACTTTACCGTTTACGATTGCGCCTTTCTTGTTCAGTGCAACCCAGTTGTTGAACGGATCTTCTGCGAGCTGTTTAACGCCCAGAGAGATACGCTCACGTTCTGCGTCAACCTGCAGAACAACTGCTGCGATTTCGTCGCCTTTTTTGTATTCACGTACTGCTTCTTCGCCTGCAACGTTCCAGGAGATGTCAGACAGGTGAACCAGGCCGTCGATGCCGCCGTCCAGGCCGATGAAGATACCGAAGTCAGTGATAGACTTGATTTTACCTTCAACACGGTCGCCCTTGTTGTGGGTTTCCGCGAACTGCTGCCATGGGTTGTTTTTGCACTGCTTCAGGCCCAGGGAGATACGACGACGTTCTTCGTCGATATCCAGAACCATAACTTCCACTACGTCACCAACGTTAACAACTTTGGACGGGTGGATGTTTTTGTTGGTCCAATCCATCTCGGAAACGTGAACCAGGCCTTCAACGCCTTCTTCGATTTCAACGAAGCAGCCGTAGTCGGTCAGGTTGGTCACGCGACCAGTCAGTTTGGTACCTTCCGGATAACGCTTAGCGATAGCTACCCATGGATCTTCGCCCAGCTGTTTCAGGCCCAGAGATACACGAGTACGCTCGCGGTCGAACTTCAGCACTTTAACAGTGATTTCGTCGCCAACGTTTACGATTTCGCTCGGATGCTTAACGCGTTTCCATGCCATATCGGTGATGTGCAGCAGGCCGTCAACGCCACCCAGATCAACGAATGCACCGTAGTCAGTGAGGTTCTTAACGATACCTTTGACTTCCATGCCTTCCTGCAGGTTTTCCAGCAGCTGATCGCGTTCTGCGCTGTTTTCGGACTCGATAACAGCACGACGAGAAACAACAACGTTGTTACGTTTCTGGTCCAGCTTGATGACTTTGAATTCAAGCTCTTTGCCTTCCAGGTGCAGCGTGTCGCGCACCGGACGAACGTCTACCAGGGAGCCTGGCAGGAACGCACGAATACCATTCAGCTCAACAGTGAAGCCACCTTTAACTTTGCCGTTGATAACACCGACTACAGTTTCAGCTTCTTCGTAAGCTTTTTCCAGCGTGATCCAAGCTTCGTGACGTTTAGCTTTTTCACGGGAAAGCAGGGTTTCACCGAAGCCGTCTTCTACTGCATCCAGAGCAACGTCAACTTCGTCACCAACCTGGATTTCCAGCTCGCCCTGGGCGTTTTTGAACTGCTCTGCCGGAATGGCAGACTCAGATTTCAGACCGGCGTCAACCAGTACGATATCTTTGTCGATAGCAACAACAACACCACGAACGATGGAACCCGGACGGGTTTCGATTGTTTTTAAGGATTCTTCAAATAGTTGAGCAAAAGATTCTGTCATGTTTAATCTTCAGGTTTCATATTTAACGTCCACCTGGCTCCATGCCGGATGGGGTTGTTTAACATACCCGCTAACACTCCATTGCTGCGGGGGTACTGCTAAAATTCGGAGGCTCTTGCGCTTCACCGATGAACGATTAAGCGACTGCCAGTTTTTCGCGCGCATATTGTAGCGCTTTTTCAATCACTTGCTCAATGTTTAGTTCTGTGGAATCAAGAACCAAAGCATCAGTTGCCGGAACAAGCGGCGCCACAGTGCGATTACGATCGCGGTCATCGCGCTCTTTTATCTCGGATAAAAGGCGATCAAAGTTAACACTAAAGCCCTTCTCCTGCAACTGGAGCATACGACGCTGAGCACGTTCTTCCGCTGAGGCATCAAGGAAAATTTTCACCGGCGCATCAGGGAACACTACGGTCCCCATATCACGCCCGTCGGCAATCAGGCCGGGGAGCTCGCGGAAGGCGCGCTGACGGCGCAGCAACGCTTCTCTTACGCGGGGGAAAGCGGCCACTTTTGATGCCGTATTAGCCACTTCCTGAGTGCGAATTTCAGCACTAACATCCTCGCCTTCAAGAATCACTTCCAGGCTACCGTTAGTAGAAACAAAACGCACATCCAGATGCGCGGCCAGTGGAACCAGCGCGTCTTCAGATTCAACATCTACGTGGTGATGCAATGCCGCCAGAGCCAGAACACGATAAATCGCCCCAGAATCCAGCAGATGCCAGCCCAGCGTTTCCGCCATTGCCTTGCACAATGTGCCCTTACCCGCACCGCCAGGCCCATCAATGGTGATTACCGGAACAGCTACCGTCATCTTTTTCTCCTTCAGCAAGGCGCATAAATATATAAACGCCGCGCATTATACGCATCTATACGACGGAAAGTGAGTGTTGCTTGCAAATTACGGACAACAGGAAATGGAATGCAGAAGAATTACGCAATTATAGCGGGCTGATGGAGCATCAGCCCGGATTGGGGCGAAGTTTTACTTTTTATCAGCGGCGATACGGTCACGAATGTGCTGCGCACGTTCAGCTGAAGGCGGGTGTGAATCGAACAAAGATTTACTATGCCCGGCGTCAAGGCTGGCCAGTTTGTCGAAGCTTCCCACCAGACCTTGGGTGCTGATCTTACGTTTCTTCATCAGATCGTAAGAGAAATCATCGGCATCCGATTCCTGAGAACGGGAGAAGGCTGAGTTAATCATTCCCTCGGCGATATCACCCAACTGAGATTTAGACAAACTCGCAGCCGCTCCACCAGCTGCTGAAACAGCATCACGCGCGGCGATAGTTGCATAAGCGGTTTGCATCGCTTTACGCGAGTGACCCAGCGCAACGTGACCCAGTTCATGGCCCAGTACGCCTTCTACTTCATTATCAGTCATCATGTCCATCAGACCGCTATAGACGCGCACGCAGCCGTTAGCCATTGCCCAGGCATTCACGTCTGATGTCACGTAAACTTTGTAGTTTACCGGGATGCCGTCGATATTATTGCCTAACGCTTTGGCAATTTTATTCAGGCGCTTGGTGTACTTGCTTGAAGAGCCCGCCAGTTGATTTTCGCCATCCATCTGCTTGCAGGCATCATCGGAAAGTGTTTTGACTTCAGAGTCAGAGAGGGTCGCTGCTTTGTAGGCCGTCATCCCGGAATTGACCAGGGCGTTGGTATCCACACCTGGCATATTTTTACAACCTGCCAACAACGTGGCAGAAACAGCTAAAGCCAGCATTAATTTTGTATTTTTCATATCAATCATCCATTGATTTTCATATTAATTGCTTATAAATCCTATATTTACAAGCAATCAAGGCTAGCATTTAGTTTATCTGCCGACAAGCACGTAAAAAAAACGCCGACCTCCAGGCCGGCGTTTTTATAGGACTTGCGTCATTCAAGCCAGTGTGCTGATACGCGCCAGTTGCTCAAAGTAATCCGGGAAAGTTTTCGCCGTACACTTCGGATCGAGGATCATGACCGGGGTATCGGAAAGCGCCACCAACGAGAAACACATTGCCATGCGGTGGTCGTTATAGGTACCGATGTCTGCAAACTGCAGTTTCGCAGGTGGAGTGATGCGGATGTAATCCTCACCCTCTTCAACTTCAGCGCCCACTTTACGCAGCTCTGTTGCCATAGCAAACAGGCGGTCGGTCTCTTTGACACGCCAGTTATAAATGTTGCGCAGCGTGGTGGTACCTTTCGCAAACAACGCGGCAGTGGCGATAGTCATCGCAGCATCCGGGATATGATTCATGTCCATATCAATGGCGTTCAGCTCGCCATGAGTACAGGCAATAAAATCGTCCCCCCAGGTAACGGTTGCGCCCATTTTCTCCAGCACATCGGCGAAACGAATATCGCCCTGCACGCTGTTACGACCGATACCGGTCACTTTCACCGTACCGCCCTTAATCGCGCCAGCAGCGAGGAAATAGGATGCCGAGGAGGCATCACCCTCAACCAGATAGTCGCCTGGTGATTGATACTGCTGATTGCCTCGTACCACAAAACGCTGATAAGACTGGTTTTCAACCTCAACGCCAAACGTCTTCATCAGGTTGAGCGTGATATCAATGTAAGGTTTGGAAACCAAGTCGCCTTTAATAGCAATAACGGTATCCTGCGGAGCCAGCGGCGCGGTCATCAACAGCGCAGTGAGAAACTGGCTGGAAACGCTGCCGTCAACTTCAACATGACCTCCGTTGAAACCACCGCGCAGACGCAGAGGCGGATAGTTTTCCTGCTCCAGATAATCGATTTGTGCACCGCCCTGACGCAACGCATCAACCAGGTGGCCAATCGGACGCTCTTTCATTCGCGGCTCACCGGTCAGCACAATATTATTGCTGCCCAGGCATAACGCCGCCGCCAGCGGGCGCATTGCGGTTCCGGCGTTACCGAGGAACAGTTCCAGCACCTGGTCAGACTGTAGTGGACCCCCGTTACCTATCACTTCGCAACGAGTACGATCGGAGGACAGGGTGTAATGAACTCCCAGGGCGTTGAGGGCATTCAGCATGTGGCGCACATCGTCGCTATCCAGCAGATTGGTCAGCACCGTAGTGCCATGGGCTAATGCCGCCAGCAGCAAAGCACGATTGGAGACACTTTTGGACCCGGGCAGGTTAATAGTGCCATCTACACGTGCGATGGGTTGTAACGTCAGGGATTCCATTAAACTCAACTCTCAAACAAACAGAATAAAAACCCCGCAGGCTGGCTGCGGGGATGAAAAACAAAGCAACGATTAACCGTGACGGCGTTCGAAGTCCTGCATAAAGTCAGTCAGCGCCTTCACACCGGCCAACGGCATCGCATTATAAATGGAGGCTCGCATGCCGCCCACCACGCGGTGACCTTTCAACGCATGCAGACCGGCTGCAAAAGACTCTTCAAGGAACAACTTGTCAAGAGCGCTATCCGCCAGTTGGAACGGCACGTTCATGCGAGAACGGTTCGCCACAGCAACGTCATTGCGATAGAAGCCACTGCGATCAATCACGCCATATAATAAGTCGGCTTTCTGCTGGTTAATTTTATCCATCACGGCGACGCCGCCCTGCTCTTTCAGCCACTTAAACACCAGGCCTGACAGATACCAGGCAAATGTCGGCGGCGTGTTGAACATTGAGTCATTCTCAGCCAGGATGGAATAGTCAAGAATCGACGGGCAGGCTACGTTGGCTTTGCCCAGCAGATCTTCGCGAACAATAATCAGCGTCAAACCTGCCGGACCGATGTTTTTCTGCGCACCGGCGTAGATCACGCCATAACGGCTAACGTCGATTTCACGAGATAAAATAGTCGAAGATAAATCCGCCGTGACTATCACATCGTCAGCAAAGTTCGGCGCTTCTTCGATGGCAATACCATCAATGGTTTCATTCGGGCAGTAGTGCAGGTACGCAGCGCCAGGCGTCAGTTGCCATTCGCTCATTGGTTTAACCGCGCGCAGACCGTCAACGGTGATTTTGGCGTCGATTACGTTCGGATTACAGTATTTATGTGCTTCTTTAACCGCGCTGGCTGCCCAGTAACCAGCATCAACGTAGTCGGCAACGGTTTTATCGCCAAGCAGGTTCAGCGGGATGCCCGCAAACTGCCCGCGGCCGCCGCCATGACAGAATAAAACTTTGTAGTTGGAAGGAATATTGAGCAGGGAGCGAAAATCCTGTTCCGCCTCTTCAGCCACCTTAATGAACTCTTTCCCACGGTGGCTGATTTCCATCACCGACGTCCCCAAACCATTCCAGTCACACAGTTCCTGCTGCGCCAGTTTGAGTACTTCCGCCGGCAGCATTGCCGGGCCCGAACTGAAGTTATAGACCTGAGCCATTTACCCTCACCACGTTGCTATGTTATTTGCCCGCGAACCGTCGCGGGCATAAGTTATTCCTGTGGCTATCGGTTTTATCATTCAGTGACACGTACCGCAACGGCTAAAACTGAACAGTGGCAAAATGCGACCCCACTCACACAAAAGAATCTGCCAGCTTGACGTCATATAACCGACATAATTGCTGTCAGGTGACTCTTTTTGCTCGACTGACCTTCGACCATTCTGCATTTGCACAACGCGGGCATAATTGCTTATCCCCGGCACGAAGCATAAGGATTGCGCTACAGCGGACGCAGGCGTACTCATCATCATGTGGGATGGTAGTAAAACGCTCAGTAAAGCGTGAAGGTAAAATAGAGAGTCCGGCTTTAACATTCGGATCCGGGTAGTAATAAAGGCTAATTTGCCCGTTAGTTTCCAGAATAGCCAGCCGGACCTGCCCCAGTTGTTCCACGCCGTTGGTGCGAAGCTCCATAAAAAACTCAAATTCGGTCATGTTTTCAGCCTGGAGCTTTTCCCATGCCAGCTCGCCGTCTTCCACCACCACGATCGGCTTACCTTCAAGTAAATCCTCCAGCTTTTCACTGTGCCCCATCAGCCACATGACTAACCGGTACAGGAGCGCCAGGGTGATAAAAACGGCCAGCACCGGCAACATGGGGACGTCATCATAGAATGCGACATCACCCGCCGCTGAACCGAGGGTCAGAATGATCAGTACTTCAAACAACGACATCTGTCGAACACCACGCCGACCGGTTATTTTAAGGAAAATGAATACCAGCACGAAGGTATAGAGGCTACGTAACGCCACCTCGGCAAGAAATTCCACTGGCACCTTATCCAGTGCCATACGATGCCAATCAAAAGTCTTCATGGTTAACGCCTGAACAGTTATCGAATAACATAAGCATAGCCAGACGATGGAGATAGCACCTGTCATCTAAAACCCGTATGATTGCGCGCTTTACGTACGATAAAAGTGACTGCCATGACTCAAACATTTATTACCGGCAAAGATGCCGCCCTGGAAGATTCCATCGCTCGCTTCCAGAAAAAATTGCTCGACCTCGGATTTGATATTGAAGAGGCTTCATGGCTCAACCCGGTACCGCACGTCTGGTCAGTGCACATCCGCGATAAAGAGTGCGCTTTATGTTTCACCAACGGTAAAGGCGCAACCAAAAAAGCCGCGCTGGCTTCCGCACTAGGGGAATACTTCGAGCGTCTCTCCACTAACTACTTTTTCGCTGATTTCTGGTTGGGCGACACCATCGCTAACGGCCCTTTCGTTCACTATCCGAATGAAAAATGGTTCCCGCTCACCGACGATGATGAAGTGCCGGAAGGCTTGCTAGATGCCCGCCTGCGTGCGTTCTACGATCCTGACGATCAGTTAACTGCCAGCATGCTGGTGGATCTGCAATCAGGTAATGACGATCGCGGCGTGTGCGGCCTGCCGTTCACTCGCCAGTCTGACGGCGAGACGATATATATTCCGATGAATATCATTGGCAACCTGTACGTTTCGAATGGCATGTCTGCGGGCAATACCCGCAACGAAGCCCGCGTTCAAGGTCTGTCAGAAGTATTTGAACGCCATATTAAAAATCGCATTATTGCTGAAAGCATCAGCCTGCCGGAAATTCCGGCGGAGGTGATGGCGCGTTATCCGGGCGTTGTGGAGTCGATTAATAAACTGGAAGCCGAAGGTTTCCCGATTTTCGCTTATGACGGTTCACTGGGCGGCAAATATCCAGTTATCTGCGTTGTGCTGTTTAACCCGGCTAACGGAACTTGTTTTGCGTCTTTCGGCGCGCACCCTGATTTCGGCGTCGCGCTGGAACGTACGGTCACTGAGTTACTACAGGGCCGCAGCCTGAAAGATCTCGACGTCTTTACGCCGCCGACCTTCGATGATGAAGAAGTTGCCGAACACGCCAATCTTGAGACTCACTTTATCGATTCCAGCGGTCTGATCTCCTGGGATATGTTTAAGCAGGATGCCGACTACCCATTCATGGACTGGAGCTTCTCCGGAACGACGGATGAAGAGTTCGCCACCCTGATGGCTATCTTCAAACAAGAAGATAAAGAAGTGTATATCGCCGATTACGAACACCTGAGCGTCTACGCATGCCGAATTATCGTTCCGGGCATGTCCGATATCTACCCGGCGGAAGATCTCTGGCTGGCGAACAACAGCATGGGTGCACACCTGCGGGAAACCATTCTTTCCCTGCCGGGAAGCGAGTGGGAAAAAGAAGATTATCTGGCGCTTATCGAACAAATGGACGATGAAGGCCTTGATGATTTCACCCGCGTTCGCGAGCTGCTTGGCCTGGCAACTGGCAAAGATAATGGCTGGTACACGCTACGCATTGGTGAGTTAAAAGCGATGCTGGCGCTGGCGGGAGGTGATATTGAGCAAGCCTTGATCTGGACCGAATGGACCATGGAGTTCAATGCTTCAATATTTAGCGCTGAACGCGCTAATTACTACCGTTGCCTGCAAACGCTACTGTTGCTCAGCCAGGAAGAAGAGCGCCAGCCGCTGCAATACCTGAACGCCTTTGTGCGTATGTACGGCGTTGAAGCAGTAGAAGCCGCCAGCGCAGCGCTTAGCGGCGAAGCTCCTTTCTACGGTTTGCAGACCGTAGACAGCGATCTGCTGGCTTTCCCGGCTCATCAGTCTTTACTGAAGGCCTATGAAAAGTTGCAACGCGCAAAAGCAGAATTCTGGGTTAAATAACGCGTTTTTATCTGTCAAAATATCAGTATCACGGGGTCAGTTGTGACCCCGTTTTCTTATGCTTTTCGCAAGCCTTCGATTATTTGTGGCAACAAAGTTAATTAATAGTGAAAAATAACGAATGGTCGCTGAAAATATTGTTAGTTTTAATAAAAATACCCCATTTTAATTAACCATCAGAGAGGGCGCGAATGAAAAAAATCAACATAATTTGCAAATTTTAAAATTTATTTTTCACATAAAAAACAACACATTAAGTGCATTTAAAGCCAAAACCATACACTAAAAAGGCCTATAGTTCCGGTAGGATATGATCTACATCAAATTCCCTTCTATAATGCTTTGTTAGTATCTCACCGCCAACTTACATAAAGAGAGAGTTAGTGTGAAAGCTGACAACCCTTTTGATCTTTTACTCCCTGCAGCTATGGCGAAAGTCGCCGAAGAAGCGGGTGTCTATAAAGCGACAAAACATCCGATAAAGACGTTTTATCTGGCTATCACCGCAGGTGTCTTCATCTCTATCGCTTTTGTTTTCTATATCACAGCAACAACCGGCGCGGCCGGGATGCCTTTCGGTGTTGCCAAACTGATTGGGGGCGTCTGCTTCTCACTGGGTTTGATTCTCTGCGTCATTTGCGGTGCCGACCTGTTTACCTCCACCGTACTTATTGTCGTGGCGAAAGCCAGTGGACGAATTACATGGGGTCAACTGGCGAAAAACTGGCTCAACGTCTATGTTGGTAACCTGATCGGCTGCTTACTGTTTGTGTTATTGATGTGGCTTTCAGGCGAATATATGACCGCCAATGGTCAATGGGGGCTTAACGTCCTGCAAACCGCCGACCACAAAATGCACCATACTTTTATTGAAGCCGTGTGCCTGGGTATCCTGGCAAACCTGATGGTCTGCCTTGCGGTATGGATGAGTTACTCCGGCCGTAGCCTGATGGATAAAGCCATGATCATGGTTTTACCGGTGGCAATGTTTGTTGCCAGCGGATTCGAGCATAGTATCGCTAACATGTTTATGATCCCGATGGGCATCATAATCCGCGACTTTGCAAGCCCGGAATTCTGGACCGCGGTAGGTTCAACTCCGGAAAGTTTCTCTCACTTAACCGTAATGAACTTCATCACTGATAACCTGATTCCGGTAACTATCGGGAACATCATCGGCGGTGGTCTGCTGGTTGGGTTGACATACTGGGTCATTTACCTGCGTGGCGACGACCATCACTAAGGGTTGTTTCAGGCAGTAAATAAAAAATCCACTTAAGAAGGTAGGTGTTACATGTCCGAGCTTAATGAAAAGTTAGCTACAGCCTGGGAAGGTTTTGCGAAAGGTGACTGGCAGAAAGAAGTCAACGTCCGCGACTTTATCCAGAAAAACTATACCCCGTACGAAGGTGACGAGTCCTTCCTGGCTGGCGCAACTGACGCGACCACCAAGCTGTGGGACAACGTAATGGAAGGTGTTAAACAGGAAAACCGCACTCACGCGCCTGTTGATTTTGACACTTCCCTTGCATCCACCATCACTTCTCATGACGCTGGCTACATCGAGAAAGCTCTCGAGAAAATCGTTGGTCTGCAGACTGAAGCTCCGCTGAAACGTGCGATTATCCCGTTCGGCGGCATTAAAATGGTTGAAGGTTCTTGCAAAGCGTACGATCGCGAGCTGGACCCAATGCTGAAAAAAATCTTCACCGAATACCGCAAAACCCATAACCAGGGCGTATTCGATGTTTACACCAAAGACATCCTGAACTGCCGTAAATCTGGCGTTCTGACCGGTCTGCCGGATGCCTACGGTCGTGGTCGTATCATCGGTGACTACCGTCGCGTTGCGCTGTACGGTATCGACTTCCTGATGAAAGACAAATACGCGCAGTTCGTTTCTCTGCAAGAGAAACTGGAAAACGGCGAAGATCTGGAAGCAACCATCCGTCTGCGTGAGGAAATTTCTGAACAGCACCGCGCTCTGGGTCAGATCAAAGAAATGGCAGCAAAATATGGCTGCGATATCTCTGGTCCGGCAACGACTGCTCAGGAAGCTATCCAGTGGACCTACTTCGGTTACCTGGCTGCTGTTAAATCTCAGAACGGCGCAGCAATGTCCTTCGGTCGTACCTCCAGCTTCCTGGATATCTTCATCGAACGTGACCTGAAAGCTGGCAAAATCACCGAGCAAGATGCTCAGGAAATGATTGACCACCTGGTCATGAAACTGCGTATGGTGCGTTTCCTGCGTACTCCTGAATATGATGAACTGTTCTCTGGTGACCCGATTTGGGCAACTGAATCCATCGGCGGTATGGGCGTTGACGACCGTACTCTGGTGACCAAAAACAGCTTCCGCTTCCTGAACACCCTGTACACCATGGGGCCGTCTCCGGAGCCGAACATCACCATTCTGTGGTCTGAAAAACTGCCGCTGAGCTTCAAAAAATACGCAGCGAAAGTGTCTATCGATACCTCTTCTCTGCAGTATGAGAACGATGACCTGATGCGTCCGGACTTCAACAACGATGACTACGCTATCGCTTGTTGCGTAAGCCCGATGGTTGTTGGTAAGCAAATGCAGTTCTTCGGTGCTCGTGCTAACCTGGCGAAAACCATGCTGTACGCAATCAACGGCGGCGTTGATGAAAAACTGAAAATGCAGGTTGGCCCTAAATCTGAACCGATCAAAGGCGACGTTCTGAACTTCGACGAAGTGATGGACCGCATGGATCACTTCATGGACTGGCTGGCTAAACAGTACGTCACTGCGCTGAACATCATCCACTACATGCACGACAAGTACAGCTACGAAGCTTCTCTGATGGCGCTGCACGACCGTGATGTTATCCGTACCATGGCATGTGGTATCGCAGGTCTGTCCGTTGCTGCTGACTCCCTGTCTGCAATTAAATATGCGAAAGTTAAACCGATTCGTGATGAGAACGGTCTGGCTGTCGACTTCGAAATCGAAGGCGAATACCCGCAGTTTGGTAACAACGACTCTCGCGTCGATGATATGGCCGTTGACCTGGTTGAACGTTTCATGAAGAAAATTCAGAAACTGCACACCTACCGTAACGCTATCCCGACTCAGTCTGTTCTGACCATCACTTCTAACGTTGTGTATGGTAAGAAAACCGGTAACACCCCTGATGGCCGTCGCGCTGGCGCGCCGTTCGGACCAGGTGCTAACCCGATGCACGGCCGTGACCAGAAAGGTGCTGTTGCCTCTCTGACCTCCGTTGCTAAACTGCCGTTTGCTTACGCGAAAGATGGTATCTCCTATACCTTCTCTATCGTTCCAAACGCGCTGGGTAAAGACGACGAAGTTCGTAAGACTAACCTGGCAGGCCTGATGGATGGTTACTTCCACCACGAAGCTTCCATCGAAGGCGGTCAGCATTTGAACGTCAACGTCATGAACCGCGAAATGCTGCTCGACGCGATGGAAAATCCGGAAAAATATCCGCAGCTGACCATTCGTGTATCTGGCTACGCAGTACGTTTTAACTCCCTGACTAAAGAACAACAGCAGGACGTTATCACTCGTACCTTCACTCAGACCATGTAATTCCCTGTCTGACTGAAAACGCGTACAATAAAGGCTCCACGCAAGTGGGGCCTTTTTAGCACTCCCCTCTGCCATAGTCTCTTTTGTCTGCTGTCTATACTCAATGGATAACCGCCAAAACAGACTTAACACAGCCGGTTTGAGCTGTGCATCCACAGGCCCCGAACGGGCCGAATCTGGAGATATCACTGCAATGTCAACTATTGGTCGCATTCACTCCTTTGAATCCTGTGGCACCGTCGATGGCCCGGGGATCCGTTTTATCACCTTCTTCCAGGGCTGCCTGATGCGCTGCCTGTATTGTCATAACCGTGATACCTGGGATACCCACGGCGGTAAAGAGATCACCGTTGAAGAGCTCATGAAAGAAGTGGTGACCTATCGCCACTTCATGAACGCTTCCGGAGGCGGAGTGACAGCATCCGGCGGCGAAGCTATTTTGCAGGCTGAATTCGTTCGCGACTGGTTCCGCGCCTGTAGGAAAGAAGGCATTCATACTTGTCTCGACACCAACGGTTTTGTGCGCCGCTACGACCCAGTTATTGATGAACTGTTGGAAGTGACCGACCTGGTGATGCTCGATCTCAAACAGATGAACGACGAAATCCACCAGAATCTGGTTGGTGTTTCTAACCACCGTACGCTGGAGTTTGCGCGCTATCTATCCAATAAAAACATTAACGTCTGGATCCGCTACGTTGTTGTCCCCGGCTGGTCCGACGATGACGATTCCGCACATCGTCTGGGCGAGTTTACCCGCGATATGGGTAATGTCGAAAAAATCGAGCTGCTGCCGTATCACGAGCTAGGCAAGCATAAATGGGTCGCAATGGGCGAAGAGTACAAGCTAGATGGCGTTCATCCGCCGAAGAAAGAGACAATGGAACGCGTGAAAGGCATTCTCGAGCAGTACGGCCATAAGGTGATGTACTAAAACTAGCCTTAGCAAAACGGCTGCCCTAACCGGCAGCCGTTTTGTTATCCCCCAAGGGAAAAAGCAGGAAAGGAAGCTATGCGTTTATTTATTTCAGGGATTTTATTGCTGTTAGCTCAGCACACTAATGCCGCCAGCAGCTGTGATATCCGCGCCATCGTCCAACAGGTATGGCCGGATGCGAAACCAACGGCGGAAGGCATGATCACCCACCGTAATCAGGCTATAGATATCAGTGGTAACTCTCCACAAAGCGCTATTTGTCGCGTCTGGCCTGCTCACCCGGAACTAACACTTGCGGCTGTGCCATTGATGTCCCAGGAGCAGAGCGACTATGGACATACCGGTGATGTGGAAATGCTGGTGCTCGACTCCGCAACCCTGAAGGTTAAACAACGATTACAGCTGGCTGGACGGATGAATGATGATGCATTTCGCATTACCGGTATTGCACTTGACACCGCGCGCTGGAAAGTTGCCCCTAATCAAACTGCATTTGGCCTGCATATCGCCCGGAGCGGCAGTTCACGAGTTAACCCGTTTAGTGAGGATGCTCTGTCACTTTACGTGATTGAGAACAATCAACTACGTACCTTGCTGGAGGGGATCCTACTGGAGGAAAGCAGTGGTGAATGGGACGGAAACTGCGCTGGCGAGTTCAACGACATCAAGCGCACCCTTTCTATAGACACTTCCTCCCACAACGGTTATGCCGATATTCGGGTTAGCGAAAAAAGCGTTGCATCCACGGCTTATTTTGACGCCAACGATGAATGTACTTCGAAGGATAAGCCCGGCAAAGCCAGTTGGATCCTGCGCTATGATGGCAAACAATATGCCGTCCCGAAAAAACTGACACCGCTTGAGTAGCCACTTTACGACATAAAATATTCCGACAGCTTATTCGCCACGCTCTCAATCGAGAAAATACGTTTCTGATGCGCTTTGCGGTATTCGGCATAGCGTTCATCCTGCTCTTCCAGCGCACTCAGGATCCGATCAGCCACCATCATTGCGCCCGCAATTTCTGCAAATCCGGATTCACCTTCCCCTTGTAAAGCAACGGCTGCCTGAAGGTTCCAGTCAGACAGGCGGGCTAACGGCGTAAACGTCCCACGCGTTAGCGATAATATTTTAACCCCCTGCTGTTTTGCCAGAGACAGGGCCTGCATCATGTCCGCCGATGCCTGCTCGGTATGAATGACAATAATGCCGATTTTTTGATTATCAGCCAGCAGCGGCATCGCCGCTGGATAAGAGCGATCGACAAAACTTGCCGCTTTACCCATATTGATTAAATTCATTTGCAGGAACAACGCGACCGGCACCGCCGTACCTACAGCATAAATAGCAATGTTATTCAGCGAATTAAGCCAGTCTGCCGCAGCTTTCAGCTCCTGATTATCAACAATGGCATTGCTGTCACGGATGCTCGCCAGTACTGGTGCGATCTCTTCATTGCCATTGTCTTCTGAGCGCGCAGCCCCCTGCTCCATCGCCAGCGCCGTTCTGAAATCCGAAAAGCCTTTAAAGCCGAAAGCCCGACAAAAACGGGTGATACTCCCCTCACTGGTATCAATGGAGTCAGCCAGTTCTGAAATAGTGTGACGCATCACAAAATCAGGATTTTCCGTAATAAAACGGCCGACTTTCTCCAGTATCGGGCTTAACCCCGAAGCTCCATTTCTTATGCTTATCAACAAGTTATTGTCTATCTGGCTCATTTTTTGCCTTATTTGCTCAAAATGCAAACACAGTCACATCTTTCGTTCTGCGGTAAAGATAATAATTATTATCTCACACAAACAAATAAAAATAATTATTTTTACAAACAGGAGAACATCTCATGAAAGGTCTCATAGTCTGTCGTACCGGTATGGGTAGCTCGTTAATGCTCAAAATCAAAGCCCAAAAAATTATCGACAAACATGGCTGGGATATCGATCTGGAACACGATGTCCTTTCGGGTCTGAGGACCTGGCGAGACATTGATTTCGTCATCACTATGCGCGATCTCACCGATGAAGTCGAAGCTGCCGGATTCAGAGCTATCGGCATTACCGATCTGATGAATAGTGAAGAAATGGAATCTGCTCTCACTCACGTCGTCCAAAGCAACTAACCTCTCCCGGAGGCAATATGGATCTCCTCAGATTTATTGTATTCGACATTCTGGGTGTAACCCCACTTTTAGTTGGCTTTATCGCGTTAATCGGCTTGTTAATCCAACGTAAGCCGATTGAAAAAGTCCTTTCCGGCACCTTCAAAACTATCGTCGGCTTTTTGGTGTTCGCCGGTGGTGCCGGGCTCGCGGTGACCTCTCTGGGTAATTTTCAGACGTTATTTAGCGATGGATTTGGTTTAAAAGGTGTTATGCCGCTCGCGGAAGCACTAACCGGGCTGGCGCAAACCAAATTCGCGATGTGCGTATCGCTTATCATGGTGATCGGCTTTGGCTGGAACCTGTTCTTTGCACGCGTCACGCCGTTTAAATACATCTTTCTGACCGGACAACATAACCTTTATCTCTCCGCGCTGCTTACCGTCACGCTGAAAGCGCTCGGCTATAGCGACATGACGACCATTATTGTCGGTTCCGTGTTATTAGGTCTGGCGGCCTGTCTTTATCCGGCAATTGCACAACCCTGGATGCGAAAGATCACCGGTAACGATGAAATCGCGATGGGGCACTACGTGACCCTGGCTTACGCCGCATCCGGCTGGATCGGCTCGAAGGTCGGCGATCCTAAACAATCCACCGAAAAGCTGAACCTTCCCGGCTGGTTGGGGATCTTTAAGGATTACATCGTCTCTGTGTCGATCTCGGTGAGTATTTTCTACTACATCGCCGCGCTCGCTGCCGGGAAAGAGGCGGTAACCGCTGCAGCAGGTGGAATGCACTGGCTGGTTTATCCACTCTTCCAGTCGCTGACCTTCACCGCTTCGCTGTACATCATTATTACCGGCGTGCGTCTGCTGCTGTCAGAGATTGTTCCGGCCTTCCTCGGGATCTCGGAGAAATTTATTCCTAACGCCAAACCCGCGCTCGACTGTCCAGTGGTCTTCCCGTATGCCCCCACCGCCACGGTTCTGGGATTTATCTCTTCGTTTGTTGGCGGGCTGGTGGTGATGGGCTTTCTCGCGATTTTGGGGCAAACCGTCATTATCCCCGTAGCCATTCCTTATTTCTTCATCGGCGCCACCGCAGCGGTATTTGGTAATGCCTCTGGCGGCTGGAAAGGTGCGATTGCGGGAAGCTTCGTCACCGGGATCCTCATCGGCATTGGCCCTGCGCTGATTTACCCGATTATGGAGTCCGTGGGTCTGTCAGGCACCAGCTTCCCGGAAACCGACTTCGTTGCCCTGGGCCTGGTTGTGTACTACATCGGTAAAATGCTGCCATAAGAAGGAAAAAACATGAACATTGATGAACTGAAATCTCATGCGCTCGCCGCTCGCCGCGAGATAGTCACCATGATTTACGAGTCCGGAATCGGTCATCCAGGCGGAGCGTTATCGATCATCGACATTCTGACCTGGCTCTATTATCAAGAAGTCGATCTGACAGCCTCTCCGCGTTCGCGAGTGGTGATGAGCAAAGGGCATGCCGTCGCTGCGCAGTACGCCATGCTATACCAAAAAGGGAAAATCGATCGCAGCGAGTTTAGTACGTTCCGCCAGATCAACTCGCGTCTGCAGGGACACCCCAGCATAAAATCGCTGCCGGATGTCGATGCAACAACCGGCCTGTTGGGTCAGGGGTTGTCTATTGCTTTCGGTATGGCAGCGGCAAAAAAGCGGCTCAACGATCCGCACCGGGTATTTGCCATCATTGGCGATGGTGAAATGCATGAAGGGCAGATCTGGGAAACCTTGCAGCAGGCCGGGCATATGAAGATGGATAACCTGGTTGCCATTATCGATTACAACGGCTTCTCTTCTCACGATCCAGTCAACGAAGTCGTTAACCTCGAACCGCTGGCGGATAAAATCCGCGGCTTTGGCTGGCACGTACTTGAGCTTCATAACGGCAATGATATGCATCAGGTGGCCGACACCCTGATGTTATCCCGCCATCTGAAAGGCAAGCCAATTGCCATCGTGGCACACACCACGAAAGGTTCCGGCGTCAGCTACATGGAAAACAACGGCGACTGGCACTCAAAAACCCCGAGTAAAGAACAATATCAGCAGGCAATGGAGGAGTTACAGTGATGAAAGCACCCCGTGATGAGATCGGTAATGCCCTGATTGCCCTGAGAGAAAAAGGCTATCCTGTCGTTGCCATTGACAGCGACTTAGCCAGCTCAACGCGTACCGACCAGTTTCAGGCAATCTACCCTGAGGCCTTTTTCGAAATGGGCATTGCGGAAGGTTCCGCTATGAGCTTTGCGGTCGGTCAGGCGCTGGAGGGCTTTATGCCCTTCTATGTCAACTTTGCGATGTTCGTAACCGGAACCGCCTGGACTCAGCTGCGGCAGGCCTGTTATGCCAAAGCGAATATTAAGCTCGTCGGCAGCCATCCCGGCATGGATGATGGCCCGGACGGCGCATCGCATCACGCACTGGAAGATCTGGCGTTAACCCGCGTACTGCCTGGCTTGACTATTCTGACGCCTGCTGATGCCGAAGAAATTGCCGAAGCCTTTGAACAAGCCGCGAAAATTAATGGGCCAGTCTATATCCGCGTCGCGCGAGAGCCGATGCCGGTTCGCGATAAGAGCGCGATCCCGCGGGTGACCGATATCGCCGCCATCGCCGACAGCGGCAACGATTTCGCCATTATCTTCGAAGGAACCGTGCTCGAGCAGGCTACCGACGGCTACGAAAAACTGCTCGCCAGCGGCAAAAAGGGCAAGCTAATCCATGTGGCTACGCTCAAACCTTTCAATCAGCAGGCATTCTATCAGCTGGTCGAAGACTGCCCGCTCATCGCCACGCTGGAAAATCACAGCGTAAACGGTGGGCTCGGTGGATTGATTGCTGAAACCATGGCTCAGGCGGCTCACCCTGCCCGTCTTGCACGACTGGGGACGCAGGATACGTTTACTGAATCAGGTAATAGCAGGCAACTGAAAGCGAAATATGGTATCTCGGGCGAGGCGCTGTTGAACGCGCTTCGTTAACCATCACGCGAGCCGATCGCGTTGCCGATCGGCTCCGTTATTAAAGAGGTCCAATATGGAAAATGCGTTATTTTCCGCCTGTCAGTTTGCCAGTAACGGGCTGGACTGGCGCAATGCCATTCAGCTCGCCTGCCACCCTTTGGAGCAGCAAGGAAAAATCACCTCGGAATATGCTCAGGCAATTATCAGTGCCACGGAACAACACGGCCCCTGGTACATACTCAGCCCGGAATTTGCGCTACCGCACGCGCGTCCGCAAGAAGGCGTGTTAAGCCAGAGCAGTGTACTTTCGTTGCTTTGTTGCGAAGAAGGCGTTGAATTTCCCGGCTATCCCGGTATACGGCTGATAGTGGTGCTGGCGGCAGCGGATAGCGAACAGCATATTCAAACGATCCAGCGGTTAGTGTGCTGGCTGGATGAGGGGGACAGGCTACAACAATTCACTACAGTTCAGGATAAAGCCCAGTTTGCGGCGCTTATCGCTTCTCACCAATAGTCAGGGGATGTATCCCCTGACTATTGCTTGAATCAGGCGTGCGCCACCGGCGTCGGATGATGTCCGGCCTTGCGCAGCAGCGTCAGAAGGTAGATAAAGGAGACGCTGGCAATCATGATAAACAGCAGATTGTCTGAGAAATTTTGCATCAGCATGGCGGTAAGCGTCGGACCAAGCAGGCTACCAACGGTGTAGCTCATCAACAGCGCCTGGTTCATCGCCACCAGCTGATGACGTTCCACTTTTTCACAGGCCCAGGCCATAGCGACCGGGTAGAGCGTGAAGCCGGAAGCGCCAAGCACGAACAGCGCAGGCGCCATTGCGGCCTGGCTCAACATCGCCAGACAGCCCAAAATCACCACAAAAACCTGAACGCGCAGGACCATCAGACGGCCATAGCGATCGGCCAGTCGACCAATTGGCCACTGCCCAACGATACCCGCACTCACCATCACCGCCATCCAGAAGCCGATACCCGAATCGCTGACGCCCTTATGGTTCAGCCATAGCGGCATCAGTCCGTACAATGAACCGAGGACTATACCGGAGATAATGCAGCCGTTAACTCCGTGACGCGCCTGTCGCAGCCTTAACATTGGCCAGATACGCGCGGGTTCATGCTGCTCATCAGCTTGATTTGCCACGCGGGTAAACAGCAGCGGCAGAATGCCCGCCAGAGCCAGCGCCGTCACCCACGGTAGTACGCTCATCAAATCCGTCGGCAGTTTGCTGACCATTAATTGACCCAGCACCGTGCCGACATAATAAATCATCATATACGCCGCCAGCAGGCGACCACGGCTACGTGAGGTGCCGCTACAGACCAGCGCGCTCTCAACCACCACCCAAATCATCGCGCAGCCCACGCCCGCGATAAAACGCCAGCTAAACCACGTCCAGAAACCAATGGTGATACCAAGACCCACGCAGCCAACGGCAAAAATCATCGATGCCAGATAATAGCTACGGTTAAAACCCAGACGCTTAATCACCCATCCGGCCAACAGCGTTCCCACCAGGTTGCCGGTGAAATAGGACGAACCCACCATCCCAACCTGCCAGGTAGGCATGTTTTCATGGGCGAGCCAAAGCGGGACGAGCGTATTTAAAACCGCTATCGCCAGGGTCAATAAAAGCAGGCCACAGAGCAACATTTGCACTGGCCGGGTGTAGATGGTCATGGATATAAACCGTGATGGAGTTCAGATTTCGTGCGCATCATGCCACTGCCGCAAACATTGTCAATCCACCACAAATCAGGCATCGCGGGGTTTGCGGGCGAACGATAGAAGTTTTTTATCCAGCGAGTCGACAACAGAATCGTTGTTTATATTATTCCATTGTTTTTATTAATTTATTAGAAAACAGAGGCGGGAATATCAGTAGAAATATTTCATGAATCGACCGCACTTTTTATCGCGCCAGAGTACTTATTTCTGGCGCGATAAAGGTCATTAACTGGCGATAGCCATCCCTACGGTCATATGCAGGCCATAGAAGACGCCACGACCAATCATCTCACCAACCAGTACCAGCACAAATGCCAGCCCCAGTAGCGGTAATGCAGGCTGATACCCCTTAAGTTGTGGGGCAACCCAGCAAACCAGCGCCAGCACCAGCGCAACCACGCGCCATGCCATCAGCGAACCGTAATCCGGCACCAGAGCCGAGGCCTGCTGTATGGAACTATGGATTGTTGCCAGTTCGCTCCCCTGCATCAATACCACCGTCACGCTAACCACCAGCGCCAGCAAAGTTACCGCAGGCAACAGACGCATCGCCCAGCCATTAACTCCCGAGAAACGCAGCAGCAGATATCCCAGCAGCGGGCCGCCGATAAACATCGTCAGGAAGAAGCTAAGCGGCGTCCAGATCGTGTACCAGGTAGGTACCGTATCGATGGTGTTATACACTCGCACCATCATCCAGACGAAGATAACGCCCAGCACCATGGTAACGACCAGCCAGAGGTTACGCAGTCCCGACGGGAGTTTATTGACCACCGCCAGCAGCCAGCCAATACCGCCGATGGCGAAGAAAATCGCCCCGCTGGCGATTTCATTACTCAACGACGAAGCACCCACGCGATTCAACGAATTAAAAGCACGCATTGGCGATCCGAGATGCATCGTGGAGGCAATAAAACCAATCCCCATCAGCACCCACAGGCCAAACATACTCCACACCACGCGCTGCTGTTGTTCACGCGATAAGTCGCCTTTCATTAGCGCCAGGGCCAGTACAATAAACCCGCCCACCACGCACTGCCCAAAGACCGTGAAAATCATCAACGGCCATTCATGCCATCCACTCCCCATCTCACACCTCCTTCGGGTTGGCCAGATAGCCGGTGGTATCACCACACGGACGGCTGTTGGCGTTAGGTTTTATTACAATGCTTGGCTTAGTGAAATGCGCGGCAGGTAGCGGCGCAACGGCAGCCAACTGACCGTGTTTTTTACGCAATTCTTCAATAGGGCCAAAATCGAGCGCGCGCAGCGGACAAGATTCGACGCAGATCGGTTTTTTGCCTTCGGCTACGCGTTCATGGCAACCATCACACTTAGTCATATGCCCTTTCGCCGCATTGTACTGCGGCGCACCGTACGGACAGGCCATATGGCAATAGCGGCAGCCGATACACACATCTTCATCCACTACCACAAAACCATCTTCACGCTTGTGCATCGCACCGCTTGGACAAACCTTGGTACAGGCCGGATCCTCACAATGGTTGCAGGCGATAGAGAGATAGTAGGCAAAAACGTTTTGCTGCCAGACGCCGTTATCTTCCTGCCAGTCGCCACCGGCGTATTCGTAAATGCGACGGAAGCTCACATCCGGCGTGAGATTTTTGTAGTCTTTACAAGCCAGTTCGCAGGTTTTGCAACCGGTGCAACGGGCGGAATCAATAAAAAATCCATATTGAGTTGTCATCGGTCACTCCTTACAGCTTTTCAACCTGGACAAGGTTGGTATGCGATGGGTTGCCTTTCGCCAGCGGCGACGGGCGTTGGGTGGTCAGCACGTTAATGCTGCCCGCCTGATCCACGCGACCTGCATCCGGGTTGTACCAGGCCCCCTCTCCCAACGCGACAACGCCAGGCATCATTCGCGGCGTCACTTTAGCTTCGATATGCACTTCACCACGGTCGTTGAAAATACGGATACGATCGCCATTGGCGATCCCGCGTTTCTTCGCATCAAGTGGGTTAATCCACATCTCCTGACGGCAAGCAGCCTTCAGTACATCAACGTTGCCGTAGGTTGAGTGGGTGCGAGCTTTGTAGTGGAAACCGGTAAGTTGTAGCGGATAATTTTTAGTCAAAGGATCGTTATAGTTTTCGAACCCTGGGCTATAGATCGGCAGCGGATCGATAACGTCTTCTTCTTTTAGCTCCCAGGTCGCGGCAATCTCCGCTAGCTGTGCAGAGTAAATTTCGATTTTCCCTGACGGAGTGGTTAACGGGTTAGCCGCAGGATCCTCGCGGAAAGCCCTGTAGGCTACATGATGCCCTTCAGGATCGCGCTGTTTGAACATTCCTTGTTTACGGAATTCATCAAACGGTAATAGCTCAGGAATCGCTTTACGGGATTGCTCATAGAGATGACGTAACCACTCTTCCTGAGTACGCCCTTCCGTAAACTGTTGCTCAACGCCCATACGTTTTGCCAGTTCCGTCGTCATGTCGTAGATGGTCTTGCACTCAAAGCGAGGTTTGATCGCCTGGTCGGCAAAAATCACGTAAGACATGTTGCCGCAAGAAGCATCGAGGGCAAAATCCATCTGCTCTGAGGCCGTACAATCAGGTAGCAAAATATCGGCATATTTCGCTGACGAGGTCATATGGCAATCAATCACCACAATCATCTCGCACTTCTTGTCATCCTGCAGAATTTCATGAGTACGGTTGATTTCTGAATGCTGATTTATCAGACAGTTACCAGCATAGTTCCAGACCATTTTGATGGGCACATCGAGCTTATCTTTGCCGCGCACGCCGTCGCGCAGCGCGGTCATTTCGGTCCCGCGTTCAATAGCATCGGTCCACATAAACATGGAAATGCTGGTTTCAACTGGGTTTTCCAGCGTCGGCATACGTTCAAACGGCAACGAGTAAGAGCCTTCACGCGCGCCGGTATTCCCACCATTGATCCCGACGTTACCGGTTAAAATCGCCAGCATAGAGATTGCACGGGAAACCAACTCGCCGTTGGCGTGACGCTGCGGTCCCCAGCCCTGGGAAATGTAGGCAGGCTTGGCACCAGCAATCTCACGCGCCAATTGCACAATACGCGCCTGCGGGATGCCGGTAATCGTCGATGCCCACTCAGGGGTTTTCGCAATACCATCTTTGCCCTGACCGAGAATATAGGCCTTATAGTGGCCATTGGCTGGCGCACCTTCCGGCAACGTTTTCTCGTCATAGCCTACGCAGTACTTATCCAGGAAAGCCTGATCAACGAGATTTTCGCTAATCATCACCCACGCCAGCGCGGAAACCAGTGCGGCATCAGTACCGGGTCGGATGGGGATCCACTCGTCTTCACGCCCAGCGCCGGTATCGGTGTAGCGAGGATCGATAATGATCAGCCTGGCATTAGATTTCTCTCGCGCCTGCTCCAGGTAGTAGGTCACCCCGCCGCCGCTCATTCGAGTTTCACCTGGGTTGTTGCCAAACAGCACCACCAGCTTACTGTTTTCGATATCCGAAGGGCTATTGCCATCAGCCCAGCCGCCGTAAGTGTAATTCAGACCTGCGGCGATTTGCGCGGTGGAGTAGTCGCCGTAATGGTTAAGATAACCGCCGCAGCAGTTCATCAGGCGGGCAATCAGGGTTTTCCCCGGTGGCCAGGAACGCGTCAAGGTACCACCCAGGGTTCCGGTACCGTAGTTCAGATAGATCGATTCGTTACCGTAGTCTTTAATCAAGCGCTGCATATTGCTGGCGATAGTATCGAACGCTTCCTCCCAACTGATGCGTTCAAACTTACCTTCACCGCGTTTGCCAACGCGCTTCATCGGATATTTCAGGCGATCGGGATTATAGACGCGCCGACGCATCGAGCGACCGCGCAGACAGGCACGAACCTGGTGCAGACCATCATAGTTATCATCGCCGAGATTATCGGTCTCAACATATTTGATTTCGCCATCAACCACATGCATACGCAGCGGACAGCGGCTACCGCAGTTAACCGTACAGGCGCTCCAGGTGACCGTTTCGCTAACAGGAATTTGGGTGTCCGCAGCATAGGCAATGCGAGCGAAGGGTAATGTAAATGCGCTGCTGGCCATCGCCAGCCCGCCAATCGCCGTGGTTTTCATTAAACCACGCCGGCTCACCTCGGCAGCCAGTAAAGCATCGGGGGTTTTGGTTTTCATAAATACTCGCTTTGGTTGCTCACAATTAACTGAAAACCGCTATATAGATTAATATATAACGAAATTAGCCTTTATTAGTTTTTTATACTGGTTAATCCAAAGGGAGTATCTTCGTATTCACTGAGGCGATTATTGCCCGGTATCAAGAAGGGGGTAAAAAAAAAAGCGCCTGAAGGCGCTTTTGAGAAGAGTGTCGAAAAATCAGCCGATAAATTCGAGGCCACGCATGTACGGACGTAGAATTTTCGGGATCTCGATGCGACCATCAGCCTGCTGATAGTTCTCCATCAGGGCAACCAGCGTACGTCCGACCGCGAGGCCAGAGCCGTTCAGCGTGTGCACCAGGCGAGTTTTCTTGTCAGACTTGCTGCGGCAGCGAGCCTGCATACGACGCGCCTGGAAATCCCCGACGTTGGAGCAGGAAGAAATTTCACGGTAGGTGTTCTGCGCCGGAACCCACACTTCCAGATCGTAGGTTTTGCATGCACTAAAGCCCATATCACCAGTGCACAAAGCCACTTTACGATACGGTAGATCCAGCAATTGCAGAACCTTTTCCGCATGCCCGGTCATTTCTTCCAGCGCCGCCATTGAATCTTCCGGACGCACGATCTGTACCATTTCAACTTTGTCGAACTGGTGCATACGGATCAGGCCGCGAGTGTCACGACCGTAGGAGCCCGCTTCAGAGCGGAAGCAAGGGGTATGCGCTGTCATTTTGATCGGCAGATCGTCTTCATCGATGATCTCATCGCGAACCAGGTTGGTCAGCGGGACTTCCGCCGTCGGGATCAGCGCGTAGTTGCTGCTATCGGCTTCTTCTTCCAGCGGGCGGGTGTGGAACAGATCGCCTGCGAATTTTGGCAGTTGGCCGGTGCCGTACAGCGTGTCCTGGTTAACCAGATACGGAACATAGTTTTCGCTGTAACCGTGCTGTTCAGTGTGCAAGTCCAGCATAAACTGCGCCAGCGCGCGATGCAGGCGAGCCAGTTGGCCTTTCATCACCACAAAACGGGAACCAGTCAGCTTCACGGCGGCGGCAAAATCCAGGCCCCCGTGCATTTCGCCCAGCGTCACGTGATCGCGAACGTCAAAATCAAACTCACGCGGCGTACCCCAGCGGCTAACTTCAACGTTATCGTTTTCATCGCGACCGGCCGGAACATCGTCGTGCGGGAGATTAGGGATAGTCAGCGCGATATCACGGATTTCCGCCAGTAGTGTATCCAGTTCGGCCTTCGCAGCATCGAGCTGTTCACCGAGCTTATTCACTTCCAGGCGTAATGGCTCGATATCTTCCCCACGCGCTTTCGCCTGGCCTATGGATTTCGATCGGGAGTTGCGCTCCGCCTGCAGGTTTTCAGTTTGAACCTGAAGAACTTTACGACGCTCTTCCAGAGCGCGAAGTTTATCTACATCCAGCTTATAGCCCCGGCGTGCCAGTTTTTCTGCGACTGCGTCTGGCTCGGTACGCAGCAGATTGGGATCGAGCATGCTTATCCTGTGCTTATCGAATTAATAAAGAAAAATGGCCGCAGATGCGACCACGGAAATATTGTGACAACCTTACCGCAACGCCCCAATTATCGGTAGCGTTTTATCGGGCTATTTTGATCCTGTTCGGTTAACCAGGCGAGCTTTTCGCCTATTTTGACTTCCAGCCCCCGGTTTGTCGGCTGATAATAGCGTGTTTGTGCCATTTCCTGCGGGAAATACTGCTCTCCCGCGGCATAAGCATTGGGTTCATCGTGCGCATAGCGATACTCTTGCCCGTAGCCCATTTCTTTCATCAGTTTGGTTGGTGCATTACGCAAATGCACCGGTACATCATAGTCAGGGCGCTCGCGAGCATCAGCCATCGCCGCTTTAAATGCCGTGTAAACTGCGTTGCTTTTTGGCGCGCAGGCAAGATAGACAATCGCCTGCGCAATCGCCCGCTCGCCTTCAGCCGGGCCGACGCGGGTGAAGCAGTCCCAGGCGGAAATGGCGACCTGCATCGCCCGCGGATCGGCATTGCCGACGTCTTCCGAAGCTATCGCCAGACAGCGCCGAGCCACATACAGCGGATCGCCACCGGCAGTAATAATTCGCGCATACCAGTACAGGGCCGCGTCCGGTGCACTCCCGCGAACCGATTTGTGTAGTGCGGAGATTAAATCGTAGAAACGGTCGCCTTTATTATCGAACCGCGCGCTGCGTTCTCCGGCAATTTCAGTCAACAACTCAACGTTCAGCACTCGATTACCGGAAGCATCGGTTTCGGCCATATCGGCCATCATTTCCAGAGTATTCAGCGCCCGGCGCGCATCACCGTTTACCAGATCGGCAATGGCCTTGCGCGTCTGGTCCGGCAGAACTATATTTTGCCCGCCGTAGCCTCGGGTTTTATCACTCATTGCCTGATCGAGAACCTGCTCAATGTCGTCACCGGTTAGTGATTTCAGCAGATAGACGCGCGCACGCGATAGCAGCGCAGAGTTGAGTTCAAAGGAAGGGTTTTCCGTTGTCGCACCGATAAAGGTGATGGTCCCGTCTTCAATATGCGGCAGAAAAGCATCCTGCTGGCTTTTATTGAAACGGTGAACTTCGTCGACAAACAGGATCGTGCGGCGGCCTGCGTTGCGGTTTTGACGCGCCCGCTCGATGGCCTCACGGATCTCTTTCACGCCGGAGGTCACTGCCGAGATGCGTTCTACGTCGGCGCTGGCATAGCGGGCAATGACCTCAGCCAGCGTAGTTTTTCCGGTACCCGGCGGTCCCCACAGGATCATGGAGTGCAGATGCCCGGCTTCAATTGCCCTCGGCAAAGGTTTACCGGGTGCCAACAGATGCTGCTGGCCGATGTACTGTGCTAAATTTTCTGGCCGCATACGAGCGGCCAGTGGTTGAAACGCGTTATCGGAAAAATCGAGCGACAGATTGCTCACGTTCGCCTCTACTTACGTTGATCGTCCACCGTAACCCCTTGCGGCGGCGTAAAGGTGAACTTAGATGCATCGACGGCACCATTTTGTTGCGATTTCAGCTGATAGCTGCTGCGTTGATCGTCCTGTTCCACGGCGCTGAACTGATGAATCGTGCCGTCACGACCCACGTTGATGGTGAACTGCTTCAGATTACCGCTACCGCTTTTCGGGGTCAGAATAAAATCATCACCGTTCTGTTTGATGTTGTAGTTTTGCCAGTCGCTGGCCTGATTGCGGGCAATCAGCATAAACGGCGTATTGCTGGTCGCATCTTTCAGCCAGGTGGCAGTAGCCTGCTCAACAAACGGGTTGTAAAACCACAGGGTTTTACCATCGGAAACCAGTACGCTTTCGTCCGGCTGAGTCATATGCCAGTTGAACAGATTGGGGCGCTTGACCCACAGGTCACCTTGTCCGTCCTGTACGGCATTACCGCTGCCATCGGTCACTTTCTGCGTAAAGCTGGAGTGGAAACTGCTCACTTTATCAAGGCGGCTTTTTAAATCGCTGGCGGCATCCGCCCATACCTGGCTTACGACAAAACCGGACAATAATGCACAGGTGATTGCGAGTTTTTTCATTGTTGTTCCTTAATGTGCGTCACTCCCGACGCGGGAGCCTCTTCTGCTCCTAATGTAGGACCACCAACGGCGGCGTAACAGCAGAACAGGCTGATTTTCACTTATTTACCCAACTTTGCCATTACTCGAAAGGCGGCGGAGCCAGCACTTCACGGTTACCATTATGACCTTGTTCGCTAACAATACCCTGAGCTTCCATCTGTTCGATGATACGCGCTGCACGGTTATAGCCGATGCGGAACTGACGCTGCACCCCGGAAATAGAGGCTTTGCGTTTTTCCGTTACAAAGTTGACGGCCTGATCGAATAGCGGATCAAGCTCTTCGCCACCTTCGTAGCCACCGCCACTGCCTTCACTTTCGCTATCAGAGGTGATGCCATCAACATACTGTGGACGTCCACGAGCTTTCCAGTCCTGAACCACAGCATGCACTTCCTCGTCGCGAACAAAGGCGCCATGAACACGCACTGGGATCGTCGAGTTTGGCGCCGAATAGAGCATATCGCCCATACCCAGCAGTGATTCCGCTCCGCCCTGGTCAAGGATTGTGCGCGAGTCAATTTTACTCGACACGGTAAAGGCAATACGCGTCGGGATGTTCGCTTTGATAAGGCCGGTAATAACGTCAACCGAAGGACGCTGGGTCGCCAGTACCAGATGAATCCCTGCGGCACGCGCCTTCTGCGCCAGACGAGCAATCAGCTCCTCCACTTTCTTGCCGACGGTCATCATCAGGTCAGCAAATTCATCGACCAGAACCACAATATAAGGCTCTTTTTTCAGCACCGGATGGGTGGCATCCATACTATCGCCGGGTTTCCAGTACGGATCAGGAATTGGCCGTCCCATGCGCGCAGCTTCAGCAATCTTCTCGTTGTAGCCCGACAGGTTACGCACACCCAGAGCAGACATGAGCTTATAACGACGCTCCATCTCATTAACGCTCCAGCGCAGTGCGTTGGCTGCGTCTTTCATATCCGTAACGACTTCCGTCAACAGATGCGGGATCCCTTCATAAACCGACAGCTCTAGCATTTTCGGGTCGATCATGATGAATTTCACATCTTCCGGCTGCGCTTTATAGAGCATGCTGAGGATCATAGCGTTGACCCCAACCGATTTACCGGAACCGGTGGTACCGGCGACTAGCAGGTGCGGCATTTTAGCCAAATCAGCGGTAACCGGATCGCCTGCGATATCTTTACCCAGAACAACAGTCAGCGGTGAAGGATTGTCGCGGAATTTCGCACAATCCAACACTTCACGCAGGTAAACGGTCTGACGCTTTTTGTTCGGCAGTTCCAGACCCACATAAGGCTTGCCTGGAATAACTTCCACGACGCGCACAGCAGCGGTCGACAGCGAACGCGCCAAATCTCGCGACAAGTTGGAAATTCGCGCTGCTTTCACCCCAGGAGCCAGATTCAGCTCAAAGCGGGTGATAACCGGGCCTGGCGAGTAGTTCACCACATCAGCTTTGATACGGAAATCAGCCAGACGCGCTTCGACCAGCCGCGCCATTTGCTCCAGCGCGAAAGTATCGACTGGCTCAACTTCAGACGGCGGCGGCGTCAGCAGATCTAAAGACGGCAGTAGCGTAGTCGGTTTTTGTAGCGGACGGCTATCGCCATTACGCATCAACAGCGGATGAATCAGACTTTCCTGCGGCTGTGGTACTGGCTGTTGCGCCACATGACTCTGAGGCGCAGGCTGCTGCGGATAACTACCTGGAGCCGGTGTCATCTGAGGAGCCATTTGCGGATGCTGTACCGGCTGCTGTTGAACCGGCTGATAAACCTGCTGCACAGGCTGCGGCTGCATTTGTTGCTGGGGCATCTGC
Source organism: Klebsiella sp. (assembly GCF_027492335.1). Lineage (NCBI taxonomy): Bacteria > Pseudomonadati > Pseudomonadota > Gammaproteobacteria > Enterobacterales > Enterobacteriaceae > Klebsiella > Klebsiella sp. Next base: position 86,673 of record NZ_JAPUEW010000066.1, on the reverse strand, counting down.
GGATGTGCCGCATGATGTCCGGGCTGCTGATACTGATGGGCAGGCTGTTGCACTTCCGGCATCGGTGTGAACATCGGCTCGCTCGGCGTATCATCAACTAACGCTTTCATCGGCGAAAATTCATAATCTGCCGGAGAGAACGGATGAGAACCCGGTGGTTGTTCGCTCGCATAGCGCTGCTGCTGAGTCGCAGCAAACTGACGAGCGAGTTCGGCCTCAGCGACAGAATCTTCATCATCGTCTACTTCATCTGCAACGTCAGCACCGTAGGTTTCGCTATAACGCTGGTTTTGAGAGGCGGCAAACTGACGCGCCAGTTCACCCTGCTCAAGTTCAGCAACTTCTTCATCGGTTAATGGCTCATCATCGTAGTGTTGGTGCTCAGCCTGACGAGCACGTTCCTCAGCCATTCGCTGCGATGGCAGTTTAATGCCATAGGAGGCGAGCTCACGACGCGTTGGCACACGAACACGATTTGGGCGCGGCAATTTCGGACCGATACCCTCTTTTACCTGCACGCGAGGACCACCAGATACGGGGCTAAATAACGGCGCAGCGCTGGACGCCGCAGATGCGGCGGAAGCCACCACAGCGCTAGCGGCACCTGCGCCAGTTGCCTGGTGGACGCCTGCAGCCAGCGTGCTGACTACTGCGGCATCAACCGGCGATGGCGTTGGCGGCGCGATCGGTTTTGTCGCCACCGGGTTAACAGGCTCTGGAATGGGCTGATACCACGCTGCAAGCTGTTCACGTTCACGCGCGCGCTTCTCTTCAACCTCTTCAAAGTAATACATAGGCGGACGCTGCGGCTTCACTTCCTCTTGCGGGGCCTCAGGCTCCACGACAGGAGTGGGAGCGTACGGCTCAGGCTGATAAGCTGGCTGCTGCATCGGAGCCTGTTCCGGCTGATATGCCTGCTGCGGCTGGTAAGCGGGCTCAGGCTGATAAGCTGGCTGCTGCATCGGGGCCTGTTCCGGCTGATACACGTGCTGCGGCTGGTAAGCGGGCTCAGGCTGATAACCTGGCTGCTGCATTGGGACCTGTTCCGGCTGATATGCCTGCTGCGGCTGGTAAGCGGGCTCAGGCTGATAAGCTGGCTGCTGCATCGGGGCCTGTTCCGGCTGATACACGTGCTGCGGCTGGTAAGCGGGCTCAGGCTGATAACCTGGCTGCTGTATTGGGGCCTGTTCCGGCTGATACGCGTGCTGTGGCTGGTAAGCAGGTTCGGATTGATACGTTGGCTGGGCCTCATGTCCTGCCACCGGCTCAGCCCACGCTTGGGGCGCACTGGTTGCCAATGCAGCGGTTGCAACCGGGTCGGCAACACTGTGGCCATTCAGCAGTGGATCGTATGGGTCAAAATCACCCGGCCGTGCCGCACTAGCGCCAGAAAATAGAACATCATCAGCATCCGCCGGACGCGCAGCGCTGGATCCAGAGAAAAGTACGTCTTCAGCTGCCACGGGTGCGCCGCTAGCGCTGTACTGAACGTCTTCTTCGGCATCATCCATACGCCTGCCGGAGAACAACGCCGCATCGGTCTTGCGCCCCATCGGGTTGGAAAACTTCTCAGCCAGGCGCTGACGGCGTGCTAAAGCGCTACGTAAAATTCGTGCACGACGCGACTCTTGCGGTTTCGCAGAATCATCGTCTTCATATTCATCTTCATCATCTTCATATTCCCCTTCATCGACCCAGGTATCGTCGCGACGGGTACGGTTGCTGGCGAAAGTTAATACCGAAAGGATCGCGCCGCCTAGCTTTTCAGCGATGCTTACCCAGGACCAGCCGGTAAACAACGTCAGACCAGCCGCCCAGATACATAGCAGCGCGATCGTCCCACCGCTGCTGTGGAGCAATGGCTTTAGCGTGGTGCTAAGAAGGCTACCAATCACGCCACCAGAGGCGAAATACCAGATATCATCAGCATTAATAGCCGCCAACCCACATGAGGTGAGGATCAGCGCTAATGCGCCAATCAAGCGTAATGATACAGCGAAATAGTCAATATATTCGTCGTTTTCCTGATGACGCCATGCAAACCAGCAGCCACCGATGATGATAATCGGAATGGTGTATGCCATTACGCCAAAAATGAAAAATAGCGTATCGGCAAGCCAGGCGCCTGGTATCCCACCTATGTTATGGATAGGCTCGTGCCATGCAGTTTGTGACCAGCTCGGATCCGAGGGATTAAAGCTGAGTAAGGCCGCCATCAACCAGATGGCAAAAAGGGAGCAAAGAATGAGTAACGCCTCAAGGAGTCGACGCCCACTACTAAGCTTTGTAAATTTGACTTCTTTGTCTTCAGTGTATTCCTGGCTCAAGAAAGGCTCTCCAGGTATCAGGCTGTTTCCTGCCTGCAGCTAAAACGGACAACAGTGCCGGGTCTCCCCGGCACTGTTGCTGTATGGATTAACAGGAGTGTAATCAAACTACGTCGATTTTGCACCTGTTCCGTGTTAGCGCGTCTTGATTACCAGACGATTACTTTGCTTGACTTCTTCCATTACCACGTAGGTACGGGTGTCATTTACGCCCGGTAGGCGCAGCAAGGTCTCGCCCAGTAACTTACGATACGCTGACATATCCGGCACGCGGGTTTTCAACAGATAGTCGAAATCTCCGGATACCAGATGACACTCTTGAATTTCTTCAAGTTTTTGCACAGCGGAGTTAAATTGCTCAAACACATCCGGCGCGCCACGATTCAGAGTAATCTCAACAAATACCAGAAGTGATGCATCCAGATAATGCGGGTTGAGCAGCGCTGTATAGCCCTGAATAAAACCCTGTCTTTCCAGTCGACGCACACGCTCAAGGCAAGGCGTCGGAGAAAGTCCCACCCGTTTAGAAAGCTCGACGTTGGAAATACGCCCGTCTTTTTGCAATTCATTCAAAATATTACGATCGATGCGGTCGAGATCTTTGCCTGGGCGCTTCTTGCTATCTACCATTATTATTGTCTCTCTGTATTCCTTCCCTACTCCTGTTCTGACCCTGGCCTTCACTGCCAGAGTCCATCCTGTTATTACCCGTACGGCATTGGGTAACCCAGGGGTACGTGAGAAGTCCGTTGCCTGAAGGCAGCCACCGACATCACGCATGGCGTCTGTCCACACCATGCGTAGATTTCGCTGACCCGGATAAAAATGGCATTTGCGTGCATGAAAATTCGCCACACGCGAAACACTGCTTTTCTTCTTCCATGAATGTTTTCGCAAAAGCACAGGGGATTGTCAAAGCAAAACATCGATTTTTAGTACAAGATGCCAGATATTCATTATCCTCCCCCGTTGATTCTCATGTTTTCCTCTTATAATTGTCCCGCTGACAGTAGAATTAGTTATATTCTTCGTTCGTTAAATCGCCAATTCATCGGCAGCTTCTATTGCACATATCGTTAACAAAACCGCTGCGCTCTTTTTTTACGACAACAAATTCCCTACAATCCAGCACATGTATGCCAATAAATTATGGGGTTCTCATGGGCACGGCCAAACACAGTAAACTGCTTATTCTTGGTTCTGGACCTGCGGGATATACCGCTGCGGTCTACGCAGCGCGCGCAAATCTTCAGCCGGTACTGATTACCGGGATGGAAAAAGGCGGTCAGCTGACCACCACGACAGAAGTGGAAAACTGGCCAGGCGATCCAAGCGATCTGACCGGACCGCTGCTGATGGAGCGCATGCACGAACACGCCACCAAGTTTGAGACCGAAATTATTTTCGATCATATCAACAGCGTCGATCTGCAAAACCGTCCATTCCGCCTGGTGGGTGACAGCGGCGAATATACCTGCGATGCGCTGATTATCGCTACCGGTGCGTCTGCGCGCTATCTGGGACTGCCATCCGAAGAAGCCTTTAAAGGCCGCGGCGTTTCCGCCTGTGCCACCTGCGACGGCTTCTTCTATCGCAACCAGAAAGTTGCCGTTATCGGCGGCGGCAATACCGCAGTAGAAGAAGCGCTGTATCTGTCTAACATCGCTTCCGAAGTCCACCTGATCCACCGCCGTGACGGTTTCCGTGCGGAAAAAATCCTTATCAAGCGCCTGATGGATAAAGTGGAAAGTGGCAATATCGTGCTGCATACCAATCGCACGCTGGAAGAGGTCACCGGTGACCAGATGGGCGTAAGCGGCTTACGTCTGCGCGATACACAACATGCTGACAACGTTGAATCTCTGGAAGTTGCAGGGTTGTTTGTGGCTATCGGCCACAGTCCGAATACGGCAATTTTTGCCGGTCAACTGGAGCTGGAAAATGGCTACATTAAAGTCCAGTCCGGTATCCACGGCAACGCAACCCAGACCAGCATTCCGGGCGTTTTCGCCGCAGGCGACGTAATGGACCATATCTACCGTCAGGCCATTACTTCTGCGGGAACAGGTTGTATGGCGGCGCTGGACGCAGAGCGTTATCTCGATGGTTTAGCCGACGCCTGCAAATAATCTTTACAAGTCAGTAACAAAGGTAAAGAAGGCGACGAAAAGTCGCCTTTATTTTTGCCTCGTTGTAACATTGCCGTGCCCAAAAATACTCATAACTACACCTGCTAAGCGCGCAATGAATAAAACCCGTCAACAAGAATTAACCCGTTGGTTAAAAGATCAAAGCATTATCTCCCGTCGCTGGTTGATGATTTCCCGTGCACTCGGTGTCATTAGCGGTCTGCTGATCGTTGCCCAGGCCTGGTTCCTCGCGCGGATACTCCATCGTATGATCATGGAAAATATCCCCGCTACAGCGTTGTTGCTGCCCTTTACGTTGCTAGCGCTGACCATCGTGCTTCGCGCCTGGGTGGTGTGGCTGCGCGAACGAGTCGGCTTTCAAACGGGGCAACACATCCGCGTTGAGATCCGCCGCCTGGTTCTGGATCGTCTGCAGCAAGCAGGCCCGGCATGGATTCAGGGCAAACCCGCGGGAAGTTGGGCCACGCTGATTCTTGAACAAATTGACGATATGCATGACTACTACGCGCGTTATTTGCCACAGATGACGCTTGCAGCCTGCGTGCCGTTATTAATTGTCATCACCATTTTCCCGATTAACTGGGCTGCAGCGCTCATTCTGCTGGGTACCGCGCCGCTTATTCCGCTGTTTATGGCGCTGGTGGGAATGGGGGCGGCTGATGCCAATCGGCGTAACTTCCTTGCTCTGGCGCGATTAAGCGGCCATTTCCTCGACCGCTTGCGAGGGATGGAAACGCTGCGAATTTTTCATCGCGGCGAAGCAGAAACGGACAACATTCGTGAGGCCTCCCAGGATTTCCGCCAAAGGACGATGGAAGTGCTGCGTCTGGCCTTTCTCTCTTCCGGCGTACTGGAGTTTTTCACCTCGCTCTCTATCGCTCTCGTCGCTGTCTACTTTGGTTTCTCCTACCTTGGAGAGCTCAATTTTGGCCATTACGGTGTCGGCGTGACCTTAATGTCCGGCTTTCTGGCGTTAATTTTGGCCCCAGAGTTTTTCCAGCCGCTACGCGATTTAGGCACTTTCTATCACGCGAAAGCACAAGCCATTGGTGCTGCGGATAGCCTGAAAACCTTTATGGAAGCGCCGCTGGCGCAGGCCGAGCGTGGTGAAAAAGTATTGAGCGACAATGAAATGGTGAGCCTTGAAGCGCGCGACCTGGTGATTAAATCGCCTGAAGGTAAAGTGCTGGCCGGGCCGCTGAACTTTTCATTGCGCGCAGGTGAGCGCGTGGTCCTGGTTGGTCAAAGCGGCTCCGGCAAAAGTTCTCTTCTCAATACCTTGACTGGTTTTCTTCCCTATGAGGGGTCTCTCAAAGTCAATGGCGTTGAGCTACACACCCTGGACGCCGACCGCTGGCGGCGCCTTCTGAGCTGGGTTGGACAAAACCCACAGTTACCTGCGGCAACGCTGCGCGAAAACGTTCTGTTGGCATGGCCCGAAGCCACAGAGGCCCAGCTTCAACTGGCGCTGGATAAGGCCTGGGTCAGCGAATTTGTCTCTCTCCTGCCCCAGGGTATTAATACTTCTGTCGGCGATCAGGCCGGTCGTTTGTCTGTTGGGCAGGCCCAGCGTGTCGCCGTTGCGCGCGCGCTGCTGGTACCTTGCCGTATGCTGCTGCTGGATGAACCCGCCGCCAGCCTTGATGCGCATAGCGAACAGCGAGTGATGCAGGCGCTCACCAATGCTTCAACCCAGCAAACCACGTTGATGGTGACCCACCAACTGGAAGGCCTGGCAAATTGGGACGCCATCTGGGTTATGCAGGATGGCCAAATTGTCGAGCAGGGCCGTTATTCACAGTTGGCAACTGCAGGTGGCCCTTTTGCTACCCTGCTCGCACACCGTCAGGAGGAGATTTAAATGCGCGCATTATTGCCTTACCTGGCGCTCTACAAACGGCACAAATGGCTGCTGATGCTAGGCGTCGTACTGGCGATCGTTACGCTGCTGGCCAGCATTGGTTTGCTGACGCTCTCGGGCTGGTTCCTGTCGGCATCCGCCGTTGTCGGCGTGGCAGGCATCTACAGTTTTAACTATATGCTGCCTGCCGCTGGTGTACGCGGCGCGGCTATTATTCGTACAGCAGGACGCTACTTCGAGCGTCTGGTCAGCCACGACGCCACCTTCCGTGTTCTCCAGCATCTGCGCGTATTTACCTTCAGTAAGCTTCTGCCGCTCTCCCCCGCCGGACTGGCTCGTTTTCGTCAAGGTGAACTGCTCAACCGGGTCGTTGCCGACGTCGATACTCTGGACCATCTTTATTTGCGTGTGATATCGCCGCTGGTGGGTGCCCTGGTGGTGATCCTGGTGGTAACTGCGGGTCTGAGTGTACTGGATGTGCCGCTGGCCCTGACCCTCGGCGGCATTATGCTTCTTACCCTACTGGTACTGCCACCGCTGTTCTATCGCGCCGGTAAACCCGCAGGTGAAAGTATGACCCAGCTTCGTGGCCAGTATCGACAGCAGCTCACTGCATGGCTTCAGGGCCAGGCTGAACTTATGCTGTTCAATGCCAGCGATCGCTACCGGGAGCAGATGGAGAAAACCGAAGTCCGCTGGCAGGATGCACAGCGTCGTCAGGCAGAACTTACCGCACTCTCCCAGGCATTAATGCTGCTGATTGGCGGTATTGCGATCATCGCTATGCTATGGCTCGCCTCGGCGGGCGTCGGCGGTAATACTCAGCCTGGCGCACTAATTGCCTTATTTGTCTTCTGTGCGCTGGCGGCATTCGAAGCGTTAGCGCCAGTAACCGGTGCATTTCAGCATATGGGGCAGGTTATCGCCTCGGCAAAACGCATCACGCAAATTACTGAGCAAGAGCCGGAAGTGACCTTTACGCAAGGTGAAGGTCAGAAGCTGGAGCAGGTCGCGTTAACCTTAAATCAGGTCACCTTCAGCTATCCACAGCAACCCACCCCTGCGCTGGATAATATTTCACTGCAGGTCAAGGCCGGGGAACATATCGCCATTCTGGGCCGCACCGGCTGCGGTAAATCGACTCTATTACAACTACTGACCCGCGCCTGGGATCCGGCTCAGGGTGAAATTTTCCTCAACCATCAGCCGCTGACTCAGCTTGATGAGACAACGTTGCGCCAGGCAATGAGCGTCGTGCCGCAGCGCGTACATCTGTTTAGCGCCACGCTGCGTGACAACCTGCTGCTGGCATCGCCGCAGTCCAGCGATGCACAGCTTGCAGAAACGCTGGAGCGTGTTGGCCTGGGGAAATTACTGGAAGACAGCGGCCTCAATAGCTGGCTGGGTGAAGGCGGGCGTCAGCTTTCCGGCGGCGAATTGCGCAGGCTGGCTATCGCCAGGGCTCTGTTACATGATGCGCCGCTCATGCTGCTTGACGAACCAACTGAAGGCCTCGACGCGACGACAGAAAGCCAAATTCTTGATTTACTGGCAGAAGTGATGCGTGACAAAACCGTGTTGATGGTTACCCATCGACTGCGCGGATTGGCGCGTTTTAATCAGATAATAGTCATGGACAACGGCAAAATTATTGAGCAAGGTAGTCACGCAGAACTGCTGGCTGAACAGGGGCGTTACTACCAGTTTAAGCAGCGCCTGTAGGCTACTATTGAATCATCGCCTGATGTGTTGAGGTAAAAATGCGGCTGGTTCAGCTCTCTCATCATTCCATCGCCTTCCCTTCGCCGGAAGGCGCACTGCGCGAACCTAATGGCTTATTAGCGCTAGGCGGCGATCTCAGCCCGGCGCGTTTGCTTATGGCCTATCAGCGCGGTATTTTTCCCTGGTTTTCGCCCGGCGATCCCATTTTATGGTGGTCGCCAGACCCTCGTGCAGTACTGTGGCCGGAGAAATTTCACCTCAGCCGCAGCATGAAGCGCTTTCACCAGCGCTCGCCGTATCGTGTCACTCTGAATCACGCTTTTGGGCAGGTGATTGAAGGCTGCGCCGACCATCGCGATGAGGGGACATGGATAACGCCCGCTATCGTTCAGGCCTATCACCAGCTTCATGAACTAGGCCATGCCCACTCTATTGAAGTATGGCAAGGAGATGAGCTGGTCGGCGGTATGTATGGCGTAGCGCAGGGCGCACTCTTTTGCGGTGAGTCGATGTTTAGCCGTGCGGAAAATGCCTCTAAAACTGCGCTGCTGGTATTTAGCCAGGCGTTTATGCAGGATGGCGGAAAATTAATTGATTGCCAGGTGCTCAATAATCATACGGCATCGTTGGGCGCGGTAGAAATTCCCCGCCGCGATTATCTGGATTATCTCTCTGTACTGCGAACTTATCGTCTTCCAGAGCGATTTTGGGTGCCTCGGATGCTATTTGCGGGCGAAGCATAAATGTTTTCAGCACATTTTTTGTTGGGATGGTATAATTGCGCGGTAGAGTAGCTTCTGCCTGTTGCCCCGCCGCCGTTTGGGAATAATAAGAGTCAGATAACGCCCATCGTTCTGTCACTCCCCTTTACGTTTGCGCCTGTCATGCGGTTTATCCGCGTGAATTCCGGGCAATACGCCAAAACTACTTCGGCGATTTGACGTAAAACTTTACTTACTTGCTGAACTTCGGCATTATCTTGCCGGTTCAAAACTACGGTAGTGATACCCCAGAGGACTAGATGGCCAAAGAAGACAATATTGAAATGCAGGGCACCGTACTTGACACGTTGCCTAACACAATGTTCCGCGTAGAACTGGAAAACGGTCACGTGGTAACTGCGCATATTTCCGGTAAAATGCGTAAAAACTACATCCGCATTCTGACGGGCGACAAAGTGACTGTTGAGCTGACCCCGTACGACCTGAGCAAAGGCCGCATTGTCTTCCGTAGTCGCTGATCGTTTTCGCCCCTAAGGCGCCAGATGCTGAAGGCCGGGATATTTCCCGGCCTTTTCATTTTTGCTATTCCCTCTTCTTCCCGGTTTTGACTGTCGTATCCTTGCGCCCATAGAATGAGTGCGGATTATGGCCGTATTGACTTAGCGAGAAAGGATGCACAAATGAGCGCTCTGCAAATTATCTACCCCAACGATATGCTTCATCCATCACAACCTGACGAAACGTTTTTAGCCGAATACACTCATGCCTGCCAAAGCAATATTCACTGTCTGTTACTCTCCTCTGAGGCTGCAGCGCTGGGAGAATACCGCTTCTCATCACACTTTCTGGCCGATACTCCGGTTTTGTGGCGGGGATGGATGCTGCGTCAGGATGAACACGAAGGATTATCACGTGCGGTAGAAAAGAAAGGCTCCCACTTGTTAACCTCAAGCCTGGAGTATCTTCGCTGCCACCATTTACCGGGATGGTATGAGAGCTGTCGGGACGTGACGCCGGAAACCATTGTGACTCACGCCGATGCTGACTTTGACGCGCTGACCTGTGAATGGCAATGGCCCGCTTATTTTGTGAAGGACTACGTTAAGTCGCTAACCACATCTCGTGGTTCAATCGCCCGAAACGCGCAAGAAATTCGCGAAATCATCGGATTGCTAAAGCAGTATCGGGGTGAAATCGAGGGAGGTATCTGTCTGCGACGTGTGGAGCGATTTGATACTACCAGCGAGAAACGTTTTTTTGTCCTCAATGGGCAAGTCCATTCGCCAAATGACGATATTCCAACGGAGGTCATTGAGATCGCCGCTCGTATTAGCAGCCCTTTTTATTCAATCGATGTTATCCACGATGAGTCCGGGGCTCTAAGACTTGTCGAGATTGGCGATGGGCAAGTATCGGATATTAAAGATTGGCCCGTTGAGCGTTTTGTGAAAATGCTCGGTGGCTATGTAGCAGGATAAAAAGTATATGACCGTGCGCGCCAGAGCGGTAGTGGACGACGATAGCAAAAAACCGGCCTTGAGGCCGGTTTCCCGTGTTTAACACAAGAGCATGTTAATGCGCTGCTTCCGGTTTGTGCTTTTGCGCACTCTGGAACTCGTAGGTCAACGCATTTTTCTCTTTATCCAGCTCAACGGTCACCTGACCGCCGTCAACCAGTGAGCCAAACAGCAGCTCGTTGGCCAGTGGTTTCTTCAGGTTGTCCTGAATCACCCGCGCCATTGGACGTGCGCCCATGGCCCGGTCGTAGCCTTTCTCTGCCAGCCAATCGCGAGCTTCCTGGCTGACTTCCAAAGACACGCCTTTCTGATCCAGCTGAACCTGCAGCTCGACGATAAACTTATCCACCACCTGATGGATAACCGTCGTAGACAGGTGATCGAACCAGATAATGTTGTCGAGACGGTTGCGGAACTCCGGCGTAAAGATCTTCTTGATCTCATCCATCGCATCCGGGCTGTTGTCCTGATGGATAAGACCAATGGATTTACGCTCGGTTTCACGCACCCCGGCGTTGGTGGTCATCACCAGCACCACGTTGCGGAAATCCGCTTTGCGGCCGTTATTATCGGTCAGCGTACCGTTGTCCATCACCTGCAGTAGCAGGTTAAAGACGTCCGGGTGCGCTTTTTCAATTTCATCCAGAAGCAGCACCGCATGCGGATGCTTGATAACCGCATCGGTCAGCAGTCCGCCCTGGTCGAAACCGACATATCCCGGAGGGGCACCGATTAAGCGGCTGACGGTATGACGTTCCATATATTCGGACATGTCAAAACGCAGCAGTTCAATGCCCAGCGACTTCGCCAACTGCACGGTCACCTCGGTTTTCCCAACCCCGGTCGGCCCGGCGAACAGGAAAGAACCCACGGGTTTGTGCTCATGGCCCAGCCCGGCACGCGCCATCTTAATAGCTTCAGTTAACGCCTCAATCGCCTTATCCTGACCAAAGACCAGCATTTTCAGACGATCGCTGAGGTTTTTCAGCGTATCGCGATCGCTGCGGGAAACGCTCTTCTCAGGAATACGCGCAATGCGCGCGACCACGGATTCAATATCCGCCACGTTGACCGTTTTTTTACGTTTGCTGACCGGCATTAAGCGCGCACGCGCACCGGCTTCGTCAATCACGTCAATCGCCTTATCCGGTAGATGACGATCGTTAATATATTTCACCGCCAGCTCGACCGCCGCACGCACCGCTTTCGCGGTATAACGCACGTCGTGGTGCGCTTCGTACTTCGGCTTCAGGCCGTTGATAATCTGCACCGTCTCTTCCACGGAAGGTTCGGTAATATCAATTTTCTGGAAACGACGCGCCAGCGCGCGATCTTTTTCAAAGATATTGCTGAACTCCTGATAGGTCGTCGACCCCATAACCCGAATTTTACCGCTGGAGAGCAACGGTTTAATCAGGTTAGCGGCATCGACCTGCCCACCAGAAGCGGCGCCCGCACCGATGATGGTGTGGATTTCATCAATGAACAGAATGCTGCTGGTATCTTGTTCCAGCTGTTTGAGCAGCGCTTTGAAACGTTTTTCAAAATCGCCGCGGTATTTGGTGCCCGCCAGCAGTGAGCCGATATCCAGCGAGTAGATAGTGCAATCGGCCATCACTTCCGGTACGTCGCCCTGCACGATGCGCCAGGCAAGCCCTTCAGCAATGGCAGTTTTACCGACGCCGGATTCCCCCACCAGCAGCGGGTTGTTTTTACGACGACGGCACAGTACCTGAATAGCGCGTTCCAGCTCTTTCTCGCGGCCGATCAGCGGGTCGATACCGCCAACGCGGGCAAGCTGATTGAGGTTGGTGGTGAAGTTTTCCATACGATCCTCCCCGCCTGCTTGCTCTTCGCTGCTGGGCTGGCTTCCGCTGTTATCGGAAGACTGGCTCGGCTCGTCTTTACGCGTACCGTGAGAGATGAAGTTCACCACATCAAGTCGGCTGACTTCATGTTTACGCAGCAGGTATGCCGCCTGGGACTCCTGTTCACTGAAAATCGCAACCAGCACATTGGCGCCAGTGACTTCGCTACGACCAGAAGACTGAACATGGAAAACGGCACGCTGCAACACGCGCTGGAAGCTTAGCGTCGGCTGAGTATCGCGCTCTTCTTCCGTTGCAGGCAGAACGGGTGTGGTCTGTTCGATGAAGGCTTCGAGTTCCTGACGCAGCGCGACCAGGTCCACGGAACACGCTTCAAGCGCTTCGCGGGCCGAAGGGTTGCTAAGCAGCGCCAGCAACAAGTGCTCGACGGTCATGAACTCATGACGGTGCTCGCGCGCTCTGGCGAAAGCCATGTTTAAACTGAGTTCCAGTTCTTGATTGAGCATAGGCACCTCCCCCAATTTTCGTTGCCTGAATTCAGGCTTTTTCTAGCGTACACAACAACGGATGCTCGTTCTCCCTCGCGTATTCGCTCACCATTGCAACTTTGGTTTCCGCGACTTCTGCGGTAAACACGCCGCAAATCGCTTTACCTTGATAGTGAACTGTAAGCATCAGTTGCGTTGCACGTTCAACATCATAAGAAAAGAATTTTTGTAACACGTCAATAACAAACTCCATTGGAGTGTAGTCATCATTGACCAATATCACTTTATACATAGATGGCGGTTTAAGCGCATCTTTAACTTCGTCCTCTACTAGCTGATCGAAGTCTAACCAGTCTCTCTTACTCATCGTCAGTGTTCATCATCGGTTGCTGTTGCCAACAGGCGGCCGCCTGTCGATGACCAGAGGCTATGCACATCACAAATCTACAATAGATCATAGATAACTATCATCTATTACTTCCATCCGCGATGTCTGTCACATTCCCCGGCAATAGCGTTAACTGCTTCAAATTTTGACGCATTTTTCACCGTCCCCCATCGTCAATTGCTTGACGCATTTCCTGATTTCTCTAAATTGTAGTGGCGAGAGTTGGCGAGCAAATGAACAACTCGTCACTCCACTACCGGTTCATTCCATCTTACTTATAAGATTTACGAAGGATGTCGAAGTATGGAAATGGGTACTGTTAAGTGGTTCAACAATGCCAAAGGGTTCGGTTTTATTTGCCCTGAGGGCGGCGGCGAAGACATTTTCGCCCATTACTCCACCATCCAGATGGATGGTTACAGAACGCTAAAAGCCGGACAAGCCGTTCGGTTTGATGTTCACCAGGGGCCAAAAGGTAATCACGCCAGCGTGATTGTCCCTGTAGAAGTAGAAGAAACGGAAACGGCCGCATAACTCTTTTGCTTCATTGTGTACATCCCGCCAGTAAAATGCCAGTCCTTCTGACTGGCATTTTTTTATCCCTACTCGCGGGCCAGCGCATCAACAGGATCCAATCGCGCGGCGTTGCGCGCCGGTAGCCAGCCAAATAAAATCCCGGTCAGCGTTGAACATAAAAACGCGGTTAATAACGCCAGCGGTGAGAAACCAATCTCCCAGCCAGGTAAAAACAGTTGCAGCACAAAGGCTATCAGCAATGATAGCGTCACGCCCAGCGCTCCGCCGACCAGGCAAACCAGCACCGCCTCAATCAAAAATTGTTGCAGCACATCGCTGGCTCGCGCCCCGACCGCCATACGGATGCCAATTTCTCTCGTGCGTTCAGTCACCGAGACCAGCATGATGTTCATCACGCCGATCCCGCCGACCACCAGCGCAATCACCGCCACCAGCGTCAGAAACAGCTGTAATGTATGTGTGGTCCGTTCTGCGGTTTTCAAGATGTTGTCCATATTCCAGGTGAAGACATCTTTTTTGCCGTGGCGGAGTTCCAGTAAACGCAATAACTGCTGCTCGGCAATCGAACTGTCATAACCATCCCGCAAGCGCACGGTGATTGAGTTTAGCCACGACTGCCCCATGACCCGGCCAGCCATTGTGGTATAGGGCAACCAAACGCGCAAAATTTTACTGCTGCCAAACATCGACTGCTTTTCTGCTGCAACGCCAATCACCGTCGCGGGCATATTTCCCACCAGAATGACTTCACCAACCACCTGAGCTTTATGCGGGAACAGCTGTCGACGCGCATTACTATCAAGCACCACCACCTGCGCGCGGCTATTTAGCTGCAGCTCATTGAAGGTGTTACCTTCGCTAAAGGTCATGCCGTAGACGTTAAAATATTGCGCTCCCACGCCCTCTGCGCTGGCAGCGACGTCAATATTGTTTGCCCGCAGGCGTAGGCTTTTTGATACCGCTGGCGTCGCCGAACTGACCCACGGCTGTTTCTGAATCGCCAGCAAGTCATCGTACTTCAGCGCTTGCTGATAGCGGGGATCGTCATCACCGAAATCCTTGCCGGGATAAACATCGATGGTATTCGTACCAATAGCGCGAATATCCGCCAGCACCATCTGCTTGGCCGCATCGCCCACCACCACAATCGACACAACTGACGCAATGCCGATGATGATCCCGAGCATCGTCAGCAGGGTGCGCATTTTATTCGCCGCCATCGCCCGCCAGGCCATTACCAGCGCCTCGCGAAAGCCGCTGCTGAACTGACGCCATGCCGAAGGCTCAGCCGTCGTGCGCTGGCGCAAAGCGCCGCCTTGCGTTGTGCTCACGGCGGGTGGATTGCGCACGATTTCGCCATCGTGGATTTCGATAACCCGCTCCGCCTGCGCCGCCACCTGCGGGTCATGGGTGACGATAATCACCGTATGTCCCTGCGCTTTCAGCTGGTGAAGGATCCCCATGACTTCTTCACCTGAACGACTGTCCAGGGCGCCGGTGGGTTCATCCGCCAGGATCACTTCGCCGCCGTTCATTAAGGCACGAGCAATACTCACTCGCTGCTGCTGGCCACCGGAAAGCTGCGAAGGCTGATATTCGGCCCTGTCACCAAGCCCCAGCCGCACCAGTAGTTCATGCGCCCGGGCAAGGCGCGCTTTACGCTCCGCTCCGGCATAGACTGCCGGGACCTCCACGTTCTGTGCCGCAGTCAGATGTGATAACAGATGATAACGCTGGAAGATAAAACCAAAATGTTCCCGGCGCAGACGCGCCAGCTCATCGCCGTTAAGACGGGCGACATCCGTCCCCGCCACCTGATAAGTGCCGCTGGTGGGCTTATCCAGACAGCCCAGAATATTCATCAACGTGGATTTACCAGACCCGGATGCCCCGACGATCGCCACCATCTCTCCGGCGGCAATGCTCAACGTGATGCCTTTTAGCACATCGACGCTGCCTCCCCCGGATGGATAGCTGCGGCGGATATCACGCAGCTCCAGCAGCGCCGTCATTTCGCCGCTCCAGGCGCGCCTTCGCCGATAATCACTTCATCGCCCTCTTCCAGCCCTTTAACCACCGCCACATCGGTGTCATTACGCGCACCAATGACGATTTCACGCTCTTTGGCTTCGCCGTTTCGCAGCAGACGCACGTGGTAGCGGTTATCGCCGATGGCATCACCTAGCGCACTCAGTGGAATCGTGATCACGTTTTTCACTTCAGAGAGCTGGATATGCACCTGAGCGGTCATCTCCAGGCGCAGAATACCCTGCGGGTTTGGCACTTCGAAACGGGCGTAATAGAAAATGGCGTCATTGACCTTTTCCGGGGTCGGAAGAATATCCTTCAGCGTTCCCTCATAGCGAGTTAGCGGGTCGCCCAGTACGGTAAACCAGGCCTTTTGCCCTGGCTTAAGATGAATCACATCCGCTTCGGAAACCTGCGCTTTCACCAGCATGGTGCTGAGGTCTGCGAGGGTCAAAATATTCGGTGCCTGCTGGGCGGCGATGACCGTCTGCCCTTGTAGAGTGGTGATTTGCGTCACTTCCCCGGACATGGGCGCCAGAATTTTGGTGTAGTCGAGGTTAGTTTTCGCCGTATCCAGCGTTGCCTGATTGCGCTGAATTTGCGCTTCAATCGTGCCGATTTGCGCCTCTTTTACCGCTAAATCAGTCGCCGCAGTATCCAGGTCCTGGCGTGAAACCAGCTGTCGTTGCGCCAGCTGCTGCTGGCGTCCCAGAGTGACTTCAGAGAGCTTACGTTCAGCTCGCGCCTGATTCAGTTGCGCCCGCAGCTCCATCAGCGTCGCCTCAACTTCTTTAATCTGGTTTTGCGCCTGCTCCGGGTCGATAACCCCCAGCAGTTGATCTTTTTTCACCTTGTCGCCAATCTCGACGCGCAGCGTTTGTAGCTGCCCGCTCACCTGCGCACCAACGTCCACTTTTTGTAACGCATCCAGCTTACCCGTCGCCAGTACGCTCTGCTGCAGGTCGCCTTTACGCACCACCAGCGTTTGATACTGCGGCAACGGCGCATTCAGTATTCGCCATCCCCAGACGGCGAGGGCCAGCACGACTATCGCCAGCAGCCACCAGACTTTCCTGCGCTTTCCATTTAATTTCATAAAAATTCCCGATGTTTCAACCCGCAGATCCAGACGACGATTCTATCGAAACCTGCAAACAACATAACTCTCATTTTTAGCTGTGCTTAATTTTTGTTTAACTGGAGTTGAAGCAAAAACAAAAAGAAGGGAGTGCCGGATGGGTGCCCGGCACCGATAAACAGGTTAATCTGCCCGCCCGCGAGCCAGCCACAGCACGCGGGAGAACATTTTTTTCAGCAACGCAGGGATGGCATCGACGCCGCGACGCCCGGCCTCCATCGCCACTTCAATCGCCAGATCTGGTTTTGACGAACGATGAATGGCTTTGGTTATCACCCGCCTCATGTTCATTGGTATATTCATCGGCAACTGCGCCACCCGGTGATAAACGCTATCAAACCCCTGGCGATACATAAAATGCTCCATATCCATCGCCGGTAACGTCGTCAAATGATCGCGCTCAAGAGTTCTGTCGTCGTTCAGCAGCCCGCGAACCGTCGCGGCATATTTCTTCCCTGCTTCATCACCATCTACCAACACATGCCACTCAATTCCCATTCGCCGGGCGAATTTGATTAGCGGTTTTAACCCCGACTGGGCAAACTCAATGACCTTGACGCCTTCCGCATCAAAGTGATGACCACACTGGCGGGCCAACTCGTTGATAACCCAGGTTTCCGTCTCCCCTTCCACCAACAGCCAGCAGCGGGCAAACAACGACGAGGAACGATTAAAACGGATATGAAACGCGATGCGACGACTGTCTTCGGCATTCATTCCGCCAGGGCCAAGCCGCCAGGCGGATACCCGGGAGGACTCGCGTACCAGTCGGCAAACGTGCTCGACGGGCGTTAACGACAGCAGTTCTCCGGAATTGGTGGTGGTCACTCGCTGCAACGGCAGCAAATTCAGCAGATGCCAGGCGACGGACAGCATGATGGGATGCAAACGGGTTTCCGGGTCCTCAACCAACAGCAACGGTCGCGCGTCGCGATCGAGTCTTACCGTGCCTTTTGCCTGCAGCAAGGTGGAAAACAAGCCCAGTAAAATCACCCGATGGCTACGACCACCGGGTTTGTCGATCATCCGGTTGATAATATCCAGATAGCGCCAGCTACGCTGTTCATCATGTGAATATCGACGCATCAAGCGGTTACGCGATTGCGCGCTACTTTGCTCGGCGAAATAGTGCTCCAGCAGTTGCACCATCGCCGACAGCCCCTGACGTATCTGACCATCGGTTAAATTTTGTGGATGATGAACCAGTTCACGGGAGAGAAAATCAAGCTGCCGGGCGGTAATCTCAATCTGCGGCGAATGCGGTACGGTGTCGTTATGGATCCGCCGCATAAAACGCGCGTCACGCAGGCGCAGCACCGGCATCAGCCGTACCAGATGGCGGGCCAGCTCATCGATATCGTCCAGATCCAGCGCTTCCCCTTCGCCGTTAATAAAACTACGCAGGGTCATGACGCTATCGTCATCGGCAAGCTCTCCTTCCAGGCGATAGAAAACCCGCTGATAGCCATCATCGCAGGGTACCCAGCAGTCGCTTAAGGGTCGATAGCGCCGAACACGATGGCGGCCAGGTTCATTTTCACGGAAAGTCAGAATGATATGCAGGTGGCGCTCGCGCCCCTGAACATCTCCGGGCGGAAACCAAAAATCCTCGCGGACAAAATGGTAGAGATCAAACTCCGGCGACAAGAGCAGCGTCAGAGCATCCAGCAAGCTCGATTTACCCCATGCGTTTTCGCCAATCAGTACGTTGTTTTGCTCAAGCATCAACGATAAACGATTGATACCGCGAAAACCGACAATTTCGACGCGCTCAAGATGCATATATCCTCCGCTCGGTGGTCACTTTCTCCTTCAGTTATCAGCAGTATAGCGAGGCAAACGGGAACATGACACTCCCGGCGTGTCTGGGAACTCCGTCTCTCCGGCTTAAGAATTCAGAATGTGATTTTGCAGATGTCACTTATTTCAGAAAATAATTCATCATTAAAAACCGTTATTTTAATCATTTTTGCTCTACACTTTTAAGAATTCATCATGGCAAAAGGAATACCATCACCTTGTTCTAAATCAAATTACATCAATTTATTTAACTAGTCCCCGGATGGCAATCGTCCCTAGAATAGCGACGTTTTATTTTAATCGTCATTCTTTGTGTCGATAAATAAAGGCCGGCACGATAGTTCGTGCTTGTTTATGTTTTTTATTGAGGTGGTTATGTTTAGAAAATTAGCAGCAGAATGCTTTGGTACATTCTGGCTGGTCTTCGGTGGTTGCGGTAGTGCTGTTTTGGCTGCAGCATTCCCGGAGCTGGGAATTGGTTTTGCCGGTGTCGCACTGGCCTTCGGTTTAACCGTATTAACCATGGCGTATGCCGTCGGTCATATTTCCGGCGGGCACTTTAACCCGGCGGTCACTTTAGGATTATGGGCCGGTGGTCGTTTCCCGGCTAAAGACGTTATTGGTTATATTATCGCCCAGGTTGTCGGCGGTATTATTGCCGCCGCTATTCTGTACATTGTCGCAAGCGGTAAAGCTGGCTTTGACGCTGCCGCCAGCGGATTCGCGTCTAACGGTTATGGCGAACATTCTCCAGGCGGTTTCTCTATGCTTTCCGCCATTGTTATTGAGATTGTCCTGACCTGCGGTTTCCTGCTGGTTATTCACGGCGCGACCGATAAAAATGCACCGGCTGGATTTGCACCTATCGCTATTGGTCTGGCGCTGACCTTAATTCACCTGATCAGCATTCCAGTTACCAATACCTCTGTTAACCCGGCGCGTAGCACCGCGGTGGCTATTTTCCAGGGTGGTTGGGCATTGCAGCAGCTGTGGTTATTCTGGGTCATGCCGATTATTGGCGGCATCCTCGGCGGCGTGCTCTATCGCACCCTGCTGGAAAAGCGCAATTAATCTCCCCCTCCAGGCCCGGCATTGTCGGGCCTTTCTTTCTTTCGACTACTTTACTCAGTCCGGGGATTTGGGTAGTGTCAGTGACGCTATTTTCATTCTGCAAGGACCATGTCGTTCATGTTTTCGGGATTACTCATCATTCTACTGCCGTTGGTCGTAGGCTACCTTATTCCTCTCCGTCAGCCGTCAGCCCTTAAACTTATCACACGACTTCTGAGCTGGATTGTCTACGTTATTCTCTTTTTCATGGGGATTAGCCTCGCCTTTCTCGATAATCTGGCCAGCAACCTGCTGGCGATCCTGCATTATGCGGCGGTCAGCGTGGTCATTATCATGCTGTGCAATATTGCAGCCCTGATGTGGCTGGAGCAGAAAATGCCGTGGCAAAATAATCATCGCCAGGAAAAATTACCCTCGCGCATCGCCATGGCGCTGGAGTCCCTTCAACTGTGCGGCGTAGTGCTGGTTGGTTTCCTCATTGGTCTGAGCGGCTTGTCTTTTTTACAACATGCCACCGAAGCCAGCGAATATACGCTGATCTTCCTTTTATTCCTCATCGGTATTCAGCTACGAAATAATGGAATGACGCTGCGGCAAATTGTGCTTAATCGTCGCGGCATGATTGTCGCGGTAGTGGTGATGGTCAGCTCATTATTGGGTGGCGTCATCAACGCCTTTATTCTCGACCTGCCGCTGAAAACTGGTCTGGCAATGGCTTCCGGTTTCGGCTGGTATTCTCTCTCCGGGATCCTGTTGACCGAATCCTACGGGCCGGTTATTGGCAGTGCCGCATTCTTTAACGATCTCGCCCGAGAACTGCTGGCCATTATGCTTATTCCCGGCCTCGTTCGCCGTAGTCGTTCAACAGCGTTAGGTCTGTGTGGCGCGACGTCAATGGACTTTACATTGCCGGTGTTACAGCGTTCAGGTGGCGTGGAAATCGTCCCGGCAGCGATTGTTCACGGCTTTATCCTCAGCCTGCTGGTGCCTATTTTGATGGCATTGTTCTCCGCTTAATACCCCTCTGGCGGTAGGTCTCTACCGCCAATTTTGCGCTAAATCAATATCCCTGTAAGTTGTATCAGAAATACCTTTTCTCTACGTTCGCTCGAGCATAACCTTAAACATGTATATTAAATATAACTTTAAAAGGTGTGACCATGTTTTGTGTGCAATGTGAACAAACCATCCGTACCCCGGCAGGGAACGGCTGCTCTTACGCGCAGGGTATGTGCGGGAAAACAGCCGAAACGTCCGATCTGCAGGATCTGCTGATTGCTTCTCTGCAAGGCCTGTCTGCATGGGCGGTTAAAGCTCGTGAATACGGTATCATCGACCATGAAATTGATAACTTTGCGCCGCGTGCCTTCTTCTCCACGCTGACTAACGTTAACTTCGACTCCCCGCGTATCGTTGGCTACGCTCGTGAAGCTATTGCCATGCGCGACGCGCTTAAAGCCCAGTGTCTGAACATTGATGCCAACGCCGTGGCCACCAATCCGATGGCCGATCTGCAACTGGTCAGCGACGATCTGGGCGACCTGCAGCGTCAGGCGGCAGAATTTACCCCAAATAAAGACAAAGCGGCGATTGGCGAGAACATTCTCGGCCTGCGCCTGCTATGCCTGTACGGTCTGAAAGGCGCGGCAGCTTACATGGAGCACGCGCACGTTCTCGGACAGTACGACAACGATATCTACGCCCAGTACCATAAGATCATGGCGTGGCTGGGCACCTGGCCTTCCGATATGAACGCTCTGCTGGAGTGCTCAATGGAAATCGGCCAGATGAACTTCAAAGTGATGAGCATTCTGGACGCCGGTGAAACCACCAAATACGGCCACCCGACACCAACTCAGGTCAACGTCAAAGCGACCGAAGGCAAATGTATCCTGATTTCTGGCCACGACCTGAAAGACTTGTACAACCTGTTGGTACAAACCGAAGGCACCGGCGTTAACGTCTACACCCACGGTGAAATGCTGCCAGCGCACGGTTACCCGGAACTGCGTAAATTCAAACATCTGATCGGTAACTACGGCAGCGGCTGGCAGAACCAGCAGGTGGAATTCGCCCGCTTCCCGGGCCCTATCGTGATGACCTCTAACTGCATCATCGACCCAACCGTTGGCGCGTATGATGACCGTATCTGGACTCGCAGCATCGTTGGCTGGCCGGACGTGAGTCACCTGGAAGGCGATGACTTCGCGCCGGTTATCACCCAGGCGCAGCAGATGGCGGGCTTCCCGTACAGCGAAATTCCGCACCTGATTACCGTCGGTTTCGGCCGTCAAACTCTGCTGGGCGCTGCTGATACGCTGATTGACCTGGTGAGCCGCGAAAAACTCCGTCATATCTTCCTCGTCGGCGGTTGCGATGGTGCACGCGGTGAACGTAATTACTTCACCGACTTCGCCACCAGCGTACCTGACGACTGCCTGATCCTGACCCTGGCCTGCGGTAAATACCGTTTCAACAAACTGGATTTCGGCGACATCGAAGGCCTGCCGCGTCTGGTGGATGCCGGTCAGTGTAACGATGCTTACTCGGCCATTATCCTGGCGGTCACCCTGGCGGAAAAACTGGGCTGCGGCGTGAATGACCTGCCGCTGTCTCTGGTGCTCTCCTGGTTCGAACAGAAAGCAATCGTGATTCTGCTGACCCTGCTGTCCCTGGGCGTAAAAAACATCGTCACCGGCCCGACTGCGCCTGGCTTCTTCACCCCGGACCTGCTGGGAGTTCTCAACGAGAAATTTGGTCTGCGTTCCGTGACCACCGTTGAAGAAGACATGAAGCAGTTGCTGAGCGCATAAGGAGTATTAGCATGACTTTGCCAACCAATCAGTGCCCATGGCGGATGCAGGTCCATCACGTTCACCAGGAGACGCCGGACGTCTGGACAATTTCGTTACTGTGCCACGATTACTACCCGTATCGTGCCGGACAGTATGCACTGGTCAGCGTACGTAACTCGGCAGAAACGCTGCGCGCTTACACTATTTCCTCTACGCCGGGCGTCAGCGAGTACATTACGCTGACCGTTCGTCGGATTGACGAGGGTGCCGGTTCGCAGTGGCTAACCCGAGACGTGAAGCGCGGCGACTATATCTGGCTATCTGATGCGATGGGTGAGTTCACCTGTGAGGATAAAGCAGAAGACAGGTTCCTCATGCTGGCTGCCGGCTGCGGCGTGACGCCGATTATGTCAATGCGCCGCTGGTTGGCGAAGTACCGCCCGCAGGCCGATGTGCAGGTGATCTTCAACGTACGTTCGCCGCAGGATGTGATTTTTGCCGACGAATGGCGTCAGTATCCGGTCACTCTGGTGGCAGAAAACAACGCAACCCACGGCTTTGTTTCCGGTCGACTAACCACCGACCTTCTGCAAAGCGTGCCGGATCTAACCTCGCGTACCGTAATGACCTGCGGTCCGGCACCGTATATGGACCTGGTCGAAAAAGAAGTGAAAGCGCTTGGCGTGACGCGCTTCTTTAAAGAGCAGTTCTTTACACCAGTAGCCGAAGCCGTCACCAGCGGCCTGAAGTTCACCAAGCTGCAGCCAGCGAAAGAGTTCTACGCGCCGGTTGGCACCACGCTGCTGGATGCGCTGGAGAGTAATAAGGTTCCGGTGACCGTTGCCTGTCGCGCGGGCGTTTGCGGCTGCTGCAAAACGAAAGTGGTTTCCGGCGAGTATACGGTCAGCAGCACCATGACGCTGACCGATGCGGAAGTTGCCGATGGTTACGTGCTGGCCTGCTCCTGCCATCCACAGGGGGACTTAGTCCTGGCTTAACCCTAAATTGCCGGATGACGTTGCGTCATCCGGCAAATTTTTACCGCCAGACCGAATTTCCAGCCACGGCATAACGCCCAGCGCCCAGGAAGGCAATTGCCAGCGCGCCGATAAAGAAATAGACCAGACTCTCAATGGCCCAGGCCCCTACCGCGTCCAGCGCGAAGGTTTTGCCCGTCCCGACCATCAGCCAGGCGACGACCATTGTAAATGCCAGCACCAGCGCCGCCGGACGCGTCAGAATTCCCAGAATTAACAAACAAGGTGCAACAACCTCGCCCACTAATACGCCATAAGCGATAAAACCCGGCAATCCTTTTGCCACCAGCATATTGCTGATTCCCCCTACACCATCAAATAGTTTATGCAACCCGTGAAACAGCATCAGTCCGCCGACGGCAAGTCGTAACAAGAGTTTGCCAAAGTCGTCATGGGATAGCATTTTATTAACTGAATTTAACAGCAATTTAACCATCTGAAATGATTCCTGTTTACCACTTAATGTGTAGACAGATTATGCGCAATTTTCCCTAAGTAAAAGCAACTGAAAATGAGGGGGAACGACAGGCGTAATGGCTATTTTCATCTAAGCTTGTAAGCGTTATCACTAAAGGAGATGGAAAACCATGAAACAGACCGTGGCGGCATACATTGCTAAAACTCTTGAACAGGCTGGCGTAAAGCGTATTTGGGGCGTTACCGGAGATTCTCTCAATGGTTTAAGCGACAGCCTGAACCGAATGGGAACCATTGACTGGATGCCCACGCGCCATGAAGAAGTCGCCGCCTTCGCCGCCGGAGCGGAAGCGCAGCTGACCGGCGAGCTGGCGGTGTGCGCCGGTTCCTGTGGACCGGGCAACCTGCACCTGATTAACGGTCTTTTCGACTGCCATCGCAACCACGTTCCGGTGTTGGCTATCGCCGCCCATATTCCATCCAGCGAAATCGGCAGCGGCTATTTCCAGGAAACCCATCCACAGGAGTTATTCCGCGAATGCAGCCACTACTGCGAGCTGGTCTCCTCCCCGGAGCAAATCCCGCAGGTGCTGGCCATCGCCATGCGCAAAGCGGTGATTAACCGCGGCGTATCGGTCGTAGTGCTGCCTGGCGACGTGGCGCTAAAAGCCGCTCCAGAGAGCGCCAGTAGCCACTGGTATCACGCGCCGCTGCCTGAAGTGATCCCGCAGGAAGAAGAACTTAAAAAGCTGGCCCAGTTGCTGCGCTACTCAAGCAATATCGCCCTGATGTGCGGCAGCGGCTGCGCCGGCGCGCATAAAGAGCTGGTAGAGTTCGCCGCGAAGCTAAAAGCCCCCATCGTCCACGCCCTGCGCGGGAAAGAGCATGTGGAATACGACAACCCCTACGATGTCGGCATGACCGGGCTGATCGGCTTCTCCTCCGGTTTCCACACCATGATGAACGCCGATACTCTGGTGCTGCTCGGCACCCAGTTCCCCTACCGCGCCTTCTATCCGACGGACGCCAAAATCATTCAGATCGACATTAATCCGGGTAGCATTGGCGCGCATAGCAAAGTCGATATGGCGCTGGTTGGCGATATTAAATCCACTCTCAGAGCGCTACTACCGCATCTGGAAGAGAAAACCGACCGCAAGTTCCTCGATAAGGCGCTGGAACACTATCGCGATGCACGTAAAGGGCTTGATGATCTGGCGAAACCCAGCGAGAAAATCATCCACCCACAGTATCTGGCGCAGCAGATTAGTCACTTTGCCGACGACGACGCCATCTTTACCTGCGACGTCGGTACGCCGACCGTTTGGGCCGCACGTTATCTGAAGATGAACGGTAAACGCCGCCTGTTGGGTTCGTTCAACCATGGATCAATGGCTAACGCCATGCCGCAGGCCATCGGAGCGAAAGCCACGGCTCCGGAACGTCAGGTGGTCGCGATGTGCGGCGACGGCGGCTTTAGTATGCTGATGGGGGATTTTCTCTCGCTGGCGCAGATGAAGCTGCCGGTGAAAATTATCATCTTCAATAACAGCATTCTCGGCTTCGTGGCCATGGAGATGAAAGCCGGAGGCTATCTCACCGATGGTACCGAGCTGCACGACACCAACTTTGCCCGCATCGCCGAAGCCTGCGGTATCAAAGGCATTCGCGTAGAAAACGCGGCGGACGTTGACGAAGCGCTGCAAACCGCCTTCAGCACCGACGGCCCGGTGCTGGTGGATGTGGTCGTCGCCAAAGAAGAGCTGGCGATCCCGCCGCAAATCAAGCTGGAACAGGCCAAAGGTTTCAGCCTGTATATGCTTCGGGCGATTATCAGCGGACGCGGCGATGAAGTTATCGAACTGGCGAAAACCAACTGGCTAAGGTAAAAATATCCTTTTCAATTCATACACAAAATCCTTCGTGTTGCATCAAGGCGGCGAGCCCGAAAATTCCCGGGAGTATAGATAGCCAGGCGACCGGGGTTTGAGGGTGCAGCCAACGCAGAGGCAGCGCGAAGGATGAAGTGTATAAGGATATGACATGATAGATTTACGCAGTGATACCGTCACCCGTCCGGGCCGCGCCATGCTGGAAGCAATGATGGCCGCCCCGGTCGGGGATGACGTTTATGGTGATGACCCAACCGTTAACGAACTTCAGCGCTATGCCGCCGAACTGGCGGGCAAAGAGGCCGCGATCTTCCTGCCGACCGGTACTCAGGCCAACCTGGTCGCTCTGCTCAGCCACTGCCAGCGCGGCGAAGAGTATATCGTCGGCCAGGGCGCACATAACTATCTCTACGAAGCCGGTGGCGCAGCAGTACTTGGTAGTATCCAACCGCAGCCGATCGACGCAGCAGCAGATGGCTCCCTGCCACTGGATAAAGTCGCCGCGAAGATTAAGCCGGACGATATCCATTTCGCCCCCACTCGCCTGCTCACCCTTGAAAACACCCATAATGGCAAAGTGCTGCCGCGTGAATATCTTAAAGAAGCATGGGAATTCACCCGTGAACGCGGCCTGGGGCTGCACGTTGACGGTGCGCGTATTTTCAACGCCGTAGTGGATTACGGCTGCGAGCTGCGCGATATCACGCAGTACTGCGATTCATTCACTATCTGCCTGTCAAAAGGCCTCGGCGCGCCGATAGGTTCTCTGCTGGTGGGGAGCCAGGATTACATTCACCGCGCCATCCGCTGGCGAAAAATGGTCGGCGGCGGGATGCGCCAGGCGGGGATTCTGGCGGCGGCGGGTCTGTATGCCCTGCAGAATAACGTCGAGCGTTTAAAAGAAGATCACGACAACGCCGCATGGATGGCGGAGCAACTGCGCGCTATCGGCGCTGACGTTATGCGCCATGATACCAACATGCTGTTTATCCGCGTCGGCGAAGAACATGCCGCGCTGGGTGAATATTTGCGCGAGCACGGTGTGTTGATAAACGCCTCACCGGCCGTACGCCTGGTGACGCATATTGATGTTAATCGCCAGCAGCTCGCCGAGGTGGTGAGCCACTGGCAGGCGTTTCTGAATCGTTAAAGCGAATTATTAAGGTGAATCGTTAAGGAGTCCGGTGTGTCGCAACGAATTCTGGTGCTTGGCGCCAGCGGTTATATCGGTCAGCATTTGGTGAAAATGCTCAGCGAGCAAGGTTTTCCGGTGCTGGCGGCGGCACGCCATATCGACAGGCTCAAAAAACAGAACCTCCCCGGCGTCGAGTGTCATCAGCTCGATTTAAACCAACCAGACGCGCTCCCCGCTCTGCTGGCGCAGGCCGAAACTGTCTACTACCTGGTTCACGGAATGGGCGAAGGCGGCGACTTTATCCGTCATGAGCGTCAGGTTGCGCTGAACGTGCGCAACGCCCTACGCCAGGTCCCGGTCCGCGAAGTGATTTTCCTGAGTTCACTTCAGGTTGCGGAACAAGAGCAATCTGACCATCTGCGCGCCCGCCAGGTCACTGCCGACCTGCTGCGCGAATCAGGTGTCCCGGTCACGGAAGTTCGCGCCGGGATTATCGTCGGGGCGGGTTCCGCCGCCTTCGAAGTGATGCGCGATATGGTTTACAACCTGCCGGTACTGACGCCGCCGCGCTGGGTGCGCTCGCGCACAACTCCGATTGCGCTGGAAAATTTGCTCTACTATCTGGTGCAGTTGCTTAACCACCCCACTCACGAGCATCGCGTTTTTGAAGCCGCCGGGCCGGAGGTTTTAAGCTATCAACAGCAGTTCACCCGTTTTATGGCGGTTAGCGGCAAGCACCGTCTGCTGATCCCCATCCCCTTCCCGACCAGCTGGATTTCGGTGTGGTTTCTCAACGTCATTACTTCGGTGCCGCCCACCATCGCCAAAGCGCTGATCCAGGGTCTGAAACATGA
Source organism: Klebsiella sp. (assembly GCF_027492335.1). Taxonomy (NCBI): domain Bacteria; kingdom Pseudomonadati; phylum Pseudomonadota; class Gammaproteobacteria; order Enterobacterales; family Enterobacteriaceae; genus Klebsiella; species Klebsiella sp. Next base: position 58,965 of record NZ_JAPUEW010000066.1, on the reverse strand, counting down.
CCTGATCGCCGACGACCGCTCTCTGCGGGCACTCATTCCCCAACCGCTGATCGCTTTCGATGAAGCGGTGCGCCGCACACTCGAAGAAGAGGAGCAACTGGTGAACTCCAGCGACTGGGGTTACGATGCGCAGGCCTTTGCCCGCTGGCGGCCAGAGTATGGCTACTACCCGAAGCAGGCTGGCTGCACCGTAAACACCTCCGCCAGCCTCACCGCATTGTGGAAAGTGGTCAATCAAATTGGCGGCAAAGAGGGTTATTTCTTCGGCAACGTCCTGTGGAAGACCCGTGGAGCAATGGATTTGTTAGTGGGTCATCGGCTGGCAAAAGGCCGCCCGGAAAAAGAATATCTGCAGACCGGCGACGCGGTGGACAGCTGGAAGGTGATTATCGTCGAGCCTGAAAAGCAGCTCACGCTGTTATTTGGCATGAAAGCCCCCGGCCTTGGTCGCCTGAGTTTTACCCTGCACGATAAAGGCGATCATCGCGAGCTGGACGTTCGCGCCTGGTGGCATCCGCACGGTATGCCAGGCCTGTTCTATTGGCTGCTGATGATCCCGGCGCATCTGTTTATTTTTCGCGGCATGGCGCGCCGCATCGCCCGGCTGGCGGAGCAAATCACCATCAAATAGAGTATACGCGCAGAATTCTTTCATGATTCCCATTGCATCGCAGTCAGAATCACGGAAAATGCGCACGAAATTCTTTTTTGGAACAATAGAGCGATATGAAGGTACTGGTTACCGGTGCAACCAGCGGATTAGGCCGCAACGCGGTGGAATATCTGCGTAACAAGGGCATCAGCGTCAGAGCGACCGGACGTAACGAAGCGATGGGCAAGCTTCTGTGCAAAATGGGCGCCGAGTTCGTTCCCGCAGACTTAACCGAGCTGGTCTCCTCGCAGGCCAAAGTTATGCTCGCCGGTATCGATACCCTGTGGCACTGTTCCAGCTTTACCTCGCCGTGGGGCACCCAGCAGGCCTTCGATTTAGCCAACGTTCGCGCCACCCGTCGCCTCGGTGAATGGGCTGTCGCCTGGGGTGTGCGCAACTTCGTGCATATCTCTTCACCATCGCTCTATTTTGATTACCATCATCATCGCGATATTCAGGAAGATTTTCGCCCGCAGCGTTTCGCCAACGAGTTCGCCCGCAGCAAAGCGGCAAGCGAAGATGTGATTAACCTGCTGGCGCAGGCTAATCCGAATACCCGTTTTACGATTTTACGCCCGCAAAGCCTGTTTGGCCCGCATGACAAAGTGTTTATCCCGCGCCTGGCGCAGATGATGCAGCACTACGGCAGCGTTCTGTTACCGCGCGGCGGCAGTGCGCTGGTGGATATGACCTATTATGAAAACGCAGTGCACGCGATGTGGCTCGCCAGCCAGCCGCAGTGTGACCGTCTGCCTTCGGCTCGCGCTTACAACATCACTAACGGCGAACCGCAAACCCTGCACAGCATTGTGCAGAAGCTTATTAATGAGCTGGGGATTAAGTGCCGCATCCGTTCGGTCCCTTATCCAATGCTGGATATCATCGCCCGCAGCATGGAGCACTTTGGCAATAAGTCAGCTAAAGAGCCCGCATTCACCCACTACGGCGTCTCTAAGCTGAACTTTGATTTCACCCTCGACATCACTCGCGCCCAGCAGGAGCTAGGCTACCAGCCGGTGGTGGCGATGGATGGAGGCATCATCCGTACCGCTGCGTGGTTAAAAGACCACGGTAAACTACACCTCTAGCCCCTACCGTACTTTTCCAGCAGCGCTTCAGCAATCGCCAGCGTTTGGGCATCGGCAACGCCATCCCAACGCGCGGGGCGGAAGTGCATCTGGAAAGCCATAATCACTCGCTTCTGCTGCGCTGGGGTCATTTCCGGCGCCACCTGATAGCCATAACGCGACAGCACGTCCAGCAGCTCTGCCGTATCCGCCGGTTCGTATGATGGGCGGCCTTGTAGATAAAAAGTCACCCGCTGCGCATCCGGCCACGCGCCTATCCCCTGCTCCGCAAGCTTGTGCCACGGGAAAAGCGGCCCCGGATCGTCTTTGCGCTGCGGGGCAATGTCTGCATGGGCAACGACGTTCTGCGGCGCAATGTGGTAGCGGGCGATAATATCTTTTGCCAGCGGGATCAGGGCGTCAATCTGCGCCGGATTAAACGGCGTGAAGCTTTTTACCCCTGCCGTTTTTTGCCAGCCGCGATTCTCCAGCTCAATGCCAATCGAAGTATCGTTAATGCGCGTACTCCCGCGCCAGAAACTGATGCCCGCATGCCAGGCCAGATCTTCTTCCGGCACGAGCTGCCAGATCCGCGGCTTGCCGTTATGTCGCGGCGGTTTCTCTGGGATCAGGTAGTGAGAACTCACCTGATTATCCGTCAGCGTCGCCAGTGAAACGTCGAAATCATCGGCGGTGTAGTGGATCACCAGCACCTTGATGCGCGGATAAGCCGCCTGGGCCGGATGGCGCGTATCCAGCTGATAACCGTCGCGATCGATAATGCCTTTTTCCGTGGCGCAGCCCGCCAGCAGCAGCGTAAGCAGCACGCCTGCCCGGCAAATTCTCATCGCCGGGTCTTCACCGCGGTGCCGCTGACGCTCACCATCAGCATGCTGCTGTCTTTACCGACGGTTTCGTAATCAATATCAATACCGACTATCGCATCCGCGCCCAGCGCTTTCGCCTGCTCGCTCAGCTCTTCGAAAGCGATTTCCCGTGCCTTACGCAACTCTTTTTCATAGGCACCGGAACGACCGCCGACAATATCGCGAATGCTGGCGAAAAAATCGCGGAATACGTTAGCACCGAGAATTGCTTCCCCCGTGACGACGCCGCAGTATTCGATAATCGGCTGACCTTCCAGGGTCGGGGTGGTTGAGAATTGCATGGTGAGACTCCTTCTTTAGCGTTCAATGCGTTAGCTCTAAGGGTCAAGCACAATCCCTATCTGATACACTATGCTTGTAAAGATATTCTAACGTAGTGAGCTTATAAGGAAATCATCATGCGCTACAAAGTTCTTGCATTAGTCCTCCCCTGCGCGCTGGCGCTCAGCGCCTGTACTACCGTCACGCCTGCCTACAAAGATAACGGCACCCGCAGCGGCCCTTGCGTCGAAGGCGGTCCGGATGACGTGGCGCAAAAGTTTTATGACTACCAGGTACAGAATCGCAATAGCGATTTAACCGCGCTGCGTCCATATCTGAGTGACGATCTGGCAAAATTGCTGAACGACGCGCGTCAGGACCCGTCAAACAATACCCTGCTGCAGTCTAACCTGTTCTCCAGCAGCACAACGCCTGCCGACAGCGCCGATGTCGCCAGCGCCTCCACGATCCCTAATCGCGATGCGCGTAATATTCCGCTGCGCGTTGAGCTAAAACAGGGTACCCAGAGCTGGAAAGACGAAGTACTGATGATTCAGGAAGGGCAGTGCTGGGCCGTTGACGACGTGCGTTACCTCGGCAATAACTCCCACGCGCCAGCAGGTAGCCTGCGTCAGAGCCTCGAAAAACGCTAATTCAGGTGTTTTAACAGATCCAGCCAAATCAATAACCCCGGTAAAATGTCGGTATTCTTTCCAGTAATACCGACATTTACTCCCCTCGCCTTCACGAAGCCATATTTTGTGCTACCTTTAAATGTAAACGTGGTTTACATTTAACTTTTAACGCATAAATATTGCATAACTATTCTGCCAAAGGTACTATTTGCGGCCTCAATTGCTATTTGTATCAGACTGCCCAGATGAGCATTAAATTAAACGGCATTAATTGCTTCTACGGCGCGCACCAGGCGCTGTTTGACATCACGCTGGATTGCCCGCAGGGGGAAACGCTGGTGCTGCTCGGCCCAAGCGGTGCCGGTAAAAGCTCGCTGCTGCGCGTACTCAACCTGCTGGAGATGCCGCGTTCCGGTACCCTGCACATTGCCGGGAATCATTTCGACTTTACCAAAGCGCCTTCTGACAAAGCCATTCGAGAGCTGCGCCAGAACGTCGGTATGGTTTTCCAACAGTACAATCTGTGGCCACATCTGACCGTGCAGCAAAACCTGATTGAAGCCCCCTGCCGCGTACTCGGCTTAAGCAAGGCTCAGGCTTTGGCCCGCGCCGAAAAGCTGCTCGAACGTCTGCGCCTGAAACCCTACAGCGATCGCTATCCACTGCATCTTTCCGGCGGTCAGCAGCAGCGTGTCGCCATTGCCCGCGCGCTGATGATGGAACCGCAGATTCTGCTGTTTGATGAACCGACGGCAGCGCTCGATCCAGAAATCACCGCTCAGATCGTCAGCATTATTCGCGAACTGGCTGAAACCGGCATCACGCAGGTTATCGTCACCCACGAGGTGGAAGTGGCGCGTAAAACCGCGAGTCGCGTGGTGTATATGGAAAATGGCTATATCGTCGAACAAGGGGATGCAGACTGCTTCACGCATCCGCAAACCGACGCGTTTAAAAACTATCTTTCACATTGATGTTTTCGGGGAAATGACGATGAAAAAAGTACTGATTGCCGCTCTTCTTGCGGGCATGAGCCTCTCCGCCACCGCAGCCCAGACCATTCGTTTCGCCACCGAGGCTTCCTATCCTCCGTTTGAAGCGATTGATGCTAATAACAAAATCGTCGGATTCGATGTCGATTTGGCCAATGCGCTGTGTAAAGAGATTGATGCCACCTGCACCTTTACCAACCAGGCTTTCGACAGCCTGATCCCCAGCCTCAAGTTCCGTCGTTTCGATGCGGTAATGGCCGGGATGGACATCACCCCTGAGCGTGAAAAACAGGTGCTGTTCACCACGCCATATTACGAGAACTCAGCGTTGTTCGTCGGTCAGCAGGGTAAATTCACCAGTATCGATCAGCTTAAAGGCAAAAAAGTCGGCGTCCAGAACGGCACGACTCACCAGAAATTTATCACCGATAAGCACCCGGAAATCACCACCGTTCCTTACGACAGCTATCAGAATGCGAAGCTGGATCTGCAAAACGGCCGTATTGACGCCGTCTTCGGCGATACCGCTGTCGTCACCGAATGGCTGAAGAGCAATCCGAAGCTGGGAGCAGTAGGCGACAAAGTCACCGACAAAGACTACTTCGGCACCGGTCTCGGCATTGCGCTGCGTCAGGGCAATACCGAGCTGCAGCAGAAATTCAACGCTGCGCTGGAAAAAGTGAAGAGCGATGGGACTTACCAGTCTATCTATAACAAATGGTTCCAGAAGTAACGCTGAATGAACGAATTTTTTCCATTAGCAAGCGCCGCCGGGATGACCGTCGGCCTTGCCGTTTGCGCGCTGATCATCGGCCTGGTGCTGGCGATGCTGTTTGCCGTCCTCGAGTCGGTGAAGCTGCGTCCGGTCGCCTGGCTCGCAACCGGCATTGTCACCCTTTTGCGCGGACTACCGGAAATTCTGGTGGTTCTGTTTATCTATTTTGGCTCATCACAACTGCTGCTCATTCTTTCTGACGGCTTTACGATCAATCTCGGCTTTGCGCAGATCCCTGTGCAGATGGAAATTGAAAACTTCGACGTCAGCCCGTTCCTCTGCGGGGCCATTGCCCTCTCTCTGCTCTACGCAGCCTATGCGTCGCAGACCCTGCGCGGGGCGCTAAAAGCAGTCCCTCAGGGACAGTGGGAATCCGGTCAGGCGCTGGGATTATCGAAAGCCGCCATTTTCTTTCGCCTGGTGATGCCGCAAATGTGGCGGCACGCGCTGCCGGGTCTCGGCAACCAGTGGCTGGTGCTGCTGAAGGATACCGCGCTGGTAAGCCTGATCAGCGTCAACGACCTGATGCTGCAAACCAAAAGTATCGCTACCCGTACCCAGGAGCCGTTCAACTGGTACATCATCGCGGCGGCAATCTATCTGGTCATCACCCTGTTAAGTCAGTACATCCTCAAACGTATTGACCAGCGTGCGACGCGCTTCGAAAGGAGTCCAGGCTGATGCTTGATTACTTACCCGAACTGCTCAAAGGGCTACATACCAGCCTGACGCTGACTGCGGCATCCATCGCGGTGGCGCTGATTTTGTCGCTGATTTTTACCATCGTCCTGACGCTCAAAACGCCGGTGTTGGTATGGATTGTTCGCGGCTACATCACGCTATTTACCGGCACGCCGCTGCTGGTGCAGATCTTCCTGATTTACTACGGCCCGGGCCAGTTCCCGTCGCTGCAGGAATACCCGGTACTCTGGCATCTCATTTCAGAGCCCTGGCTCTGCGCGCTGATCGCTCTTTCTCTCAACAGCGCCGCTTATACCACCCAGCTGTTTTATGGTGCTATTCGCGCTATTCCTGACGGTCAGTGGCAATCCTGCGGCGCGCTGGGGATGAGCAAGAAAGATACGCTGGCTATTTTGCTCCCGTATGCTTTCAAACGCGCCCTCTCCTCTTACTCCAACGAAGTGGTGCTGGTGTTCAAGAGTACTTCTCTGGCCTACACCATTACCTTGATGGAAGTGATGGGCCACAGCCAGCTGCTCTATGGCCGTACCTATGATGTGATGGTGTTCGGCGCCGCCGGGATTGTCTATCTCATCGTCAACGGTCTGCTGACGCTGCTGATGCGTCTGGTTGAGCATAAAGCGCTGGCTTTTGAGCGACGAAACTAGCGGCTAAAATGCATAATAAGTAAACGTGTGACGGATAAGGTTAATGACTTATCCGTCTTTTTTTATTCAAATTAAAATAATTATCCATATTTATTGAATATAAATTCATTTAGTGGCATTGTTAACCCCAGCCGCAGACACGGCACAACAACATAAGATTGACCGACGGGAGTTTGACGATGAAAAAGTTAGTTCTGGCCGCACTGCTTACCTCTTTCGCCTTTGGCGCCGCAGCCGCAGAGAAAATCAGCTTTGGCGTTTCTGCAACCTATCCACCGTTTGAATCGATGGACGCCAACAACCAGATCGCCGGTTTCGATATCGACCTGGCAAACGCGCTGTGCAAACAAATGCAGGCTGAATGTACTTTTACCAATCATGCTTTCGACAGCCTGATCCCGGCGCTCAAATTCAAGAAATATGATGCGGTGATTTCCGGTATGGACATTACTCCAGAACGTAGCAAGCAGGTGGCATTTACCGACCCGTACTACGCCAACTCCGCGCTGGTGATTTCGAAGAAAGATGTTTACCACTCTTTCGACGATCTCAAAGGCAAGCGCATCGGTATGGAAAATGGCACCACGCATCAGAAATACCTGCAGGATAAACACCCTGAAGTGAAGACCGTAGCCTACGATAGCTACCAGAATGCGTTTATCGACCTGAAAAATGGCCGTATTGATGGGGTATTTGGCGATACCGCCGTGGTTAACGAATGGCTGAAAACCAACCCGCAGCTGGGCGCGGCGACGCCGAAAGTCACCGACCCGCAATACTTTGGCACCGGCCTCGGCATTGCGGTACGCCCGGATAATAAAGCGCTGCTAGAAAAACTGAACGCTGCGCTGAAGGCAATTAAAGCCGACGGGACCTACCAGAAAATCAGCAATCAGTGGTTCCCGGAGTAATCCTTCCCGGAGGCGGCTGTGAACCTGTAGCCCGGTAGGCCAATCCGCAACCTTAAACCGGCAGGGTGAACTGGAAACAGGCCCCTGCCGGTGCTTCCAAAAGGCGTATATCGCCACCGTGTAGCTGTAGCATCCTGCGCACAATCATCAAGCCCAACCCCCCTCGCGATGCGCTTTGCGCGCCCGGCTCCAGTACCGAAGGCCGTTCGAATAGCGTCGCCCGTAGTTCACCAGCCACTCCCGGCCCGCTATCCGCGACCTCAACGATAATCTCCGGCCCTGAACGATGCGCCATCAGGCGAATCACGCCGCCTTCCGGGGTGTGCCGCAGGGCGTTATCCAGTAGATTAGTCAGCACCCTTTCGATCATAGACAGGTCCGCGACAACCGGCGGCAAACCCTCCGACAGCTCCAGCTGCAAAGCAATTTTTCGCGTGGCGATCGTCAAATCGAACTTTTGCGCCACGTCCTGCACCAGCTCAGCCAGCGCAAACTTCTCCGGCTGCGGCTTAATTCCCCCGTGTTCCAGGCGGGCCAACTCAAACAGCTGCTGAGAAAGATGACGAACTTTATTCCCCTGACGTAGCGCGATGTTCAGATACTGTTTGTTCTCCTCCACCGTGAGTCGATCGGCCTTAATGGTCAATGTTTCCAGATAGCCCAGCAACGAGGTCAGCGGCGTGCGCAAGTCGTGAGAGATATTAGCGACGAATTCGCGACGCTGGCGATCGCTATCGGCCAGGCGATCCCACTGCCCGGCAATCTGGCGGGCCAGCTCGATAAAGCGGTTATGCAGCACGGCCACTTCATTCCCCGGATTCGCGTCCGGTGCCTGCGCCGCCAGCGCCTTAATCGCGCGAATGCTGTCTTTTTCATCCGTCGCCACCAACGCGGTAAGCTGGCGTACCGGGCGCGTTACCCAATACCAGGCAAGGCCGCCCGCCAGCAGGCCAAGACCGACGACCAGTACAAGGGTCCACAATAACAGGCTCCCCAACGTTTTCTGCCAGGCGCTCGCCGCCAGTTCATTGAAGGTTTCACCCTGTAAAATGATATACAGATAGCCGCGCAGCTGGCCGTCCTGCCTTAGCGGCGCGACGCTAAACACTTTTTGCTGGTCAATACTGCGCGGATCGTCGCCATAAATCGGCCACGTGCCGCCGGAGAGAAAAGTTTGTACCGGGGCCAGACCAATACGCTGGCGCTTGATATGACCCGGCGGCGCAGCGTCGGCCAGCAGCTCGCCGTCGGGTGAAACCAGATACAGCTCGACGCTTGGGTTAAAGGTCATCAGCCGGTCGAAAAGCGGTTTCAGCATCTGGCGGTCAACCTGCCCCTGAGAGTCCAGAAGCGGTTCGCGGGCGGCAATTTGCTGCGCCAGTCCGGCAGAGAGGCGCTGCACCATCGCATCACCATATTGCGCGCTGCTGTAGAGCTGGATCAGACACACGGCGACGGCACAGAGCAGCAGCAGCGAGGTGAAAACCAACGCCAGGCGCTGACTGAGGCTGAGACGGTGGATCATGACAGCGCCTCTTTGCGCTCCACGGCGAATTTATAGCCTTTTCCCCAGACGGTCAGGATGATGTCAGGTTCAGCCGGGTCGTGCTCAATTTTGGTACGCAGGCGGTTGATATGGGTATTGACCGTATGCTCATAGCCATCGTGCTGATAGCCCCATACCTGGTCAAGCAGCGCCAGGCGGGAAAAGACCTCTCCCGGGTGGCGAGCAAAGTAGTACAGCAGCTCAAACTCTCGCGGCGTGAGATCGATCGCCTCGCCGCGCAGCTTCACTTCTCGGGACAACGGGTCGATGCTCAAACCATGGCTGACGATGCGCCCGGCATCCATCAACAGATTCTGGCCCATCGCCTCCTGGCGGCGAAACACCGCTTTCACTCTGGCGGTCAGTTCGAGAATTGAAAAGGGTTTAGCAAGGTAATCATCCGCACCCATTTCCAGCCCCTGCACGCGCTGGGTTTCGCTGGCGCGGGCGCTGATAATAATGACCGGCAGGTAACGAGTTTGCTGGCGAATGCGCCGACAGATTTCCAGACCATCAACGTTGGGCAGCATCAGGTCGAGAATCACCGCATCCCAGATCTCTTTCTCCAGCCGCTGTAGCGCCTGCGCCCCGTCCGCCTCGTGGACAATCTGATACCCCTCATCCTGCAGATTCAAGCGCAGCAGCGCGGCGATATCGTCATCATCTTCAACCAACAGAATTCTCTTAGCCACCGGCAGCACTCCGCTTTTCATACATTCTGATTAGCCAAGCTTACCCGATCTTCGCCTGCTGAAGAGTTCACATTTTAGTTATACTTCGCGAACCAGCAGGGTCAGCACCTCATAGTGGGCGGTGTGGGGGAACATATCGAACAGCTGCACGCGTTCGATACGATACCCGGTCAGACGAGTGATATCTTTCGCCATCGTCCGGGCGTTACAGCTGGAGTAGATAATAAAGTCTGGCGCCATGCGGCTTAAATAGTCGCACAGCTCGCTGCCAATACCGCGACGCGGCGGATTCACCAGTACCAGCTCCGGAACCTCACCTTCACCAGTAGCAAACTGCGTAGAGTCGAGCGCCTGAAAATGCAAATTGTGTAAACCTAACTCCGCCGCCGACTGTTTTGCGCAGGCGATGGCTTCCGGGGCGATCTCAATCCCGGTCAGGCGCATCTGCGGCGTGGCGCAGTGCAGTCCAAAGCCGCCAACGCCGCAGAAGAGATCCCACATATGGTTAATCGGTAGCTGGCGCACCCAGTCGCGAGCGGTGGCATACAGCTGGCTGGCAACCACCGGGTTAGTCTGAAAGAAGCTCTGCGGGCGGATCCACAGCGGCACGCCGTTGAAATTTTCCGCCAGCGCCTGCTGGTCAGTGAGGAAGATTTCCTGCTCTCCCTCCATGATAGCCATATGCACCGGCTGAATATTGGCGGTAATCACTTTCAGTTGCGGAAGCTGTGCCTGTAGCTCCGGCAGCGCCGCGCGCAGTTGGGCAAGCTTGGTCTCTGAGCGCAGAACAAAGCGCAGCATCATACCGCCATCCTGCTGGCTTTCGGTGAGCAGAATATACTTCAGCTCGCCGCGTTTACGGGCCACGTTGTAGGGCGTGAGTCCGGCACGGGCGATAAACGGTTTAAGCGCGGCAAATACGGGGGCAAAACTTTGCGGGTAAAGCGGGCAATCAGTCAGGTCTTCTGCCCCACCATCACGGTGCAGCATCCCGAGGAGCGGGCGCTCCACGCTACCGCTGACCACCATTTTCGCTTTGTTGCGAAACCCGGTTTCCGGGCCGCACACCGGCGCGCACCAGTTGGCTACCGGAGCATCCGTCAACAGCGTACGCAGGTCGGCCATTTTATCGGCGAGCTGTTGAGATATCGGTAGTTCGAGCCACTGGCAGGAGCGACAGCGGTTCGCGTCATAAAGTGCGCAGTGCATAACAAGACCTTCAAAAAAACAGGGGCGGGGATTGTATCACCGTTACTGTAAACGGAAAAAGCGTCGGCACGGTGTAGGAACAAACAGAATGGCCAGCACCAGCAGATCCGGCAGTTTTTGCAGCACCAGAGAACGAAATATTTCGCGCTTCGATTCTCCGGCGATGCTAAATAGCTCGGGATAACCGTAACCCAGCGATGCGGCCCACAGATAGCCGATGACGATGACCTGAGTCAGCAGATACAGCCAGCGCGCCCAGTTGCGCCCTTTTACCAGCGAAAACGCGCACCAGATTTCAACGAACACCAGCACCAGGCTTGAGAGGAAAACCAGGGTTAACGCCCACGTCTGTACGCTGCGATGAACGAACTCTTCAATACCCTGAACGCCAAGCTGATTGAGGATCATCAGCAAATCCAGGCCGCGGATTAAAATAATGGCGAAAGCCGCCACCTGCACCAGTGCAGGAACGTTAAGACGAGCATGAGACGAGTGCGTTTTTGTAAACAATCCCAACGTAAAGTCTTCCATGAAAACGGCGCCACAAATGCGGCGCCGATGTTAACTCTATTGCAGATATTATACCCTAAATAATTCGAGTTGCAGGACAAGGCATTTGTGCCTTGAACAGCGCTTGCGCTGGCCACGTAGGGGCGAGGCCCATGGATGGGCCGAGTAATCCGCAGCCAACGCACATGCAACTTGAAGTATGACGGGTATAGGCGGTTCAGCCCCTTCTTGCACGCTGGATATCACGCACCCGCTGCTTTTCCGCGCGAGCCATTAAATACCAGGCGATAAAACCGACAATCCCGACCACACCGAGGATTAAGGTCGCCAGGGCGTTAATCTCCGGATTCACGCCCATGCGCACGCTGGAGAAGACCAGCATCGGCAGCGTTGTCGCGCCCGGGCCGGAAACAAAGCTGGCAATTACCAGGTCGTCCAGCGACAAAGTGAACGCCAGCAGCCAGCCCGAAACGACCGCCGGCATAATCATCGGCAGCGTAATGACAAAGAAGACTTTAAGCGGCGCAGCACCAAGATCCATCGCTGCCTCTTCAATTGAGTGGTCCAGCTCGCGCAGACGCGAAGAAATGACCACCGCGACGTAGGCGGTACAGAAGGTGACGTGCGCCAGCCAGATGGTCAGCATTCCGCGATCCGACGGCCAGCCAATAGAGTGCCCTAACGCAACAAACAACAGCAGCAGCGACAAACCCGTTATTACATCGGGCATTACCAGCGGCGCGGTGATCATAAAGGCAAAGCCGTTTGAACCGCGGAAGCGGCCAAAACGCACCATCACTACCGCAGCAATAGTGCCAAGGATAACCGCCGCCGTCGCGGCGCAGGCGGCAATGGTCAGGCTCAGTCCCACCGCGCTCATCATCGCATCGTCATGAAAAAGCTCGCGATACCAACGCGTCGACCACCCAGCCCAGACCGTCACCAGCTTCGAGCTGTTGAACGAGTAAATCACCAGCATGAGCATCGGTGCGTACAGGAAGGTAAAGCCAAGCACCAGAATTAAAATTCGCCACGGCGAACGGACTACCGGCAAATTATTCATCCGTGTTCCCCCACCTGTTTTTGCTGATGCTTGTGAAACCACATGATCGGTACGATCAGCAGTAACAGCATCACGATCGCCACCGCCGAGGCTACCGGCCAGTCGCGGTTATTAAAGAACTCCTGCCACAGCACGCGGCCAATCATAATGCTGTCCGGGCCGCCCAGCAGTTCCGGGATAACGAACTCCCCTACCGCCGGAATAAACACCAGCATCGACCCGGCGATAATGCCGCCTTTGGTGAGCGGAACGATCACCTGGAAGAAGGTTTTCAGCGGCCTGGCGCCCAGATCCAGCGACGCCTCGACCAGTGAGTAATCAATGCGCGTCAGAGCGGTATAAATCGGCAACACCATAAACGGCAGATAGGCGTATACAATGCCGATATAGACCGCAAGGTTGGTATGCAGGATCTCCAGCGGCTGATCGATAACCCCCAGCCACAACAGGAAGTTATTCAGTACGCCGTTGCTTTTCAGCAGTCCCATCCAGGCATAGACTCGGATCAGGAACGACGTCCACGATGGCAGGATAACCAGCAGCAGCAGGATGTTGCGCGTCGATGGTTTACTGTGCGCGACCGCCCACGCCAGCGGGTAGCCCATCAACAGGCAGCAGAACGTCGAGATCCCCGCCACTTGAAGCGACTGTAAATACGCTTCGAAATAGAGCGGATCGTCGGTGAGCTGCAGGAAATTGCCAAGATTCAGCGTCAGCGTCAGCTGGCCGTCAGCCCATTCCAGCAGATCGGTATAAGGCGGGATCGCCCGCGCCATTTCCGCCAGGCTGATTTTAAACACAATCAGGAACGGCAGCAGGAACAGCAAAATCAGCCACACGTAAGGTAGCGCAATCACCAGTTTGCGCCCGTGCGCCATTTGCAGGCGCGCCAGCCACAGCGCAAAACCGCCCGGCTTTTTAGCGCCTGACGGAGGTTCTAATGTACTCATCGCCCTCTCCTTACACCGTCAGCACAACGCAGCTATCGGCGTCCCAGCACAAACGAACCTCATCGCCCCACGTTGGCGCACCTTTGCGGTAGCGGTGTTCGTTTTGTAGCTGGGCGCTGATCATCTGCCCGCTTTTCAGGCGTACATGATAGATAGACAGGTCACCGAGATAGGCGATATAGATAACTTCGCCCACCGCAAAGTTGTAGCCATCCGCAGGCGGATCTTCGCAGAGCATGATTTTCTCCGGACGCAGGGCTACCCACACCGGGACGTTATCGACGACGGAAGCATCCGGATCGACCTTCAGCGGATGCGTCAGCCCCGGCGAATCCAGCACCAGGCCATCTTCCTGACGCTCTTTCACCAGTCCTTCGAAGACGTTTACCGAACCGATAAACTCCGCGCTGTAGCGGGTGGTCGGATGCTCGTAAATCTCCTCCGGCTCGCCAATTTGCACAAACTTGCCGCGGTTCATAATGGCGATGCGTCCCGCCATAGTCATCGCCTCTTCCTGATCGTGGGTGACCATCACGCAGGTCACCCCAACGCGTTCAAGGATATCGACCACTTCCAGCTGCATCCGATCGCGCAGCTTTTTGTCCAGCGCCCCCATCGGCTCATCAAGCAGCAGCAGCTTTGGCCTTTTCGCCAGGCTGCGGGCCAGCGCCACGCGCTGGCGCTGGCCACCAGAAAGCTGATGCGGTTTGCGCTTCGCGAACTCCTGCATATGCACCAGCGCCAGCATCTCCTGCACCCGGCTGGTGATTTCAGCTTTTGGCAGCTTGTCCTGCTTGAGGCCAAAGGCGATATTCTGCTCCACCGTCATATGCGGAAACAGCGCGTAGGACTGAAACATCATGTTGATAGGCCGCTGATACGGCGGCACCCGCGCCAGGTCGACGCCATCGAGAACAATCTGCCCAGCTGTTGGCTGTTCAAAACCCGCCAGCATGCGCAGCAGGGTCGATTTACCACAGCCGGATGCGCCCAGCAGGGCAAAAATTTCGCCTTTGTAAATGGTGAGATTGACATCGTCGACGGCGTGCTGCCCATCAAACGACTTGGTTAGATTACGGATTTCCAGTAGCGGGGTCAGCGCTTTGGGGGCTTTTGCCTGCGGGCGGGGGGTTGCGTCATTCACGGGGTGTTCTCCGGCAGAAATCAAAACTGGTGCAAACGCACTGTTATGGTGCGTATCGCCGGGCAGCGCTAGCGCTTGCCCGGCCTACGGGTTTTGTAGGCCCGGTAGCATTAGCGCCACCGGACAACGGTATTAAAAGTCGTTATTTCCCGCTTTTCACTTTTGTCCATGCGCGAGTACGCACTCGGTCGATTTTCGGATCCTGTACTTTCAGGGTGAACAGCTTGGCAAATACGTCAGCTGGTGGATAAATTGCCGGGTTATTACGAATCTCTTCGCTAACCAGCGGCGTAGAGGCTTTGTTACCGTTAGCGTAATAAACGTGATCGCTAATATGCGCGATGACATCCGGACGCATCAGATAATTAAGGAACTGATAAGCCTCATCTTTATTTTTGGCATCCGCAGGCATGGCGAAGACATCAAAGAACGCCAACGCACCCTCCTTCGGAATAAAGTAGGAGACGTTTACGCCGTTCTTCGCTTCTTTCGCCCGATTAGCCGCCTGCCATACGTCGCCCGCCCAGCCGATAGCAACGCAGATATCGCCGTTGGCAAGGTCATTGATGTACTGCGAGGAGTGGAAATAGCGGATGTTCGGACGCAGCTTAAGCAGCAGGTCGGTCGCCGGGCCAGTGTAATCATCGGCTTTACTGCTGTTCGGATCTTTGCCGAGATAGTTCAGCACGGTGGCGAAAATCTCTTCCGGAGCATCCAGGAATGAGACGCCGCAGCTTTTCAGTTTCTCCAGGTTTTCCGGTTTCATCACCAGATCCCAGCTGTCCAGCGGTACATCTTTGCCCAGAACGGCTTTGACTTTATCCACGTTGTAGCCAATTCCAGTGGTCGCCCACAGGTACGGTATCGCGTATTTATTGTCCGGGTCGTGCTTCGCCACCAGCTTCAGCACTTCAGGATCGAGGTTTTTCCAGTTGGGGAGCTTGCTCTTATCCAGCGGCTGGAAAACCCCTGCCGCCAGCTGGCGTTCGAGGAAGCTCGCCGATGGCACCACCAGGTCAAAACCGGTGCTGCCCGCCATTAATTTTCCTTCCAGCACTTCATTGGAATCAAAAACGTCATATACCACTTTAATACCGGTCTCTTTTTCAAAATTCGCCACCGTATCCGGCGCAATATAATCAGACCAGTTATAAACATGCAGGGTTTTTTGTTCGGCTGCGAGCGAACCGGCAGAAACGGCCATCAGCGCACCCGTAACCAGACCTGTTAACCATTTTTTACCAAAGGCGGTCATATCTCTTATTCCTTCTCAATGCCCGTTAACAAGCGGGCTGAATATACGCACTTGTTTGCATGCAATAATCATGCATATTTTTTCATTGCCTAAGAAAAGGAGAGAGGACCTCTCCCGGAATGGTTGCCCGCAACTGGAAGCATCGTCAGAATAACTGTAGCCAGAATAAGAGGCTATAGCCCAGGTAAAAAAACGGCTTTTATCAATTTTTTATGCAATAAGGGTCTATGTGATAAGCCGAAAGCGGCAGAATGGCGGTGAAAAATTCTTTAAGGAAAGGTTAATGGCAGAATAAAAGCGGGAAATACGCAGCCGCTATGGTAGTGGCTGCGCTATTTTTCGACAGGCTTAGTGAAGAAAATGGTACTGGATACTCTCAGCAACGGGTTCTTCTTCCTCAGGCTTATACAACACCTGATTGGCGCTGGCTTCGAGCATAACCATTGAAATCTGTTCTTCGCTCTGACGGAAAAACCACGCGAACTGATCAAAGGTAATACCGACACCTACGATCAGCGCCTGGCACACCACCAGTTTCGGCAGATTATCATCCTGAATATCGAGAAAAGCCTTCACGGTCAACGAACTGGCGTTAATCGCTGAAAGATCGGCAGAGAGCGGGAGCAGCGCAGAGGGCTTAACTTCCGCCAGAGCGGAAAAGAGTACCACGTTGTCCACCAGGTCGAGTTTGGCATCAAAAATGCCTTCGAAATTCTGCATATGCGGCAGATGTAACGCCTGGCAGGAATCACACTCAAAAAAGCTGATGCCCAATTCGTCGAGCCATTGACGTAACGTATCAAGACCCGGAACGACCAGTGAATCCATATGACCTGTGACCTCTTGCTGTGGAAAATGCGACGCCATAGCTTACGCAAAAAAAGCGTCGCGTACCATGACGCTGTCGTGAAAGGGAACTAACCTCCCATTTTCAGACAAAACCCCGGTGTTGCCTGACGTTCAATCCAGTCAATCATTCGCCCGGCAATATCCGCCCCCGTTGTGGTTTCAACGCCTTCCAGGCCAGGAGAAGCATTCACTTCCATCACCAGCGGGCCGCGCGTAGCACGCAAAATATCGACGCCCGCCACATCCAACCCCAGCGTTTGCGTGGCTTTAATCGCCATTTCTCGCTCTTGCTCGCTGATGGTCGCGATCGTCGCCACACCACCGCGATGCAGATTGGAACGGAAGTCGCCCTCCTTCGCCCGGCGTTCAATCGCCGCCACCACTTCATTGCCCACCACCAGGCAGCGCACATCCCGACCTTTCGCCTCAGCGATATACTCCTGCACCAGAATATGAGCGTTCAGACCGCGAAATGCGTCAATCACGCTCTCCGCCGCCTGGCGGGTTTCGGCCAGCACCACGCCGATGCCCTGCGTACCTTCCACCAGCTTTACCACCAGCGGCGCACCGCCCACCATCGCGATCAGGTCGCTGGTATCATCCGGTGAATGGGCAATCCCGGTGAGCGGAAGGTCAATCCCCTGACGCGCCAGCAGCTGTAGCGAGCGCAGCTTGTCACGGGCGCGCGTAATAGCGACAGACTCATTCAACGGATAGCTGCCCAGCAGCTCAAACTGTCGCAGCGCGGCGGTGCCGTAATAGGTGATCGCTGAACCGATGCGAGGGATCACAGCATCGAAATGCGGTAGCTGGCGGCCTTTATAGTGAATCGATGAGGCCACCGGACTGACGTTCATATAGCAAGAAAGTGGATCGAGGATTTCGACCTGATGACCGCGTTTATGCGCGGCTTCACGCAGGCGTCGACATGAATAAAGCGTTCCATCCCGGGATAATATGGCAATTTTCACCCTGTACCTCTGCGAAAAGACCCGCTTTGGCGGGCCTTTGATAGCTAACAACGACTCAATTTTACGCTGACCTTGCAAAATCGCCTGGCGTCAGGCCGGGGCAGTTTACACGCAATCAGCGCGTAGCCCATCCCTGCTTATGCAGATATTCAAGAATAAACGGGCGACTCTCTTTAACAATAGTACGACGGATATGGTCGCTCCAGGTATCACGACGCGTGTTGCTCCCACGTGACAGATAATACTGCGCCAGTTGCTCGTCATATTCGCTAAGTACCGTATCGTCTAGCGGCTGATAGCTGTTTTCGTGCACCAGCATCGCCGATGGCATGCGCGGTTTTACGTCCGGGTTGTCAGCGGGCCAGCCAAGGCATAGACCGAACAGCGGCAGTACGTGCTGCGGCAGCTTCAGCAGTTCGGTCACCGCGTCAATATTGTTGCGCAAGCCGCCGATATAGACACCGCCCAATCCCAGAGACTCTGCCGCCACCAGCGCATTCTGCGCCATAATCGCGGTGTCAACGCAACCCAGCAGCAACTGTTCCGCCAGTCCCAGTTGGGCATCGGGACAAATTTGCTGATTGCGGTTAAAGTCGGCGCAGAACACCCAGAATTCGGCAGCCTGCGCCACGTGCTTCTGGCCGCCGCTCATTGTCACCAGCTGTTGACGCATCTGTGGATCGGTAACACGAATGATTGAGGTACATTGTAAAAAACTGGAGCAGGAAGCCCCCTGTGCACCGGCAATAATCGCAGCGCGCTGTTCATCACTAATAGGCGCGTCGGTAAAATGGCGAATAGAACGGTGGCTACGCAGCAGCTCAATGGTCGGCGTCATCTCGTTTTTCTCTGTCAGACAAGTAAGAAGGTGGGGTTTTGGTTTGCGTCAGCTGGGGGGCAATCACTTTCGCCACCCGCCACATTAACGCCACAGCGGCCGGGAGCATCAGCAGGATCCCCGCGAAAATCATCAATAGCGCAGCCGTCGGGCTGGAGAACGGCGCGGGTAGACTGATGTACTGATTGAGCGATAGCCAGGCCAGGGTCAACAACACCATGCCGAGAATCTCAACCACCAGCACGCTTTTTGGCAATGCAGCGGGCGATCGCATAACACTCCTCCGGTCCAAATGATTCGTACAACCCAGCGAGAACGGGTCACGCAACAGGGCCAGTATAGCGGTTTCATCGCCAGAGTATTTATCAAACATAGCCCTAAACCATCAAAGCAAAAGGCAGAACCTTCTTTCCCTCGTCGGCATAACGCGTCATGATACGCCCCATTCGCCATTAGGCTGAGATTTAAGGAGAGAAACGATGTTTACCGTAATTTTTGGTCGTCCAGGTTGTCCGTATTGCGTTCGCGCCAAAGAACTGGCTGAAAAGTTGACTAATGAGCGTGATGATTTCAACTATCGCTACATTGATATTCATGCCGAAGGCATCAGCAAAGCCGATCTGGAAAAAACCGTGGGCAAGCCGGTAGAAACCGTACCGCAGATTTTTGTCGATCAGAAACACATCGGCGGCTGCACGGATTTTGAAGCCTGGGCGAAAGAGAATTTGGGTCTATTTGCCTGAGACGGCTCAATCTTCTGATGAGTGCTTGCGTCTGGTATCAAGCCAGGCGCAAATAAACAGAAAGCATAATGCGCCAAGCGCGCACCAGAACACCGCGCTAAACAACCACGCCAGCTCCTGCCAGAAAGAACGCTGAGTCACAAAGAAAAGCCGCATTACTACCAGACAAATGGGGGCCGCCAGCATCGCGCCGATAAGGGGACGAATAACCCGCTGTCCAGGTGAGAGGCAGCTTGCCGCAGCGCCGGGGAGTATAAAAAACAGTAGCCCGAGCTCGGGATTACCGGTGGCCCGAAAGGCGCCTTTCATATGTAACAGCAGTGATAAACAAACCACAATAAATAGAAAGAACCCACAGATTATACCGGCCCAAGCACGCTCAGATTTCACTACATCCTCCTGATTTTGCCTCTAACCAACTTCCACTTCGTCCAGTCAGATAAAGATTCTGGCAGTCCATTCCAATTAAAGATCCCGCCAGTGCAAAAACGATTGTTACTAGCCGAAGCCTCCAGGAAGGATTAAACTATCGACTATATTTTGCTGGTTATAACGGGATGCCAGAATAGCGTTCGTGACAGCGCGAACACTGGAGCAACCTTAGACCAAATAACCATTTCCTTCAACAACTTACTAGTAAATGAGAAGTTGGCTTTCGTGAATATAAACGTCGCAGATTTGTTAAACGGGAATTACATCCTGTTATTGTTCGTTGTTCTTGCATTAGGTCTTTGCCTCGGGAAACTGCGTCTCGGGTCAGTACAACTTGGTAATTCCATTGGCGTTTTAGTCGTTTCGTTATTATTAGGCCAGCAACATTTTAGTATTAACACTGATGCCCTAAATCTTGGCTTTATGCTGTTTATTTTTTGTGTCGGCGTGGAAGCGGGTCCCAACTTTTTTTCTATTTTTTTTCGCGATGGGAAAAATTACCTGATGCTGGCTCTGGTAATGGTCGGTAGCGCAATGCTGATCGCCATGGGTCTGGGTAAGCTGTTCGGCTGGGATATCGGCCTGACGGCCGGGATGCTCGCCGGGGCAATGACCTCAACCCCGGTGCTGGTCGGTGCTGGCGATACGCTACGCCACTTCGGCATGTCCAGCGAGCACCTCGCCGCCTCACTCGATCACCTGAGTCTTGGCTACGCTCTGACCTACCTGGTTGGCCTGGTGAGCCTGATTGTTGGCGCGCGCTATATGCCCAAACTACAGCACCAGGATTTGCAAACCAGCGCCCAGCAAATCGCCCGCGAACGTGGCCTCGATAACGATTCCCGGCGCAAGGTCTATCTGCCGGTGATCCGCGCCTATCGCGTCGGCCCGGAGCTGGTGGCATGGGCCGACGGCAAAAACCTGCGCGAGCTGGGTATTTATCGCCAGACCGGCTGCTATATCGAGCGAATTCGCCGTAACGGCATTCTCGCTAACCCAGACGGTGACGCGGTGTTGCAGATGGGCGATGATATCGCGCTGGTAGGCTACCCGGATGCCCATGCCCGTCTCGACCCGAGCTTTCGTAACGGCAAAGAGGTCTTCGACCGCGACCTGCTGGACATGCGCATCGTCACTGAAGAGATCGTGGTAAAAAATCACAATGCCGTTGGCCGTCGTCTGGCGCAGCTGAAGTTGACCGATCACGGTTGCTTCTTAAACCGCGTGATCCGCAGCCAAATCGAAATGCCCATTGACGATAACGTGGTGCTTAATAAGGGCGATGTGTAGCGCCGCAATTTTTTTTGCATTGAAATGCAATAAATTATGCACAGATTAATAATGGATTTTTGCACGGTGCAAAAAAGAATTAAGAAGAAAAAGATTCCAAAAAAAAGCAGCGCCTTTTCAGATGCGCCGCTCATGTTTCACAACCTCGATACTGCTTTCAGGTATGTCAGGTTGGCCTGCTGCGACAACTCAGCCAGGGACAGTGCACGGCTCTGCCAGTATTCGGCAGTCATCAGCTCTGCACTACCCAGGGTTCGGGTATTCATTGAGCCGTAGACGATGCGCGGGATGACGCTTTCGGCTGAACCCTGGTCGGGAACGGCCGCAAAGGCAAACGATTTTGTTACCACCGGAGCGGAGCCTTTTTTGACCGCCAGGCTTACGGTGCCATCTGCTGCGCGCGACACGCAGGCCGAAATCAGGTCCGTAGTCTGCCAGTCAACATCCACGGCACACTGTAATGGTAGAGCACCCACAGCATCGGCAATTGATCCTGACCATGCAGCTATCTTTCTCGCCCCATCATCACCGATATAGGCTGCGATGCAGAGGAATGGTGGCGCAGCAACTGTGCCCGCACTCAGGTAAAAAGAGGCTATCGGGTACAACTGCCGGCCGGTTTCTTTCGTCTTCTGTAAATTCCTGAACGCGCAGCCCATCGACAGGGGATAACCGTTTTTCTCAATGCTCGACAGAGTCAGGTCAAGACGAATGCCGGTCGATGCAGAGCCGTCTGCACCAGGGCCAGTGAGCTTAAAGTATCCCTTTCCGTAAGTCAGGGATGCTGGAGTCTGAGCCGCAATCGTCTTTACGTTTGACACAACTGAAGCGGTGGAGCTGTTCAATAGTGACACTGCCTCGCTTTCACCATACAGCCCCCTGTAGGCGACCGCCTCTTCTGCCACATCTGAGATAAAAGAAAGGTCAGTAAGAACCCGGCTGAAGGTGGTAGGGACATTAATCATTAAACCCTGAGTCATAATTCATTCGCCTTCTGTGTACCAGCCGAGGCTGATTAATTTTGGTTTGATAACGTGTTCGACAACAGCTTTATGTGCCGTAGTATTCAGGTGCGCACTGTCAGCTGACAGTGATGTGGCCTTATATCCTGATGCCTGCATCGCTAAATCATCAGCGGTTGGAGTTATTCCGGTATCCGTCCAGATTTGACTACTGCAGATATAGTCCTGCGTGTCGCAGTACAGGTCACCGAAATGCGCTTTAATCCGGCTGTTCATTTCCGCCAGTCGGGTTTTATAGAGTTCGTTCGTATATGATGAGTCGTTAAATATACCGATAACGAGGACGCGTTTTGCCAGCGTGGATGCATGAGCGAACGATTTAACGACGTTATTAAAAATGACGTCCATGTTAATTTCGGTTTGTGTGGAGTATTTCATGTCGTTTTTATACGACCAGATGAGCACGACACCATCCCGGTAACTCGCCGGAATAGTCGGAATGAAATCTGTACCACCACTCAGAGAGACCGCCGCCCCATCAGTTGTACGCGTAAACTGGAGAGAGGCGCTGCTCCACGACAACGTCCCGGCGACGCCACCCACCACGCCTGAGTACGTTTTCAGGAAATTGTTGCAGAAATTACTGGGCAACTGAGTGCAGGTAACTGCAACCGTACCACTGGATGGAATTACGTTTCCCGGGAAAACCAGCGTGAATGGAACAGCACCCCATCGGGCAGCAACCTGAAATGATGATTCGCCTCCCTGCCCCTGATTATTCCAGTCTGAAACACCCAACTCCTGGGCCAGGGCTGCAAAATTCGCGCTAGCACCAGCCACAACAAACGACGAGGAGCCCCACGCGCTCATTTTTCCGCTTTCCGGTACCAACGGCATGACGTTGCCGTGAGCGTCAATATAGCGATCCCCGTTGCTGAATACCGGGTCACTCCCTCCGCCATTACCGATGATTTTTTTTCCGGCAACGGTCAGTTCATCGGTTATCACTGCCGGTATGTGCAGCGTGGCGGAGTTATCCACTGCACCTGCAATTCCGTTCCGGCCGCCAATCAGTAATGGGGCTCCGAACGATTCCCCCGATAATCCAGAGCCGAAAATATTTATACCCACAGTTCTCAGGGTGCCGTTCTTATCTAAAGCAAACGGGACGCCATTATCGCCTGTCATCATAAGTGGAACGTCATTTTCGCCCTGAGCCAGCCGTAACCCGCCAATTCGTATCTGGTTCTGAATAATCAGTTCAACCAGGTGTGTGGCTGCATTTTTATCGATAACAAAAACTGCGCCATTTTCACCTGAAATAACCAGGCTGCCGTCAGGTAGCGCCTGAAAATATCTGTCCAGCGCGTATTTTGATGGCATCTGCCGCCCGGTAGCCTCCAGCGTACCGCCGTTGTTGGTGTACTCGTCTGCCAGTTCACCATCCATGACCCAACATTTAGAATCATTCAGAATATTGCCGGCAAGAACATCATCTTGAGCCTCAGGCAAAGTGGTATAAAAGCGGACGTTATTAGTTATTGACCCCATGCCAGGCATGGATGCAATGTTAAATGCCACTCCATTAGCATTGAGGTAATAATTGAATGACAAACTGCTGCCGACCCCCTCAGCAACACGAAATGTTTTACCATTTGGTGTATTAGCTAAACCTGTGATTGTACCATCCGGGTCTGATACAGTTTTATAGAACGTATATTCACGGTAATCACTGGCTGATTCTACCAGAATACGTAGCCAGTTAGTCCTATTGGCAAGTTGTGACGCCTGAAGGTTCAATATGCCACCAGGACCAGCTTTAGCTCTTTCTGACTCTTCAAGTTGATGTATACCAGATTCCCATGCCGGTTGTTCAGGTAAATTAGACATCATCATTCTCCCTGATCGTCGTAACAGGCCAAACAATATTCGGCGCGAGGGATGTATCTACCCGGTTAAGCTGCACCCGATAAGCCTGCAAAGCAGTAAGACGGGATTTCTCTTCATCAGTCGCCATATTCAAGTTAACGGCATCCATAAGAATTAAAATATCGCCTGAGACCTGTGTAATCATCTGTTTCTTTTGCAGGTCAGCAGCAGCGATATCAGCAATATGCTGCGCATCAGCATCCGTTACCCATGCAGAACCGTCCCATTTATCGTATGGAGTGGATGGTGCAGAGGTCGTTACTGTGTCGGGGATAGGTCCAGGCTCGTTAATAACGTGACTGGCCAGCGTCTGAAGGTCATAGGCAGTGATACCGCGAAAATCATCGGTAACAGACCAGAACGAATTATCTTCCGAACGAACAGCAACCTGATATTCATTTTGTACCGGTGGTTCATCCAGGCAGGTAAATGCAGGAATTCCGACACCGAGAGGGACATAAATATCTTCAATGCCAATAAACTCACGGCTATTTGAATCAAAATGAAAAACCTGAACGGAACCCGCCTGAGTTGCAATAAAATTGCTGTCAAATACTGCTTTAATATCGCCAGACATTATGCTGCCCTCACAATATAATGGAATGCCATGTTTTTAACCGTCGTTTCTGAATTACCAGAAGCATCGACAGTAACCGTGTGAGAGTGTGATCCCAAAACAACATCGTGGGTATGCGCACCAGCTGTTGACGTTGTCCCGAAACCATCGCCACTGTTATTACCCACTTCCTGATCGCTCCCTCCCTGTTTCTGCATACCTGAACCCCAGGAGTGAGTATGGTCGCCGTTATTACTGGTGGTTTTAGTTCCTAAATCAGTAGCCGATGCTGATGCGTTATGCGTATGGGATTTATTACCGTCAGCCTCCAGGCTTAACAGCGAACGTCCCGACGCCGGTAACCCTTTGATAGTCTGGCCCCGTAAATCAGGTAACACGCCACTGGTATAAACCGCCGCAAGATTGGGATAGGTTACCGCGCTGAATGGCGCACCGTTGCAGATTAAATAACCCGCAGGCGGGGTACTGGTTGGCCATGGTAGTGGTATGCCGTAAGGTACCGACATATTTGAATCCACCATGATTTTATTAATAGCCTGCAATACCTGATTATTACTGTCGCCATCAGGGTTGATACCTGCAGCGGCCAGGATAGACAGCAGTTCACTTTGTACAGACCGGATGGCACCCTGCACATTATTCAGGAACAATGCTCTGACAATTGTTCCCAGCGTCCCCAGCGAGGGGTTCCCATCACTAAATTCATTATTTGGTGCATCAACCGGAGGCATCAGGCTTTGCATAAAATACTCCGTTAATCGGTGGTTTTTTCTACGTAGCCGGTCATTGGCTGTTCGCCGTCCAGCGCAAATGAACCATCCAGATAAAGCGGATAGGTCATTTCAGATTCGTAGAGGAAATAACAAAGGGTATGAGCGGGTTTTAATTCATTGAATGTGGTTTCAAGAACTTTATCGCCCAGCGTCATGAGCCGTTCGCCAACGCGGGAAGTCCCGGCGCGGAAATAATAGAGAGGAACTTCTAACCCATAGACGTTTACCCGCCACGTAAAAATAATATCGTCGATATACAGCGTGTCACCGCAGCGACTGGAACCGACCCTGAAGGGTTGTAATTCATCAATAGTGATGGTGTAACCAATCCTGCTGGCCATGGTGATAAAATACGGAATACTTAAACCACCAATTTCTGACAGCTTAATCAAGACGCGATCGAGACGCTGCTGATACCCGTCATCCTCATTAGGCGTGACGTCTAAAACTCGCTCCCAGTCTGTCAGCAGGTTATCAGCAAAAAAGGGTGCAACAGCGTTCAGTGCATTATTTGCTGATTCATCTGTGGCATCGAATGCATTGCCCTCTGCCGATAGCTCAGCAGATAAGGCTGGTTGTTGCGTATCGTAGGCAACCGGTGGCAGTAACAGGGATAAGAGGTTCTTCGCGTTGCTCATAGCTGCGATACCTCGATGCTGCCGACACGGATCCATTCAACGACAGTTTCACTGACGTCAGGAAATACGTTCGACGTCGGCGAGACGATGACCCGGTCCACAACGCCGGTCACGATTGAAATCAGCATTTCGGCCTGTGAGCGAATAAAGGGCTCGCCCGGCGGTAATTTATTTATATAGTCGGTCAGCGTGGAAATAATATTTTCACGCGCCACATCAATTGTCACACCGTCAAGCGAAACCTGAATAACGAGGTCTATCGTTTTAATCGTCGGCCCCAGAACCAGGCAGTTCTTTGCCGTGACCGGACGCACATCGTCGATATATGCCTGCGTGGCGGCAATAATTTCGGCGGAGGGTAAGCCGTCGGCCGAGGTAATGACCACATCAACGGTACCCAGACCGCGCCGAAGAGGATAAACATACGCGGCCGTGACGCCATCCACGGACATGGCCCAGCGGCGGTAGTCGTACTTATTCCCGCCGGCAGGTGCGCGACGAATAATGTCAAGCAGCCGGTCCAGCAGCTCGGTATCCGATTCCTGGTCAGTCCCCCCGGACATAATCCCGATAATAACGGTACTGTCGAACCCTGTCGGCGTGCTGGTGAATGTGCCTGTTGTGATAGCCGTGGTATTACCGGCAGCGCCGGCAGTGGAATAGCTTGCCGCTACCGTGCCGTTACCGTCACTATCAAGCGTCACTGCGGCGGTGGTGGTATATGTCAGGCTACCGCGCGTCACGCTGTAGCCGGCCGCTGCCGTCGCGCCGGGTTCGCCGGTGGCCGTCAGGGTACCGCTGGCCGTGGTGGCCGACTTGCGATACAAGCCGCGCGTACGGGCATGCCATTCGAGAAACTCGGTATCGGCGGTGTCGGCAAATATCTGGCGAACTATCCAGCCCTGATATTGATAAATACCGGTTGCCACGCTGGCCACTGCGCTGGCACGGATATACAGGTCACTGTCGTCACCGATATCTGCGTCAGTATTCAGGTTTTTAATATCACGCAGAATATTACTGCGGATATCATCAAACGTCGGCGTGATAAACGGCATTAAATAACCCTCACAAAATGCTTAAAGGTGACGGTAATACCATCGGCCTGAATAACGGTGATCAATAAAAGGAGCCAGCCCGGCTCCCCCTGAAAGGTTTCTACTGTGATGCTTTTTGCCCGGCCATCAGTATCAGCCGTCAGCGGTGCCAGCGCCTCTTCGGCATACTGGCGAGCGAGTTTATGTACGCGGGTTACATCTTTCTCTCTCCTCAGAAGATGAAGCTTTGAACCGACATCCGGCTGCGCCCACCACGAGCCGAGCGGGATGGTCAGACGCAGATACACTGCGTTAGCCAGGGTGCTGGTGCTCGTGCCGGCGTAGTCGCCGGTTGTCGGGTCTAATAGTCTGTCCACGCTGCCATGATGACAGCGTGGACAGATACGAACAGACAGACAGGTGTCAGTGGGTTTGGCGGGGGTTACATAGGCTGGTTCGGTTTATCCGTTGTGCCGGCATCACCACCATGTTCGTGGTCATGGTCATCGTAGGTCTCACGCATCGTATTGAGCGTGGATTTACCGTCTGCCAGCTGGTCGCTGGCTTTCAGTAACGGCGTTTCAAAGGTCGCGCCGGCGGTGGCGGTGACGTCGTAGTCCTCAGCCTTAACGGTATATTTTTTGGCTTTCACGAGGTACTCGTCGCACTCCACCTCGACGATACGGCCCTTTTTGATATGCACGAATGCGCCTTCCTCGGAGTAGATGGCCATCTCTCCGCTGGCCACCTGCAGGCGGTATGCGCCGTTCTCGGTGGCAATGATGATGGCGTGCGACGTCTGGCCACCGATGGGGAGCACGATACACTGAGTGCCGGCAGGCGGGCAACTGGTAAACCCGAAGTGCTGGAACAGTTCGGCGTCCTGCAGCTGCTCTCCGGCAAGTCCTTTAACCTGCACCTGCTGGATAGTTAAATCGCTTTTAACGCGGGTTAAACGCCCCCTGAAAGCGAGCCTGATACCGCGCAGTGCGGAGCGTATACGTAAATCAATCTGGTTCCACATCGATTATCGCTGTCTCCTGCTTTTTCTTTTTCCGTCCCTTGCGGGCCTTTTTCTTCTTCGGCCACGCGTCGGGTATCCAGACGCCGTCTTCTTTCAATCTGAGCGTGGTCACTGCGCCGCCCGGGCGACCGCCGGTGAACTCCCGCCCCATTAGAAAATAAACAGCATCGATGCCGTGCGGCTCGCTGATAACGTGGATGCGCTGCCCGGGCTCCCATAACACGCCGTCGCTGGTCCGGTGGCCCTGAACCCTGGCAATCAGGCTATAACCTTCAAGGCGGGCATCGGCCATCATCTTGCGGGCGCGATAGCGGACCTGCTCCAGGTCATCCGCATCGTGCATAACGATGACCTGCGGCCGGTAATAGGTGACCGTCGGATCCTCAACGGTAAACGTCAGACCGTGCTGGCCGGTCTCAGGAAGGCCCGTGTCCAGTTCGGTTTCGGTGGTATCCGTATCCCCGGACACCGTCAGTGAGTCTGAGCTGCTGACGTCGATAATCCCCAGCTCTTTTTTGTTGTTCGTTGAGTGTGCATGCCCCTGTGCCAGCACTGTCAGGCGGGAAAAGCTACGCTCCATGCTGCTTTCATCGGTGAGGCTGAGCAGGTTATTGCCCTCGCCGGAACGGCGCATCACCAGCGTGGCCACCGGCGCAGTGGTGTAATCCGGGCCACCGATAACCAGCGTGCCATCCGGGCGGAACCACGGCCAGAGCCCGCGACCGGCACAGGCCCGCAGCAGGATATCCCAGGCACGCTCGCCCGGTTCGGTGGTGATTTTGTCATTGCGGATCGAGCTCTCGGCGTGCAGCTCGATGTTTTTGATACCCAGCGGCCGCACGACCTGGGCGATGACTTCTTCCAGGCTGGCCTGACGGCTGGTCAGCAAAGGTGATGCGCAGTCCACCAGGATGGCCGCACCGTCACGGCCGGTGACGGACAGCGATACCTGATCCCGGCTGACGGTACGGGAAACCCGGTCTATGCGCCCGGACATCACAACATCCGGCCCGACGCGAACCTGAACAGGAACGCCCCGGGCCACGCCTTCAGGGAAGATGCCGGCAGGCAGACCGAGACGCATCGACCAGGCATCGGCGGGGATAAGAAAGTCGCTGTCGATACCGTAGGCAGACCAGTCGGAATGCACCTTACCACCGACGATCACAGAGACTTTGTCGAGGTCGATATCCTGCGCGGCCTGTTTATTCTGCGTAGCCATTCAGCACGTCTCCCGGGATGATGTGATTAGGGTCCCGGAGGGACGGATTCAGGAGCTTCAGCTCGCCGGCTCGGGTGTAGTCGCCGTACCACAGATGCGCCAGCAGGTGCAGGTTCGTGGCGCTGGCCACCGTGCGCTGAATCATCGGCGGCCGGGCATTAATCAGGGCCACAGCCATCGACTGCAGGGACAGCGCAGTATCGCGCAGGCCATCAATCACCGGCTGATACTGCAGGGCGATCGACGTCTCTGAACTGCTGACGTTTTCCATCTCCGCCGCCCAGGTACTGCGCACGCTGTCGATGGCGTTCTGTACCGCCTGACGGGCATCACCGGCGATCAGACTGATATCATCGGGACTGAGTGAGGCCGTGATGGTCTCATCACTGAGAAGGTCTGATGCCTGCTGCGCCAGCTCGATGGCCACGCTGATCATGGTCATCGCGATGAGCTCGCGGATATCACTGGTGGTCACGTTCGCCGGCATCTCGACTGATGCGGTTACATCGCCAGTGACCAGACCCGCCGGCAGCGCGGCCACTTCATCGGCCTGTGTTTTTACCGCCGCCCAGTCCGCGATGACCACGGCCGGCGCTGACGCATAGACGGCAGAGTCGCTGCTGATGGAGCTCATCGCCGCTGAGCTCTGCAGGCTAAGGGCCGACTGAATATCGTTCATGAAGGCCGACGGGAAGTTAACAAAATCGGTGGTGCTGCTGATAAACCCGGTGATATCGCCGCGCAGAACCGCAACCATATTCAGTGCCGTCACGCCCAGCGCTTTGGCCCGGGCCAGATATTGCCGCGCCGTTCGTAGCGGCTTCATGGCGTTATCCAGCAGTGTGGCCGCGTTATCGAGAATCCCCTGAGCCTGGTTGAATATGGCGTCGGCCTGGCTGAGTGGCCACTCGCGCACAAAGAATTCGACATCCAGACCATCCTGCAGGAACTGCAGATCAACGGTGCAGTAGTCGGGGTTCTCGGCCTCGTGATTCACCTGGTAAACGTAGCACAGCATGTCCGGCATGACTCCGAACACCGGGTGTATCAGCTCGCCCGGACCACGTGTATAGAGGGCCGCCATAAACGCCTGCAGCCGGCTCTCGTAGTCGTCACCAAAGAAAACCGCCTGACACTGCAGGCTGCGAGGTTTAGCGCCGAGATCATCAATATTGGCTCCGTCCCGGTACGGGTATTCGTGCTGGGCGATATCGCGCTGCATGCTGTCGCGGGTGTTGATGATATCGAAGGCGACGCCCCGGAAGCTGGCGTCCTGAAGGTCTGTTTCCCATGCCATCAGTGCGGTCCTCCCTGCGGGCCACGGGTGGCGGACTGGTTGTTAACCTCATTCACGGCCTCAGCAATAACCCGGCCATCCAGTTCAAGTTTGGTGGTGATATTGATGGGCGGCTGCTGTGCCGGCGTCCGGGCGAACGGTGGCACCGGGTAGCCGTTGGCGGACTCAGGAACGCGGATATTTGTAGGTGGCGTCCACCATGAGGGCACAGTTCCGTTCGCTTCATCTTTATCCAGTCGGGATAGCCACTCTTCGTTTTCACTGGCGTAGCCTTTACCAATCTGGTACCAGGGCTGATAAAGCTTTCTCGCTTTATCAATACGCTCCTGACTGTAACGAGATCGTAAGGCAGACCACTTAGCCGGACCGTTGGTAATCTCTTCATCTTCGTCGCGGGTGGTGAATGTTGCAATTGCTGTTGCTGACATACCTGCACCGAGCAATTTCGCCCCCCATCCCCATGAGCCGGAACCTCCTGTTGGTAGTTTTCCTGGTGGTACCGGAGAAGTCGAGGGGGTTATTTTACCGCCGGTAAGAAAATTAAGAGTCGCAAAGGCAACCGCGGCGGCTGTCATCGCTTTAATGCCAGTCGTAGCACCTGACAAGGCCGTGGTTAATTGCGGGTATTCCTTGGCATAATCGACAAGTTTGGTTGACAAATCCCCATACAGATCTGCCAGGGGCTTCATGGCATCCTGTTCGGCAAAGACTTTTTCGGATTCAAGCTGCTGTGATTTGAAAGCATTCGTGGACGACCGCACTTTAAATGAGGCTGCACCTGAGCCTTCAGCATCCTTGGTTCCCGCCTGCTGTTCTTTAATATAGTCCTTGTACAGGATGCTGGTTTTGAGTGCCATCTGGGCTTGCTGATCCGCAACTATTTTCGAAATGATTGAGGCGACCACAACATCTAGCGCTGCATTAATCTCCTTTTCCTGGTCTGTGCCCTTATATTTCTTCGCATCTGCTCTGAGAGACTGTACCCGCTTATCTTGCGACACAATGCCTGAAACTGCGTCCATAAAAGCATCAGGGACGCTGACCCCGTTCATTCGTTGCTGGGCCAGATAATCGGTGTAGTTCATCACTTTGCCGTTCACCCGGAATTTATAGTTTTTTAATGAATTCTGAGTGTCTGCACTGGTGATTTTGTCCAGGAGGTTATTGACGTTTGTTGCGGCCTGACTGTTGTCACCCGCAGTAAGCGAGTTCGCCTGATACCAGGCCGCAAGTTTATCGACGTCCGCGAGGCCGGACATACCAATTGACTTAGCTTTGGTCATCGTCGTTGGCATAGAGCGAGCCATATCGGCCAGCTCATAACTACCATTCTCCCCTGAACGAACAAGCTTATCGAAAAGTGTCGGGATTTCTTCAGGTTTGATACCAAAGTTAGCGATAGCAGCGGAAGCAATCTTAGCCAGATCTTCGGGATTAGCGCCTGATGCTGTCGAATAGCGCATAACATCCGGTAAAATTCCCATCGCAACTTCATTACTTACCTGGCCACCGGCAAACAATGATTGTAAGGTACCCTGAGCCTGCTCAGGTAAACCGCCACCGTATCTTACTGCTGTTCGGATGGCCGCATTCAATACCGGAATTTTTTTAAGACGATCTTCGGGAGGCAATTGGTTGTAGCCTGTGTTGGCAATGTCAGCATTTTTATCTTCATAAGCCATTTGCCGCTGAACCGGGTCTTTAATAATCATGGCCGCAGCGGTAACGCCCCCGGCGATCGCCGTAACGTTTCCACCCCACATTCTGGCGCGTTCCATACGGGACATCGACTGACCAGCACCGTTGAGCTCGGTACGCAACTGAGATACCTGATTCGTCATCGCCCGGAATGCACGAGTTTGTTCATTCGCGGTGAGCGTGCCGGTCCGTAACAGGCGATTGTAGGCCCCCTGGGTTTGAGCTATCTCACGCTGTATGTCCCGCTCCGAGCGGATACCTAATGTCGAACGGGCGCTTGCTGCCCGCTGATATTCCTGCTGCAGTGTGCGGGAGGCCCGGATACCGCTCTGCGTTGACTGCTCACGGGTACGGGCGGCATCTTCATCGGCCTTTTTGTTGGTGTTAATCTGTTTGAAAATATCAGATAACGCCTGGCGCAGTACCTTAGAACCCTGATCTCTGGCAAGCAGGGTCATGGCAAGCTGTAGTGAGCGCATTTACCTTTTCCCCTTCTTTTTCCTGCGGGAACGTACATGAGGTGCACGGGCTGTTGGCTTCCTGCCATGCAGCCCGTCGAGGTCATCCAGCCAGCGAGTCAGCTCGCTGACGGTCATACCTTCGATGCGGTCGGCGCTGATGCCGAATCGTCCGAGGATGAGGGTTGCTCGCCGGAGGCCGGTGAGCTTTTCTGAGCAAGCATCCGCTTTTTTTTAAGCCCGGCCAGCTCTGCATCAAGGATATCCAGATCCTCTTCTGTGAGATTATCCAGAAGGAAATCCACAGTAATGTCGTCCTTGCTTAAGGTTCCAAGAGATTCAATAACTTCTGCCAGCAATGCTACTCGGTAGTGAACATACGCCGCTGGCGTATCGGTTTCCCCCAGAGCCTCCATAGTTGAAGCCAGTGCCTTGACGGTATGCCTCATGACCGGCAGGGTCACGGTGTAGTCGTAATGAATGACGTCACCATGGGGTACGCCGTAGAGCAGTTGTCCTGATGCTTTCATTAGCCTTGTACCTTACGCAGTGACTGAATGGTGAGATCGCGACGTGCTTCGTTGTCCACGCTGTACTGTTCACCGGTCTGGGTGGTGAAGCAATCCAGGTAGGAGTAAAGCGGGTTGCCGTCCATATCCATGGTGGTCAGTTTGGACCCGACCATTTCATCCCAGTCCGGCTGCGCGACGTTTTTCGGCATCACGACGGTGATCTGCAATGAATGCTCGGCGATGCCTTTTGCATACCCTTTGGCGCGGCCGGTACGGTTCATGGTCTTGACCAGCTTGCGGCCGGTGTTCGTCTGAGGACGAATATCGGTTACCTCAATTTCCAGACCATCCACGTACAGGACGATCGCGCCCACATATTCTTCAAGTGCCATTTAAAAACTCCTTATAAATACAGGTCGATGACACCGGCAAACACATGCAGGCCGTTTACCACGTCCGCCGGGATACGGGCGTTAAGGCGGTTGCTGTCCTGACTGTCGCGCTCAACAATCAGTTTGTCCTTGTTCGCCTCAACGTTTTCAATAATCTCCAGTTCTTCCAGCTTCAGCAGCACGTCATAGAGCTCGCTTTTCACCAGCGGAGGTGTGCGGGTGGAGAGCTTGCTGCGCGGGAAACGCAGCGCAATACGCTCGCGGCATGCCTTACGCACGTAATCCAGGGTTCGGATGGTGGTAAGGTCCAGCAGGGACACATCATCGACGCCGCTGGCGTTACGGGTGTAGGTCGTGATGGCCCGGACGATCTGCACTGTCTCACCGGCCCCCACCTCAAACGGCACCAGGCCGTTATGCAGGGCGCTTTCCTGCTCGGTTCGTCCCGGACGACTGGCGAGGTCCGTCACATCCAGCGCCAGCGTCAGGGTATTTAACGGCCGGGCCGGGTCTTCTTCGCTGGCAATACGTGCGCCATAAGCCGCCGCAATCTCTGCCGGCAGCATAACTGAGCCGTTATGCCAGCCCAGCGTGATGCGACCGCCGTTGAGCTGTGACGCCAGCGTGGTCCCGGCGGCAAGCGTTCCCGGCCAGCCAGCAACGCCGATCGCGCCGCGCTGCTCCATTGGACCGGAAACAAAATCCAGATGGGTACGCAGCGCCGTCAGCGTGGTCTGGGTGGAGAACGGGCTGATGATGATGTTGTGACCAGCAGCCACGACGTTCACCAGCGCCGGCGCGATATCCGGGTCAGTGGCTCCGCTGGCCATCGCAACGATGGCAGTCGTCGTACCGGACGCGGTGGTCTGCGCACGCAGGCGGATATCGTTACCGGCGGTACCTTTGTTCTTCGCGGTCAGCGTAAGGACACCAGCAGCCACTGCAGCGGTAACCGGCAGTTCCGGCTGATTGTCGATCGCAGTTTTCATTGCTGCTGCGATGGCCGTTGCGGTATCTTCCGCACTGACGGCTACATCCACGCGGGTTTTACCGACCCACAGGCTGACCACGCCCTGCGAGCTGGCCGGCCCGGTAATGGTTAGTGTGCCGGCAGCAGCAATACCTGCCACCGCATCGCTGACGCCGATTACGGTCAGATCGAGATAGGCATAGGTGTTGATGGCCGCCACCACCATCAGGTGTGCAACGGAGCCGTAACCAAAGTAAACCGCCGCTTCATCGCCGCTGAATACACTGGTTGCCACGAGCGGTGCAAGGCTACCGGTGGCGAGCATCGGGGCCACAATCAGCACCTTCTGCGCGTTTGCCGGCAACGTGCGTACCGCGAGTTTCGTGTTGAACTCGAAGTACTGCCCCGGCTTGCGGATGCTGGCCGGGATATTGTCGAAAGAAATATTCGGGCTGGACATTATTTAGTTCCTTTGCCGGTCGTTGCTGCAGCGGCCGTCACATCAACGGTCGCATCCGTCACTTTCAGCAGGTCGCCATCATTCAGGCGGCGCTGATAGTAGGTGCTTTCAGGAACCTCGACGGGTTCCTGCTCGATGTACCGGCGGGCGTTATCCTCGCGCGGTACCCGGATCCCCTCACGGGCTTTAACTTTCATGATGAATAATGTCCTCAGCAACGAACGGCTCCTGGCCGTTCAGGAAATACTGCAAATCGGTTGTCAGCCAGGCCGGATCATCTTCACTGCTGGCACCACCATACTCGCCAAAAATCTGGTCAGGATGACCGGGCGGCAGGTCGGCCGGCACCAGAGGAAACCGCCCGTTCTCCAGTGATTCCGAATCAAACCGGGTGTCAAACTCACAGGCAAAGACGGACATCGCGGCCTTCTGTACCTGCGTGTTAAAGAGCGTGCGCACCTTGCCTGGCATCAGGTGGTCAATCGGTAACCCCAAATCCTGCCGCGCCAGTAGCCGACGGATGGCATACACCAGCTGGTAAGAACCTACCTCGCCGGATGACGGGCCGCCGTGGCGGGTTGCCTGATCGCTTCGCACGTTACGCGACCCGGCGATGACCACAAATCGGCCGGTATCGCGCCACTTATTACGGGTGGTGCTCAGCAGCTCTGTACCCTGAATACCACCAAAGGTGACCCAGACGCCCGGCAACTGGCGCACTACCTCAGCAGGATCGCCATCGAGTTCGCCACTGTAGGAATGCACCTCGCGGACCAGTTTGCCGAGCCCCCGGGTGAGCCTGTCGATAATGGCGGATTCGATTTGCGTGATAATCAAAATGCACCCCCATCCGTTTCACTGCGCCCGAAAACCCGGCCATTAGAGGAAAAGCGGGACAGACTCCCGCCCTGAGCCACTGAGCCGTCTGGCAGACGGCCAAGTGTGATATTCCCCTTAGCAACCTGCTCCAGATAACGAATCGCATCTTCATAACGCTCCCTGATCTCTTCGGTGTTCTGCGTCTCCGCCCCGGTCAGTTTGTACCGGGCGATGTCACAGCATTTATCCACGAGGATCCCGGGCGTATCTGGCCACGGCACCGGATAACGGCCGGACAGGTAGCTGTCGATGGTGGCGGAGGCCCGCTGAAGGCCACCGTTCAGCACTTCATCATCAATCTGACCGGTGAAATCCCTGTCGGAGAGGGAGATGCACTCCCCTTCGCCGAACTGCAGGACCATATCGGCCCGGGTGGCGTACATAGCAGCTCCTTACTTTTTCGCTTTGGCTGATGAGTCAGTTGCTGCAGTATCGTCAGCGGCGATCTCCTTCGCCTCTGTGTCTGACGGACTGCCTGCGGCCGTCAGCGCTTCCTGCAGACGATCGCGGTCAGCGGTCATCTCAACCAACTTAGCCATCAGACCAACTGAGTCTTCTTTGAGCTGCAGAACGACCGTTTCCAGCTCTTGAACATGACCCAGTGCGGCCTTCAGCTTGTCGTCATCGCCACTGACCGATCCAAGGTGGACAACCAGCGACGGCTCGGCACGCAGGATGGCGATCTGCTCGTCCGTAAAACTGCCATCCGGCCAGGTCACCGGCACGTCACGGTGTGCCACCCCACAGCGACGGAACCCGTCGCGCTTTGCAGTAATCGTAATTTCAGGCATTTATGCATCCACCCCTGTTGAACCAAAACCCATCTGCCAGAAGCCATAGCCGCCGTTTGAGCGGGCCTCGGCACCAAATTTGTACTTCTTGATCAGGAAGACGTCGTCGCTGTCCATGTTGGTCTGCTCGACAAACACTGGCTTTTTACGCTCCTGGTATACCAGCGGTTTCACCGGCTGGGTGTTGTCAAAGAGATACCACTCGGTATCGGTAGCCAGTCCAGGCCACACCAGGACTTTCGCCGTCCCCTTGTAGATGTTCGGCGTATTGTCCGGGAAACGGTCGGCCGTCATCAGGTAATTGGCTTCATCTTCCAGCGCTGGCGGAACAACCAGCAGACCCGGACGGATACGCAGGTTTTCACCTTCGTCGTCTTTGAAGTCGCGCATGGCTGAACGGGCCGCACCGTAAGAGGCTTTAGCCGCCGCGAACGACGCTGCAGATAACGCTTTGGTGCCTTTGTTTGACGCCACACCAGTACCGACCGGGTGATCCGTATCGAAGAAGTACTGGCCGTCATAACAGAAGTTGGTGAAACCACCGCTCAGCAGCCGGACGATAATATCGGCTGGCAGTTCTGCGGCAGACTGGCCAGCACCCTGAGCCTGCTGTGCATAACCCAGCATGGTGTCATCTTCGATATCGTTACGATCGACCTCAATGGTTGCTTCCCAGTCTTTGTTACGGATGGTGTAGCTGAAGCCTTCCAGGGCTTTCACCACTTTTTCACCAATCCACTCGCGCATTTTCGGGAAGCGCGACAACCAGGCGTAGTTTTCTTCTTTGGTGGTGGACGGCACGACCATCGCAATCTGCTGCCAGTCGTTGGGGGTCTGATCAAACGCATTCTGAAAGGTCTTCTTGAGACCGATAAAAATGGTTTTCAGGTTCTGCTTGTTCACTAACACGGCTGTTCTCCTTAAATTTCAACCCAGACGCCGTCAGATTCGACGGCAATAACGGTACCGGCCACCGGTCGCACGTTGGTATTGCTGGTTTTGGCCACGGTAATGCTGTCGGCGACATAGCAGGATTTACCGACATCTGCCTGGGTGACGGCATCCCCGGACAGGTTGGCCAGTTTCCAGGCTTTACCGCGACGGACCATCACCGACGTCGCTCCGGCCGCACCGGCGGTGTTATCGGCGTACTCATCGGAGACGCCGAAGATGGTCAGGGTCGCGCTGGCCGAGGCGGGAACGGCCAGACCACTGGCGTTAAGCCCGACCATATGACCGCCATAAATCATCGTGGCCGCAGCCACCGACGCGGCGACCAGTTCGCCATTGCGCCAGGGAGTGTTACGATCAGACATTGCTGTTTCCCTCTTTAAAATCGTTCGGATCAAGACCCATCATGCTGAGCACCGCCGGATTCAGCTCATCTTCCGGGGCATCGATGGTTCTGGACGGCAGGCCAGCCGGCGGACGGCCACCGGTCTGGGTGGTAGTGAGCGCCGCGATACGGGTCTGTTTACTCAGATGGTCGCGGAGTTTGTCGGGGCTGGATTTGGCCAGCGCCTCCGCCCAGCCTTTCTGCGCCGGCAGCAGACGGCCATCCGACAGGGCCGCCTGAATCAGTTCGGTAGACTGCTGCAGGGTGAGCTGTGCAATCTGCTCATCGCCGGACGCGCGGGCCTGCTCGATCGCCTGATTCATGATGTCCACGGATACCCAAAGAGCCGGGTCCGGGGTTTCAACCTGTGACGTCAGCGCTGCAATGCTGGCTTCCAGCCCGTTAATCCAGGCCAGGCCCGCAGCGGCTTCGCTGTCAGCCGCCTTGATTTTGTTGATGAGTTTCTGCAGCTCGGCGAGCACATCCTCTTTCGTGGCCGAAAGCGGCAGACCCAGGAACCAGCGGAGCTGCTCCAGTAATTCATCCATCGTTGTGTCCTCAGTAGAAGCGGCGGCAAGGAGTGAGGCAGCAGCAAGCATTGCCTCATCCATACCGTCCAGGGCGGGCGTATTGGTCAGGGCCGCGTTGATTAACGTGGTGACCAGACCACTGGTGTCGTACAAAAATACGGGGGAGATAAACCGGTATTCGCCGGCATCGATAGCGGCAGCGGCGGCGTCAGTCCATTCAACATCCACTGCAAACAGGCCAACCCCTTCACGCCATTCCAGCTTTTTGAACCAGCCGGAAGCCGGAGCTGGCAGGCCGTTCTTTGCCGAACGCAGGGTCTGATGTTCGTAGTCGATGACATAAGGGGTCTGGCGGGCGTCAGCCGCTGCGATGAGAGCGGCCGCGATAGTGCCGTCAATAAACCAGCCGTCAGGGCATTCAGCCGGGCGACCGTCGCCGGCACGGAAGGTGCCGGCCGGTAACAGCTGGATCACGCCGCGAGTGGCGGCGTTGATAACCTGTGAGAGTGACGCGATACGAGTTTTCATGACGCCGACATTACAGGGATATTTTCGGCGCAACAGACTGAAGGATGTCAGTGGGTATATAAAGGAAGGAACCGCGTCAACATCATGTCACTCTGTCCCGGTGCAGGGCAATAGCGCTAAACGTTTTTAAACCGCTTTTAAAAACGCCTGAACACCCCGTTAAGGTAGTTCCGTCGCCATGGATGTGAGAGAACGCCCTGTGATGCGTTACAGCGCGTTTTCGGGTTTGGCGGATTATTGGTAGATCTGGCTGAAATAATCCGTCGCTTTTTCTTCCATATCGCTGATGTCGGATTCGGTCAGGCGCAGGAACGGACGGGCGGGCATGTTGATCTCATACGCCGGGATAGTATGCCACTCACTGTAGTTGGCCTTGCTCTTGCGGGCGAACTTGTTATTCAGGGTGCCATCCTTGTTCTGGCGATAGTATGCCTGCTGGCTGCGGGCGGGGATGTTAATCTTGCCGCCGGACTGGTGAATGCCGGCGTAGACCACATTGGTGCCGACCGTCGCCATATCATTGTCGCTGTAAGCCGTGATACTCGCCGCCAGTCGCCCGGAGCGCTGGAGTATTTTACCGCCCCGGCGCTGCGCCCAGTAGGCATTGCTTTTCCAGTGCTGCCATTTTGGCCGGCCTTCCACCTCGAAGTTCTCCTGGACCGAGTCTTCCATCAGACCGGCCAGCATCTTCATCAGCGGCGCGCGTTTTTCGAATTTGTTGATCAGCTCGCCTAACGAGCGCTCAAAGTCAGTGACGTCAAAAACGATGTTATAAGCCATCAAACGAACCCTCCAGTAACGGTAACTCCGCCAGCGACTGCAGGGAGGCCGGCGTCAGGGACTTGCCGCCGTCCGGCAACTGCAGGGCATATCCCTGCGCGTTATCCACCGGCGTGGCTCGCACCTGGTGGAGTGCATCCCCGTTGCGGATGACGTACAGCAGGTCGTCGCCGTCAGCGGCCACGGCGACAGGCTGACGCAACTGTTTCGGCAGTAGCTCCCACAGCGGACCCGGAGACTGCACCACCGCATAGTCGGTGACGGTCAGCACCGCTGAGTCAGGCATTCGCCCCCGACTGGCCAGCGCATCAAGCGTGCGGGTGCTGAGTGCGCCGGCATGACGGAAGGCTCCGGCCGGCTCGCGCAGCAGCGACTGGTTCACAAAGCGGCGCATGTCGGACGTGATCGCGTCAAGCAGCTGCGGCTCCGAAAGTGTGTGCTGAACAGCCAGCGCGGCCATTTTCGGCGGCGCGGTGACGGAACGGTCCATCAGACGCTGGCCGAGACCGGCCAGCCAGCCCTGGCCCGGATTGTGGCCAAAGCCGGCATCCGGGGTATAGAGCTGACCGTTGTAGCGGAACGCCTGCACCTCGCGGGTATCCTGCGGCCCCCATGCCTGCTGCACGGTTTCCAGATGCCCCTCGCTCGACCAGACGGAGATGCTTTTGCTGTCGATATCGCTTTGCGAACGTGCCCGGACGCGGCAGCGGCATCCCCAGCCGTCGGGCGGATAGGCAAACTGCCAGATGGGATCATCATAGCGGGCCGTCAGTCCGTTGAGCGCCGCGTGTGCGGGCCGTGTGCGCAGGTCCATGACCGCCACGCGCGTCCAGTACGGGCGGTCGGCGGCATTCTCCATCTGCTGGGCGTAGCGGCCGGCACCATAGGACGACTGCATATTGGTTTCAAAGATGGTGCGTAGCCGGCGCGGGGTTAACTGCTTGCCCTCCAGTACGCCATCCTCATCGGCGACCAGCTTCGCCTTATCGGCCAGCCAGCCTTTCTGCGTCAGTTTCTGCGTCATCTGCCGGCGGAACTGTTCCAGCGTCAGCCCGTTGTCCAGTGAATCCTGCAGGCCGGCACGCACGTCCTGCAGAATATCCTGGCGAAGGATGCCGGCGACGGTGAACGCCGTCGCGTGCGCCCGCGCCTCCACCTCATGCCAGTTAAAGCCTATGGTGTAGCCCTTGGACTGGAAATACTCGATGGCCTGAGCGGGTTTCAGGCCGATCGCATAGCTCAGGTCAACGCTGTCAGGCATCGGAATTCAGCCGCCCCCATACATCCGCGACAAACAGCGCCTGCTCCAGCAGGGTCACCAGCTCGCTGTCGTCCAGGTCCGGGTAACTGCCGGCAATAATATCCATGGCCTCATCAGGCAGGCGGCCATCCTGCAGGGCAGCGACCAGCGGCGCGATCAGGTTCTGCATGGCGGTGGCGATCTTCTCCGGCACCGGACGGCCGTTATCCAGCGCCTCCTGCGCCGGGTCTGACAGCTCTGCGGCGGTGGTCAGAGCAGCAATGCGCCGGAACCGCTGACTCAGTGCAACCGGTGCCGGTGTGCCGGTCTGGGCCGGAGCCTCCAGCACGGCCTCATCTTTCTGGGGAACCGGAATACCCAGCTTTGTATGCACCCAGGATGCCGGAATGGTTTTCACACCCGATTCCACCAGGTTTTTCACCCCGGCAGAGAAGGTTTCGATATCTTCGATATCCCGGGTATCAAATACCAGTTTAGGCAGCTTGCGGCGTGAAACCTCATACCCGTTAATCCGCAGCAACATATCAATCATGTTGCGGAAGAAACCCTCCAGTTGGCGGGCATCCGCGACCAGGATATCGTGGCGGACGTCGTTATGGACGTTACCCAGCGCATTGGTGGAGGTCTTGCCATCTGCCTGACTGGTGAGGGTTGCCCCGAGGATCACTTTTGATTCGGTGCGTTCGCACCAGTCAATCATTGCCACGAATGGATCCGGCTGACCGGAGGCGGCAGTCTTGAAATCAATAGTGGTGCCCATCGGAATAATGCCGGCAGCGTTATGGCCAAGCTGCACCAGACAGTCAAAGAGCGCGTCTTTGTCTGCATCGGTGGCCCCCGCCATATACGTCCCGACCCGCGCAGGCAGGCCGTAAATCTCCAGAAACTCTGCCATATCGCGCAGGGAGAAGTTTTTGAAGAGGTAAGGCCAGACCAGCACACGGTACAGCCCGGACTGACCCGTGAACCCGGTTTTGGCGTTATGCCTGTGTACCATCCAGCCGAACGGCACCAGCTCTTCGCCATCGATGCTGCCATTATTGAGCCGGATTTCATCGCCCCTGTCGGGCCGAGCCTGGAACCAGCGATGCGGGCGCAGATGCGCTTCAGACGGAAGCCAGACGTTCTCTTCCATGTCCCACTCCAGCTCCTGACAGCTGAAGCCATGACCGATCGCATCGGCCGCCTGCAGGATGATGTCTTCCAGGTTATCCAGCGTATCGAACCACTCCTGAACCATCGCCGCGAGGTTCTTCTCTTCCGCTGTCGCGTTGCGGCGCGGTTCGATGCTCCAGTCCAGCCCCAGCAGCGCGTTCTTGCGTTTGGCCATCTCCGAGAAAATATGGCCGTCTTTTTCCACCATATCGTCGAAAAGGTCAGCCTGCGCGGAAAGATAACCCTGCTCAGCTTCCTGCAGTATTCGGGGAAGCCGGCGAATGGTCAGCCCCCGGGAAGGATGCGCCGGGTAGGTGCTGTTCAGCTGTATCATCCGTGCGGTCTGCGGTGCTTTTGTCACCGCCTTGTCAAACGGGCGACCCCACTGGTCAACGATTTTGCTCATTACCATCCTCCGTTACTGAAGCGCGAGCGGCTGCGCGGGCGCTTCGAATCTGTGCGTCTGTTGTCATCATCGCGGTCATCGTCCTGCCGGCGCGGGACCTGGCGGAAACCGTCACGCGTCCCAAAGGAGTTACACAGCGCCCAGAGCATATGCAGCCCATCCGGGCCATCATCGTGATCGGCTTTGGGGAAGTGCCGGAGCTGCTCAATCAGGGTGACCTGGCTCGGGTGTAAGCGGATCAGCCCGTTAAACATCCACGGCTGCAGGGACTCGATACGCAGGATTTTGTCGGCATGCGGTATCACCGGCATCGCCGGAACCGGAACCCCCAGCTCGGCGGACTGGCGGACCAGCTCGGTGCGCAGGAACTCCTGGAACTGGACGGCTTCCACCGACCAGCACAGGCAACCGTACTGGCGCTGCATCTCGATGGTGTCACTGATAATGACGCTTGGCAGACGCTTTTTAATGCGGGCCTCGACGACGTCAAGGATGCCGGTCATCCGGTTAAAGCCCCCGACCAGAATCGCTGACGGGTCGCGGGATTTACCGTTCTTACCCAGACTGGGGTCGATACTGCCGAAGAAGGACCACTCCTTCAGCCGGTTAACCCAAAAGTTGATGCAGGTGGCGAACGGCGCATCATCGCCGCTGACCGGGTCATTCTGGTACTCACTGTCAAAGGTGCTGTGGCCGTCACGAGCACGGATCAACATCAGGGCATAGAGTGGCCGCGCGGACCAGGAGACCACCGCGCCGGCTTCCATCGCGTCCCTGCGCTCATCGTAGAACGCCCGGGCCAGCAGCTCGCCGTCGTCGTCATTGTTACGCAGGACCTCTTCCCACTTATCCCACAGCGTCATGTCTGATGGCCAGGTGATAAGGGCTTTAAATCGCTTCTTGCGCCACAGGGGATTCTTCAGGGTGCGTGACAGCACCGAGTCGTAATGCAGAATGGTCCCGATGTAGATCACATCGAACTTAGCTCCCGCGCCGCCCAGCGGCAGGACGGTCTTTTTCAGCCAGTTATCCAGCTTGTCGCGCTGGTCCGGGTTGCGGACCAGCTCATCGTTTTCAATGTCATCAAGTACAGCCAGGTCGGGACGATACGGACCATGACGCAGGCCGCGCAGCTT
Organism: Klebsiella sp.; assembly: GCF_027492335.1. Taxonomy (NCBI): domain Bacteria; kingdom Pseudomonadati; phylum Pseudomonadota; class Gammaproteobacteria; order Enterobacterales; family Enterobacteriaceae; genus Klebsiella; species Klebsiella sp. The sequence continues at coordinate 15,193 of NZ_JAPUEW010000066.1, read as the reverse complement.
TTTACCGCTGCCGGCAACCTGCACCTTGATATCGGTGGCGGTCAGGATGGTACCCATCTGCCAGACGCGGCCAGCACCGCAGGATTCGGGAAAATCCATCTTCAGACGCGGATTCCAGCAGAGCTCGGCCTTGATGGCTTCCAGCATCGGGTAGGCCTGGTCGATACTGTCCATGATGATGACCGGGTATTTTTTCAGCTCCAGAATGATATTCCACAGCGTAAACAGCTGGGTGACGATCGTGGACTTTGCCTCACCGCGAGGAGCCGCGATAGCGTCCTGCTGGCTCACCGTAGCGGTGACAATCTCCGGCAGGCGGCGGAACAGGTATTTATGCAGCTCCGACTCATCCTTGTGACGGACATAGTGCGGGAAGTAGTTCTGTACAAAATAGCGGAAGCCGCTGACCGGATCCCGTACCGCCTCACGACGCTGGTTTACTGCCGCTTCGGAAGGGTCAAAGCCAACCTGTTCCGCCTCAATAGAGCGGCGCAGCGACGCGGCCAGCTCGTTGAGTTGAGCCTCAAACTCCTTTTTGTTCAGGCTAACATTCTTTTTACGCGTCACAGGGTTACTCCGGTACCGCCGGCGCGGATAATTTGCGCTCCAGCTTAGCGATCAGCTCCGCTTTACCCGCTGCCTGCAGGGCATAGACGGCACACATCACGAACCAGCCAGACCAGATGGCAAATACGATGAACGCCACATCTGTCAGGACGTCATAGCAACGCCGGGACAATGAACGATGTTCATATTCGCGCGCAAATACTACCTGGCCGTTCGGGCTCATCAGCCCCAAAAGGTTAACAACCCCGACGAACCATCCGGCAAAATAGCCGATATTCAGTAAGCGTTCGTCGGCCCACAAAACGCCCAGGGCCAGCGACACCGCGACGATCGCATCGATAAGCAGGCTCAGTAAAAATTTCATCGGTCAGTCCTCAATGCGGGGTAAAGGGAGTGTCTGTCCCGCCAGTTCGTGCGTGCAGTCAGCCAGATACTGAATAAGGCCATCGCGCACAAAGCTGTGGCAGACACGATGCTGGTCCTTAGTCCGGTCATCAAAATGCGCCGGGTTATCGCTCGGCTCTTCCCAGGTCACCAGGATGCTGGGGTTGAAAGTCGGGCGAACATAATCATGGTTCCAGTCCCAGCGCGGGCCGTCGCCCTGGCCAATGGTCACCTGATGGGAGAAACCGCAGCCCGGGCAGATGAAAGACAGGCGATCGTGAGACACATTTTTCACAACGGCGGAAATAAACATGATTTATTCCCCCTTTAACGCATCGTTAACAGCCGTTTCAAAGCGGTCTTTCGCGCTCCAGCGTTCGTTACGCATAGAGTATTCCAGCTCTTCGACGCGACCATCGAGCAGGTGAACCTCGATACGATCCTGAAACTCCGGCGTGATGACATAAGCCACCTGGCTGGCCATCACGCTGACGCGGGAATTCACCCTGATTATTTTGTCAGCCATAGTGTTTTTGCACCTCATTACCAAAGGGTTCCAGCACCTGGACAAAAGCTTCCATATGCTTCGGATAGTGTTCACTGATGAAGGTGGACAACAGAGTGATGACCTCCATCGCCGTGGCCAGCTGCGACGTCTCCGGCAGAACGCGCTTGCTCGCGACCGTCGCTTTGTTGAAGGCATCACTGAGGCTGGCCAGCAGCTCAACGCGATCCTTCGGCTTTAAATCTGCATCAACGTTGAGCTGTTCAATGGTGGTCTGATACTGGACCAGCAACCCCATCAGGATGGCCCGGCCGACATCTTCCATGCCATTACCCGCCAGCACGTTCGCGGCGCGGAGCTTGTCCCAGTCGTCGCCGTTGTCCTGCGCTTCCTTCTTCCAGCGTGCCGCTGTCGCAAAACTGACGCCGCATTGCGAAGAAACGATCTGCAGTGACAGCTGGCTCTGAATATAAAGCCGCCGTACTTTTTCCCTTGTCTCGGGCGGATGCGCCATATCAGAACCCCATCTTGGCCTTGATTAAGGAAATGGTCGTCACGACCAGCCCGCCCGATAGCGCCCCGGTCAGCCCGCCGGAGATAGCGCCCTGACGGATAACCCGGCTTTCCATCGCATCAATACGCCTGTCGATCCGCATCACCGCCCCGGAGATTTTCTCCAGCTCCGGCATGATGTCAGGGGAGAACGGCCGGCGCTGTTCCGTCAGCAACTGCTGCAGGAGCAATAACGGGTCATCGCTGGCCAGCCTGACCGACGGCGTCACGTTTGCTGTAGTGATACGACGCTGCCGCCGCTTTTGTCTGGCCTTCATGTCCTGTCTGCCTTCTTGTCCAGTTTGTCGAGGATGCGGTTAAGTGAGTTCTTGATGTCCCGGATGTTGTCCGATACCAGGCTGTAATCACGCGAGGCATCGTCCCGGCGCTGGTATTCGGTTCTGATACGGTCAACCGATTCTTCCAGATCGCGGATATCGAGCTGCAGGCGGCGGATCCAGATACCGCCGAACAACGTGACAAGACCGAGAAGTAACTGGTAAAGCTGGTCTGGGTTCATTGTGGCTCCTTACCGTAGAGCTGGCGGATGGTGTTCAGTTTGTTGCGGATGAGCTGGCACCATTCGCCGTAGTCGTTGCTGTGGCCGAGGATTCCCCGGGGAGAGAGTCCGCCGCCGGCGCTGCCGGCATCGCCGGAATATCCAGCATTTCCGCTGTTGGCTGCTGACAGGTATTGACTACAACCGGGTCCGGCTGGATAGCCGAGGTTCTGCTGGTACAGGCACAAAGCGCCAGGACCGATACCAGTCCAGCCAGCACCATCTTTGCGTGCGAGTTCATCAATTTTTTCCTTCAGTTTTTGCTGTGCGATCGTCAGAGCTTTGCCTTTGGCCAGCAGCTCCCCGGACAATTTGTCCGCCTGCTGGCGGTAGTGTTCAGCAAGATTTACCTGAGCCTGCAGCTGTGACTGGTTCTGTCTGGCCTTGTCGGCATCCGTTTTTTCGCGCTCAATCTTGTAATCGTCGAACGCCTTCTGGACGGTAGCCGTCGCGTTGTTCGCCGTCTGTACATCTCCACGCATCTGGCTGGCGCAGACCTGAATACCAATCCAGATCCCCGCAAACAGAATCAGCGCAATAGCAACCAGCCAGGGGAGCAGCGGTTTAACCAGCGTCCAGAGTTTACTGACCATCGGGGGTACCTCCGTTCGTCGGGGCTGCGGGCTGATCGCGCTTCATTGCCACCAGTTTGGACCCGATGTTATGACCCGCCCAGGCAACGATGTAGGCGGTAAACATCCACTCCTGCAGCTGCAGGCTGTAGCCGTACCAGATGACGATCGCGGACGTGACCAGAAAGGTAAAAAACGTAATGGTGTCGGAGGTGCTGAGCCGGCCCGACGGGTTAGATATCAGTTCTTTGAGGGACATAACGCCCTCCGGGCTTTCTCGAAGAGCATGGCGCGGTCGTTAAGGCCAACCAGCGCGGGGTTAATTTTGCGGGTAACTTCGACCACGTTGGCCGCATCCGCCGGCGCATTACAGCCGTGCTGATACCAGTACCAGGCGGCAGAACGGGCGGCATTCACCGGTTCAAGTAACAGGTCGGGATTGTTCAACAGGTCCAGCCCCAGCGCCTGCCCGCAGGCCCGATAGTTGTTTTTGAGGGTAACCTGAATTAAGCCACGACCACGATAACGCCAGCCGTCGCCGGAGGATTCCGGGCCGTTTCCGCCCTGGCTGGCATAGACAATGTTAGCTGTGGCCTGCGGTTTACCGACAAACCCCCGGGCAAACTCCAGCTCAGCAGGATCAATCTTGCGGTTTTTGTTGCGGTCGAAGTCCGAGCGGAAAATCATCGCCAGACGCGCAGCATCACGGTAGTTCAGTTTCTCGCTGATGACGGCAAAGCGGGTGCTTTCATGGCCGAGCTGCGCGATAAAGCCAGCCTGACGCAATGGGGTATTGATAAAGAATTCGGCCATGGCCGCATTCAGCGGATCAAGCCATTGCTGCGCCCGCTGTTGCGTAATGCCGGCGGCACGCTGGAAGTCGTTGAGATTCATGAACTGACACCACAGGGAGTTAAGGTGATGTCAGTATCGCGGGAGGGAGATCAGGAAATCAGATTGACGGGTGTCAGTGGGTTATGGCGTAACGTCAATGATTTGAAGCTGTTCGCTTTCTTCAATCTCTTTTGGCGGAGGATTGTTTATTGCATACACACAATCGTTCGCCTGCTTGATGTAGTGATTTGCAGCAACCTTAAGAGCTTCAGGATCGTCTTTAGAAACACTGCTTAGTCTCTGTGACCAGAAATTATAGGCAGCTGACGGTACAGAAGTACATGCATAAAATGGGGTTGGCTTAAGTGAGATATCACCATACAAATGCTGGATATCTTCTCCAAGGATAATCAAATGTCGACTCATCGCTCTAACCTCGGGTGTTGTGTATCCGAGATTTTTGTACATCGCGATCACTGCATCGGATGCTATAAGCGTTTGCTGAACCTCATTCAGCATTTTTTTAGTTTGTTCTAACTGTATTTGATAGGTTTCAACTGCCTTAGCATTGGACACCATTTTTGCAACTGAACAAGAGCTCGTAACCAGAAGAAGTAAAGCTATATATCTCATAAAGCCTCTTTAAAACAACGAGTCTTGATTGTATTCAGCCACACTTTTCCGCTGCGCCAGTAGACGCCAACCGGTGCGATCACCAAATCCGTATTTCGGACACAGTAACGTCATGGCCATTAACGAAGAAACACCGTTCCGGCTGGCCTCGTCGAAGTCTGCCAGGAACTGCAGGTTACGCAACTCGCGCAATGCCAGCTCGCAACGGGGCAGATAAAGCGGGAACCCACCAAAGTTTTTAAACAATATCTGGGCGTTATGGTCACCGATTGTATCGCGGAGGAGTGCGGCACGTTGAGCACCGAGAGCGCGGAGACCTTTACCAATCGGGAAGGTGGTGCCACCGAATGCGGACAGCAGGCGCTCGGTGGCCGGGAAGCCTATGAGGTCAGCTATCTGAATGACTACCGGGGGCAGTAGCTCTGTTACCTGTTGCAGATTCATCGGTTGTCTCCCGTTTTTTACGCCGTTTTGCGTCTATGGCCAGCGCCTGCATCAGCTTGGTTAACTGTTCATCCGTCAACCATTCCACGCGCTTTACCTGGAACATATGATCGCACATTTTCTCGGCATAATTCCACGGGCGTTTTGCATCTGCAAGCAAAGCTTCAATTTTGCTGAGCATCGTTTTGCGTGAACGGGCCACATTTGGCCGCTTGCCGTGACGGGCTGACTGGCGGGGAAAACCCTGCTCATGCATGTATTCACGCACGGCCTGCAGCTCGTCGAGGGAACATTTTGTGGATGAGGTTTTGCCGTTACATATACGGGCCAGCACGGCGCGATATGTCGCGTCATCCCAGCCCAGATGAGACTGACCGGCTTTGATGGCCCCGATAAGGCCGCGTTTTGCTGGAGTGGACATATTACCTCCTGTTGGTTGCCATTACGGCAGGCACTCCGCAAAGTGCCTGCAAGAATGACTCACTGAATGGGTTCGAGTTTATTAACCGACACGCCCCCGATTTTCCCTTCTACCCGGACGACCAGCCGGCCGTTACGTACATGCCAAGCTTCAGAGGTGGTGATAACTTCTTCCACTTTAGGCATCCCGGGAACGATGTAATACCGGAACCGGGAGCCCACCGGATAACGCCGGTTAAAGTTACCGGCGGTCATATTACGCAGGAGGCTCTTCATTGTTCCCCCGAAGGCAATCAGCGATGCTGATGAGACCGTTTTTTTGCAGATAGCCCATCGCCGCTTTGGGTAATTTGTTATCAGGGCTGGCAGAGCGAAGCGCCAGCGAAAGACGCTTAATCCACATCACCAGCGATCTGGTCTGGAGGTCAGCTGGCTGTGGAGATGCTTCAAGCCATAAGCGAGCTGACGCTGCACTCCACCAGTCAAATTCATCCCAGGCCTTTTGTCTGATGCTGATTACTCTGCCCGTCGGACTAGCGGAATTGGCATTACCGGCAGACCTGTAAGCAGCATAGATAGCGTCAACGATCTGTTTGCAGTCCACCAGGATATCAGGCTCACTATGGGTCCCGTGCAGGCCACCAAATGTTTCCTCCAGCGCACGGCGGATATGTTCGATACCCACCATAGCATCGCGGAAGTTTTGTAAGGCCAGATCAGAGGATGGCGGCTGAACGGTGTAGAGCGACTCGCTGCCCATTGCGGCCAAAGCTATTTCAAACGTATTCAGTATATTTTCACGCTCGTCATCCCAACTTATAGAGCCGTTATTGCGTCTGGTTTGGATGTCAGAAATTGCTTCCTGCAACCACTCTCTAGTTAATTTGCTGGTCATTATTTTGACTCCATCAGAATAAATTAAAAATAACGGAAAGAATCAGAGCAGCGCTTAATGTGCCAATAATCCATCGCCAGAACGATGCGCGTTCAGACGATGACTGAAACCGGGATGCCTCACTCATAAGCTTTTTGTTCATCTTCTGGCGTCCATTCTGTCCAGCTCGAACAGGATCCGGTCTTGCCGCGTCATGCGGTGACCATATACAATAGCCAGAACGGCCCCCAGCGATATTTCCATTTTTTCAGCAATAAGTTTTACACTCATTCCGGCAGTATGAAGTTCGCGGCAAAGCAATACATCCTCATCACTATGAATGGCGCAAGGGTGATTTTCTCCGATACATATAAGGCTGAGTCTCATGTATTCAGCCTTACCTTTTACAGATTGCAGACTACGCCCCAAATTTTTCGCGATATCTCTGCATACCATCTTCCCTGCATTGCACTTGAGGAAATCTATTTCTTGCTTAGTCCAGAAACGATAACTTTTACGCTTGCCTAACCCCAATTTGTGGCGCATTCCCTTTACCGAATGATAGCTGCGCTCTAATTCTGCTGATAAATCCATTAATGGTTTACTGTTACCATGTTCGATTAAATAGGCTATTTCTCTACTGCTCCACAGTTTTCCTTTTAATCCAGAGTGCCATTTGCTTACATGGCTTTTATCTTTTTTAATCATGATAATCACCTCATTATTTCGAATGATTAATAGACCAGTTGTGCAAAATCTTTTCTCAATGTCCTGGCTTGAGTTCGAGCCAGCGATCGATAAAGAGTTTCCGCGCCTGACGGGGTAATAACGGGCTGATCGTAAATTCATTAGTCGGCTGAATACCCCTGAGAATGGCCCACTCAGAATCGTCATCAATAAACAGGTCGCGGCGTTCCGTCGCCAGCATGATGAGGTCAGCTTGTTTGACTACAGAGCTCATGGTTTCAGGGAGGCCGAATTTTTGACTGATTAAAACCTCAACCCATTTCTCAATACCGCGATAATCAGGCAGCAACGCTTTCAGCGGCGCAGCAATATCATTGCAGTAAGCCTCACTGGCATCATGCAGGAGAGCCTCAAGCGCAAACTCAGACGGCACAAGATAGCTGGCCAGCACGGAATGCTGAGCGACGCTATAGAACTCATCAAGATGGCCAGTAAAGCGACACAGATTAGAAAGAGCCTGGGCGATATCATCAATATAAATAACGTCAACGCCTGAATTACAAAAATAGAAGTGCTGACCTGACCAGGTGGTAATAAAACGGTTTTCGGTATTCATGCTAATCTCCAGCGTTTCTTATGACGTTCTACGGCTTGTTTCATTGCGGTTTTATCAGCCGGTTTACGAATTGACTGACCGTTACGGGTATAAAATTGAAATCGTGTCTTTCCTGGGTAATCGGGATGCTCAATTACAACGGAGTTATCGTTAAGGTGATAAATACGTTTGCTACCCTTATCCAGAACTTCGCACCCTGAGACACAGAGATATCCAGCCATAATCGCCCCCTGTTATGAGCCCAGTGTTTTTTCAGCAGCGTTAAATTCCGATTCAACAATCTCGATTGCACCGGAATCCGGGGATGGTCTGGCGTCGGTTTTGAAATAAATCACGTCGCCGACCCGATAGTGGGTAATGCCACACAGGATCAACATTCCCCATTCAAGACCCAGGGCTTTCCAGTAAGGCTCCCTTGAGATTCTTTCCGTGGGGCGACCGTCATCCCATGCGTCCAGCAGCTGCTGATGTTCCTCGCGGCGCTCGCGGGGAATACGGGTCTTACCACGGGGCTCGCGGGTATAACCATTCTGCGAACGGGAAAGCGTCCAGAGACTGCTATGTCCAATAAGTGGCGCGACATCGAATGACAGACCGTGAAAGTGATAGTCTGTAGCGCTACCAGAAAAGACTGGCTTACCGCCAAATTTTTTAGCGAATGCGTCCGCTTTTTCTTTCAGAGAAATACGTTGGTTAATTTCATTGTCCCATGCGCCAAGCGCCTTTTTTGTGGATATTTTATAAAAGCCCATTTAAGCCCCCTTAAACATGGTGAATAACAGCTCAATCATTTTCAGACTGTAGTGAATACCTACGCCCCATACAGCGATGCAAAAGAAAACGCAAAACAACCAGGTAATCGCCCGTAGATGAGTGGTCATCATTAGGCGGTCAATAAATCTTTCGGCTGATATTTTCATTGCTGAAACCCCATATTCAGGCGTAAGCATCCCCTGACGCATTACGCCATTTAAATAATATTTAAGGTTTAATTAATCCTGGCGCGTAAGTGAGTTCACGTTTGCAAGCCAGGGCTCTACGTTAATTTCCACAATTGTCGCAGACTTCAAATCCATAGCCGCAGCAACAGTTCTTACGGCCCGACGCTCGGTTTCTTTTGGGCGTTGATGCCAGAACGTGGTACCTGATTTATATTTCCGGTTAAACTCTTTCGCGTTCATATCACACCGTCGCCATATTCAGAGCAATAGGCATGTACTGGTCAGTGTCACCAATACGTTCGTAAATACGAATATAAGAGCTTGTCGCGATAACCTGTAAGGATTCGCCGATAGCATCCATCGCCTTATGCCAGCGTGGATCGTCGATATCATAACGACGAAGGTTCAGCACCGCGCCCGTGGAAACATTACCGGCTTTATCAGTCGAGAATGCACGGCTGATAAATACTTTCAGCTCCGGGCGAGCGTCCTCAGTCCAGTCAGCAAGACATTCGTCAATGAGGCTCTTCGCTGCCTGCATACGCTCATCAAAGGCGATGCGGTCAGCCATAGCCCGCTGAATCAGATAGCGGCCATCAAAGCTATAGAGTGTAACGTTGCCTTTTTTGCCGCCCAGCTTAACGCCATATTCGTTAGCGGAAAGGTCGACGAACGCCCCGATATCGCCAAACGAACTTTCTTTAAATTCCTTCATCAGCTTATTCAGCTCGATAGCTTTAGTTACGATCTCGCCAACCAGCGTATCCCGGGCCAGGTCAATAGGCTTCAGAAGTTTAACAGGGATAAATGCATCTTTAGCATCAACCCAGTAACCTTCAGGTGCGGTTTTTTCAGTAAATTGCTTTTGCTGATTATTCATGATTTGCCTCATTTAAATGTTGAAAAAACTTTGCTATTTCAGCGCTGGCACAAGCCAGCATTAACGGTGCAATAATATTGGACGTATCTTTAACTAAACGGGAATCTGTTTCTTCAGCCGATATAATTGCGGATAAATGAACTTCCCCTTTGACTTCCTTAACCGTAAAAACAATTTCAGCCATACTACCTCCAGATAACATGCATCCCGCGCCAGATAAGCATTTTGACCTGTGAGCTTTTGCCATCTTTGCGCTCGGTAATCTCGACTTCCTTTCCGCGCCACGCCTCAAACGGGCGGTCTACCTCGACAATCGGACGGCGGAATCGGATGTTAATGTCCAGAACCTGCAGGCCACCGCGCATAAGACGATTAATCGGGGCCATCATTTTTGGATCGTTAATAGGTAAACGGCACATAGCGACTCCTGACTTTGGTTAATGAAATGAATCATTTTTTTTCACAGGAACTGACGGTAAATCTTTAACGCGTCCGAACATTTGGCTACGAACTGAATGGATAAGGCCGCCGAGTGAAACCTGAATAACCCGGGCTGCTTTCTTAACCTGTTCTGAGTCAGAATCGTCTTTAATCATTCGGCACTGGACATCAATGCCTTTCCCTTTACGGGTTACAGATATCTCAATTTTTGCCATGGTTACCCCCTTCACGTACAAATCCACGCATCATCCGTGCCAGCCCATAAACCTTTTTAAATTCATTTATGGACTTAAAAGGTAAGACAATCATTTTTTGTGCAAAAACATCTACATCCCACAGGTCTACATATTGAGGTCCCTTGATAGCCAGTTCCCACAAATGAACATCAAATATCAAGTGACCGGGCTTAGTGCTGTAAATAAACTCGGAAATAAGCCCCTGACCTGCAACATTCCATTTAATTCTGGAAAGCGCCTGGCTTTCGTCGCTAATATCCATGACATACCTCAGTGAATGAGCATTTCTGCAAATTTGCGAACAGCCCCAGCCGTCACCGGCACCTGATTCAGTGAGCTGTAGCGACTGACACCACGAACCAGCTTAAACAGGCGGCGTGCGTTGCCCTTACTGGCGCCAAACAAGGCATCGTTTACCGTCTCATCACAGACGGTGTCTAACATATTGGCCGCTATGGTCTCGATATCTTCACGCGGAAGCGTGTCACCAATATTCAGAGCAAAGCCTACGCGGCTATAAAGTTGCTTATATTCCCCGCGTTTGCCCTTCAGGTTGATAATCAGGCGCGGCATACCTGCCAGCACAATACCGATCCCCGCCTTATCGTGGATACGGCGCAGCGTCTCCAGCGCCCGGTACGGCAGATTCTCTGCCTCGTCAACCATCAGCAGGCGACCAGAGTCACGCAGGGCATCAATGCAGGCTTCACTGAGCTGATGCATGTTGCCGCTGCGGGACAATCCCAGAAGGGTACAAAGCTCTTCCAGTACAGTTCTGGCGGTGTAGCCTGGGTCAGCCTCAAGCAGCAGAGCATCGCGATGTTCGCGGGCATACTGGCGCAGCACCATTGTTTTACCCAGACCGGCGTCGCCAAAAATCACATTGATATCGCAGTCCAGCTGCGCAAGGTTGATAACCTCCAGCGCCCGGCTGGCCGTGACCGTATTAACGAATGAAACATTGATGCGGGCGGCTTTCTCTTTTTCACGCTCACGGGTAATAAAGCCGGATACCAGTTCATCAATATTTTTGATATCGCCAGTATATTTACCCTGGATATACAAGCTAATGAGGGTGGAGCTTTTGCCGATGGCTTTAGCGACCTGAGTCTGGCTGTATCCCTTACGAGCCATCAGTTCTGTCAGTTCAGTTTTAATTGTCATAATCATTCCTCTACTTATGGTTTCCGGCTTTTTTCAGATGTTCTTCGCGGTCTGTCGCAAGGAAGAAATATTCTGGTTCAGGATCATCAACGATTTTCGGTATAAAGCTGCCGAAGTCGGGTAATTCATTGACCACGCTACCAGGCAGCAGGCCACGCGCTTCTGCTTCCACTTCCTCCCGTTTTTTATCCAGCAGACCAAGGCGACGTTTGGTACGTTGTTTCATCGCGTGCTCCATTTTGCTGACCGGGATCGCATCACGTTTATTACCGTTCCAGACCGCGTGGCAGACATAAGTACCATCCATGCGGCGAACAACGATTTCGCTGGCATCATGAATATCAAACGCGACGCGGACGTCTTCCTTGTCGACATTGATAAGCTCATGCGAGAAATAGTCGTTATTCATCAGTTGAATCCAGCCCTGCTGAGCTTTACGCGTGGTTTCAGCCATAAACACTTCACGCAACTCAACATCCGTCAGGTATTCAATCTCATCGCCTTCCTGCTCCAGAACCATTTTGCGGTAGGCTGTTGGCGTCATATGACGGCCATTGCGTCTCGGAAGCTCGCTGTGCTCATGTTCGTTGTTATAGGCATCAACCTCTTCAGCAATCACATCCAGCAGTCGCTGCCAGGACGGGAGCTTATCCAGGTCTTTTTTCTGTCTGGCTGTCAGTTCACGGCCTGCAGCTTCCGCACGTACAGCGGACTGAATGGCACGGTTGGTCATGCGAACATTCTCACGATCAGCGCCACGGCCATTGAAGGTTTCAAAACGCTGTCCCAGTCTGTGCGGAATGACGGCGTTAAGGCGCTCAATAAGACCACGAGACTGCGGACGCCCCGGAATACTGGTCATATGGGTAATTCCCATGCGGGGGAAAATACCGGTAAGTTTGTCATCAAACGTTTTGTTGGCTTCACCGCCACCGTTATCTGAATAGACGAATAACGGTTTACCGTGATACTGCATACCGTAACGGTAAGCATCCAGTACGGCGTCCATACTTTCCGACAATCGCAGGCTCCAGCCCACGCAGTAACGTGTACGACCATCAAGTACCAGAGTTAATTCAGGCGTAAATGGCTGACCATGAATAGGGTGCCGCGCAACCAGATCCAGTGATTTACCATCCGAAACCCAGCAACCATTGACGGGCATCGTCGACCAGTCGCGCTTCTGGTAAACCTCATAGGCCAGTTTTGCGGAGCCGCTGACGCGCCCAAACGCTTTCTCACGGCGGGGCAGTTTGGCCATAGCCCGACGAACGGCATCATATGACGGGCATGAATCAAGCATATCTGGCTGCTCTGAGTACACCGTTTTCCACTCTTTGCGGAAGCTACGATACGCCTCACTCATCGACGGACCATTAAGGTTGCGCCAGTGCGCCAGAAAGTCCGGGAGCCACTTAATCTGTTCTGGCTTCTTCGCTTTCAGATGACCGGGTGCCAGCATGGCCAGACGCTCTGCGCCGGATTTAGTGGCTTCAAAGACACTGAGCCACTCCTGCAGACTGCGGGTGCCAACGCCTATACGAGTTCCTTTGCGGGCATTGGCCAGCTCTACAGCCCTCATCAGGTGTTCAGGCAGTGTCCCTTTTCGGGAGGCGCTGGAAATGTATGTAACAGCAGTAGTGCGCGACATACCCGCATCCCGAAGCTTCTCGACTTCCATCGCTAAAGCTGCACGAGCATCTGCGATTTGCTTTTGTTTCTCAGTCAGAGAACTAACCTGATGATCAAGCAATGCTGGGTATTGGCGTATAATGTTGAGTTTTGAGCCGTTTTCTTCAGCGGATTTTATTCGACTACGCGTTGATTTAACGGTCGGACATATCCCCTTATCATTCAGTAACCTATTGTAATGTTTATTTTTAAGCTCATTTTGCCAGTCCTGTGGTAGGCATTGAATATCATATTCAAACACGACACCTTTAACCCCCGCTCTCTGCCTGAAAACCCACCCTTCCTTTTTGGCCTTACGGATAATCGTGCTTATGGCTGATGGAGATTTGTCTAGTTCCACGAGTTCTTTGCTTGTAACCCATGAGAGTGCGCTAGCCATGCTTAGTACCTCTCCGGCCAGATATCTTGTGGATGTAAACCTATTGCATCCGCAATGATTCTTTCCCCTTTTGGATAGGACTTATCGAGCGCATTTTTTAATGTATGGGGGGAAAGATTGTGTTCTCGCCCTAGCTTGGATAAGGAGAGATCTCTTTTGTGCAATGCAGCGACAATGTCTGCCCTGTGCATATTTTTTCTTTGATCACCATTCATTTCATGCCATCCTTAAAAGTTAACTACATAGCTACTTTTGCGGGTACTCAGTTAGCTATGAAGAATACTAGTTTCATTGCAATGTGATTGCAATAGCGCAATGAAACATATTGATGGCCCAATTCAAAAATCCAGATTAACACCATGAAATATAATAATTTATTTTTTTCATTGCGATTTTTATTTGATTTCCATTTCGCAATGAATGCGAGGGGGTTGTGATGGCAGAAAAAGAATGGTTTTCTGCCAGCGAACTTGCCGGTCTACCCGGACTTCCCAGAGATAAAAGCAACATCAACAGGAGAGCCAATAAGGAGGGATGGAAAAGACGCCAAAAATCAGGGGTTAAAGGTGTTGCCTATGAGTTTCATATCTCTTCTTTGCCTTTGGATATTCGAGATAAGTTGGATCCTAAGCCAAAGCATACTGAAGAGCTTGAACTCGATACCGAGGTGCTGGCAAAAATCATCGAAGCAGTTGAGGTTTTAATTGCAAACCGCAACAAAAAGATATCACACACAACAAAAGCAAAAGTCATAGCTCTTCTCTATAGAGCTGCTATGTCAAGTAAAATCATAGATTTAAAATTAGTAAAGGAAACTTTAGAGCTGGTTGCATAAGTAGGAGATATTATGAACGATAAGAAGGTTGTTAATCTTGGACGTCGTAAAAGAGACCTTGAAGATGAGTTACTTGAAATAGCTAAAATCATTTCTGATGACACAGGCGATAACCCACCAGTAAACAACGATAAATCAACAATTTACATCAATGGATCCGGCAACGTTGTTGGGCAAGGCAACTTCGTGAACCATGGTGTAGTTAATATAAACAAAGCCACTCGCAGAAAGGTAAATGTAAAAACTGGTGATGGTGTTGTAAATGCAACACAGAAACATCAGATTAAATCCCTTTTATATGAATGGGTTGACACACACAATTCTATAAAAAAATCTCAAATAAGTTATGGTTTAGCTTGGTCTAAACTCAATGGATTCTTGAAGGTAAACAGTTACCATGAAATTGCCTCTGTCGATTTTGATAAGGCGATCAAATATATAAGGCAGAGGCTTGGCGAGCTAAGGAACATGGCGTCAGCCCCACAGAAGGTTAGTAATTGGCGAGCCCAGACAATCAAATCCATACAGGCTCGCTGTTCAGAACGAGGATGGCAGGAGTGGAGGAAGGAGTACATGTTCAAAATCTTTATGAAAAGCTCAATGACCGAGTTAACCGACAAAGAACTTCAAAAGCTTTATCAGACCATCTGGTCTAAAAAATGATTCATTGGGGCGGCAGTTGCTATGCGACTCCGTCCTTTCTTTAAACCCCCGATAAAGATGATTTAAACAGTATTAAAATGCGTTTGTTGTTGATCACTTAAATTGCAAAATAATGCAAAACTCATCGCATAAATCATAAGAAATTCTCATTTTTCGGAAAACAGTGCAAAAGCAGATTTTTTTCTAAAGCCTTGTCCCGCAAGGCCCCTCGTTGTTTCCTTCGTAATTTCCATTCATGCAGAAACGATCACCTCCCCACAGATGTGTTACAGGTCAGCGGCGACGCGCGTCGCGTTAAAACTGTCGCAGACCGTA
>NZ_JAPUEW010000065.1:0-8616 GCF_027492335.1 Klebsiella sp. | reverse complement strand
ATCGCCTCCGGGAAGATTCTGTGGTCTTTCTCCCGGGGGCGGCGCAAAGCGCCTTTCCCGGGCTACGGGAACGCAGACGACTGAAGGCTTGTAGCCCGGACAGATGCGCAGCATCGCCTCCGGGAAATGTGCCGTTCAGACGTTCAGCAATTCATATTTCTTAATCTTGCGATAGAGCGTGGCAATACCGATGCCCAACTCGTCCGCCGCCTGTTTTTTATTGTGATGCCGGGACAGCGCTTCGCGGATCATCTGTTTCTCCATCTCCTCAAGCGCGGTACCTCCGGCATCGTCGGCCAGCGCGTGCAGCACCTCAGCGGGCGCGATATCACGCTCGGGCGCTTTGCCGTTATTGAGCAGATTCGGCGGCAGCAGCGTGCTATCAATCACCTCTCCCGAGGGGACAACGTTAACCAGATACTCCATCAGGTTGCTCAATTCCCGCAGATTGCCCGGCCAGCGATGATACTTCAGCAACGTCACCACATCCGGGGCGATGCCGGGGTAAACCAGGCCAAGCCGACGGGTATGCAGATGCAGAAAGTAGTGCACCAGCAGCTCGATATCATCCTGACGTTCACGCAGTGGCGGCAGGGTTAACGGGATGACGTTAAGCCTGTAGAAAAGATCTTCGCGGAATTTACCCTCGGCAATAAACTGCCCGAGGTTCTGATTGGTGGCGGAGATTATGCGGATATCCACCTGCACCGGACTGCTGGCGCCGAGAGGCAGAATTTCCCGCGCCTCAATAGCCCGCAACAGCTTTGCCTGGAGCACCAGCGGCATATCGCCAATCTCATCAAGAAATAGCGTCCCGCTATTGGCTGCCTGAATCAGACCGGTTTTACCGTTGGCGGACGCCCCGGTAAATGCGCCTTTCACATAGCCAAACAGTTCGCTTTCCAGCAGTTGCTCCGGAATTGCAGCGCAGTTAATGGCGATAAAAGGTTTATTTTTGCGATCGCTGAGCTTATGAATTGCCCGGGCGACCACCTCTTTCCCGGTACCGCTTTCGCCGACAATCATCACGCTGGAAGGGCTCGGGGCAATACGGCCAATCAGCTGCTTAAGCTGGCGCATCACCCGGCATTCACCGACCAGTTGCTCAATATGTGGTTCATTATCGGCTAACGCCACGACGGTACTTGTATGCGACTGATGAAAGGCCATCAGGAATAATTGCCGCCCCTGAACATTATGCAGCTGACCAATAATGAGTTCACTTTTATCATCCCACGAAACAATATGCTGCATATGTCCGTGCGTAAAATTACTTTCAAAGGTGAGCGGTCTGAAGCGCACAGATTTACCTGTCATGGTGTTTTGCATCACCCCGAGTATTTTCAGTGCCGTTTGATTAGCAAACTGCACCCGATTATCTTCATCAATAACCAGCACCCCTTGATCCATATTCTCGATCATCGTTGCGAATATTTTACTGATGCTGTCATTGCCGCCCTGATCTTGCAGAAGTTTCGAAACAAAAATGGTCGATATATGGCGAACGTAATCGGAGAACTCGCGCAGATTATCGTTAATATGCTCCTGCTGTTCATGGGTAACGGCAATCAAACTTATCACCCCCACGCAGCGGTCTTGTAAAATAACCGGCGTTCCCAAAAAGGCTTTCTCACGGCAGTTGTCTTTACTGTCACATCCTTCACAGAGCGGATCGTGGCGAGAATGGGTGACCACCTTTTCCTGCTGGGTTTCCAGAACAAAGCGCAATAGCCTTGAATTGCTGCTGAGCGGACGCCCCAGAAACTTGCCGTAGGCGCCGGTACCCGCCACGCGGCACAGGTGTTCGTCGACAATCTCTACCTCAAGTTGCAAAACGCTGGCCAGCATTCTGGCAAAGCGCTGAATAGTCGGTTGAATCTGCATCAAAACGGATTGCGTTGTTGCGAGGACCATAGACTTACCTTCCGGCATCACTTAAGCGGTAGATCGTTGAGGATATCGATGACTGCAAGAGGACTATGATACTAACTCAGAAAAAAACGGCTTTGATAAAAAGCGGGTTGTTTATCATTTTGTCATGATAATTATGCAAGAGGTGTCACATTTCTATATCAATATGAGAATTACCCCAGCTTATTTATCAATATGACGATTTACTCTCCGACCCTTAATATTATTCTCATTCTCTTTATGGCGATGAAAAATGATATTTAAAAAGCCAAACGTTTACGTCGATTAATTCCCGCCAATAAGATTGTTAATTTGTGATCGCAACCACAAATAACCGTCCTAAAATAGGACTTACGCCGCCCAGAATTAATCCTGGCACACTTATTGTTAGTTGATGGTATCGCTGTGATATCGCGCAGTCACAGCCATTAAGCCACCTTGCCGTCATTCCACTACCGGGACCTTATAATGAAAACTGTTAATGAGCTGATAAAGGATATCAATTCGCTGACCTCGCACCTTCACGAGAAGGATTTTTTATTAACGTGGGAGCAGACGCCGGATGAACTGAAACAAGTCCTCGACGTCGCCGCCGCGCTGAAGATGCTACGCGCTGAGAATATCGCAACCAAAGTCTTCAACAGCGGATTAGGGATTTCTGTTTTCCGCGATAACTCCACCCGAACCCGCTTCTCTTATGCCTCGGCCCTCAACCTGCTCGGCCTCGCCCAGCAGGATCTCGATGAAGGCAAATCGCAAATCGCCCACGGCGAAACCGTCCGCGAAACGGCCAACATGATCTCCTTTTGCGCCGATGCGATCGGTATTCGCGACGACATGTATCTCGGCGCGGGCAACGCCTATATGCGTGAAGTCGGTGCCGCGCTTGACGACGGTTACAAACAGGGCGTGCTGCCGCAGCGTCCGGCGTTAGTTAACCTGCAATGTGATATCGACCACCCGACGCAGGCGATGGCGGATCTGGCCTGGCTGCGTGAACATTTTGGCTCGCTGGAAAACCTCAAAGGCAAAAAAATCGCCATGACCTGGGCGTATTCCCCCAGCTACGGTAAACCACTCTCCGTGCCGCAGGGGATTATCGGCCTGATGACCCGCTTCGGTATGGACGTCACGCTGGCGCATCCGGAAGGCTATGACCTGATTCCCGATGTTATCGAAGTGGCGAAAAGCAACGCCAACGCCTCCGGCGGCAGCTTCCGCCAGGTCACCAGCATGGAAGAGGCTTTTAAGGACGCCGACATCGTCTATCCGAAGTCATGGGCCCCTTACAAAGTGATGGAAGAACGTACCGAATTACTGCGCGCTAACGACCACGCGGCGCTGAAAGAGCTGGAAAGGCAGTGTCTGGAGCAGAACGCGAAGCATAAAGACTGGCACTGCACCGAAGAGATGATGGAGCTAACCCGCGACGGCGAAGCGCTGTATATGCACTGCCTGCCGGCGGATATCAGCGGCGTCTCCTGTAAAGAAGGAGAAGTTACCGAAGGTGTGTTCGAAAAATACCGCATCGCCACTTATAAAGAGGCCAGCTGGAAGCCTTACATCATCGCCGCGATGATCCTCGCCCGCAAATATCCGAAGCCCGGCGTCCTGCTGGAGCAATTGTTGAAAGAAGCGCAACAGCGCATGAAATAACTCCCGAGCCGACCCGCCGGTCGGCTTTCCGTTCCGGAGGCCAATAAGGATAGGATATGTCCGTTTTCACACTGAAGATCGATATTGCCGACAACCATTTTTATAACGGTGAAACGTCGCCCCTTTTTTCGCAAAAACAGGCCAAAGTGGCGCGCCAGTTCCATCAAAAAATCGCGGGCTATCGCCCAACGCCGCTCTGCGCGCTGGACAGTCTTGCCAGCCTGTTTGGCGTGAAGAAAATTCTCGTCAAGGATGAATCAAAACGCTTTGGGCTGAACGCCTTCAAAATGCTCGGCGGTGCCTATGCCATCGCCCGCCTGCTGTGCGAGAAATATCAACTTGATATCGAGACGCTCTCGTTCACGCAGCTCAAAAACGCCATCGGCGAAAAGATGACCTTTGCGACCACCACCGATGGCAACCACGGTCGCGGCATCGCCTGGGCCGCGCAGCAGCTTGGGCAACATGCGGTGATTTATATGCCGAAAGGCTCCGCTCAGGAGCGCGTCGACGCCATTCTTAACCTTGGGGCGGAGTGCATCGTTACCGATATGAACTATGACGACACCGTTCGTCTGACCATGCAACACGCGCAGCAAAACGGCTGGGAGGTGGTGCAGGATACCGCCTGGGAAGGTTACACCAAAATTCCGACCTGGATTATGCAGGGCTACGCGACGCTTGCCGATGAAGCCGTAGAGCAGATGCGCGAAATGGGCGTTACGCCAACTCACGTACTGTTGCAGGCGGGGGTCGGCGCGATGGCGGGCGGCGTGCTGGGCTACCTGGTGGATGTTTATGGCCCGCAAAACCTGCGCAGCATTATCGTCGAGCCGGATAAGGCCGACTGCATTTACCGCTCAGGCGTTAAGGGCGACATCGTCAATGTCGGCGGCGATATGGCAACCATCATGGCCGGTCTGGCCTGTGGCGAACCTAACCCGCTCGGCTGGGAAATTCTGCGCAACTGCGCCACGCAGTTTATCTCCTGCCAGGACAGCGTCGCCGCGCTGGGCATGCGCGTGCTGGGTAACCCATACGGCGACGATCCGCGGGTGATCTCCGGTGAGTCCGGTGCCGTAGGTCTGGGCGTTCTGGCGGCAGTACACCATCACCCGCAGCGTCAGGCCCTGATGGCAAAACTGGCGCTGGATAAAGACGCCATCGTGCTGGTTATCAGCACCGAAGGCGACACCGACGTGAAGCACTATCGCGAAGTGGTCTGGGAAGGCAAACATCCGGTCACCCCGTAATCCCCTTATGAGAACAGGCTCCCAAGGAGATACGGGAGTGAAAACTGGAGAACAATAATGGCTAAGCACATTCCCTTTAAACTGATTCTGGAAAAAGCACACGACTACCAGGCCGACATGACGCGCTTCCTGCGCGATATGGTCGCTATCCCCAGCGAGAGCTGCGATGAAAAACGCGTGGTTCACCGTATCAAACAGGAGATGGAAAAAGTCGGCTTCGATAAAGTCGAGATCGATCCAATGGGTAACATTCTCGGTTATATCGGTCATGGCCCGCGGCTGGTGGCGATGGACGCCCATATCGATACCGTAGGGATCGGCAATATTAAGAACTGGGAATTTGACCCGTATGAAGGCATGGAAACCGAAGAGCTGATCGGCGGACGCGGCACTTCAGATCAGGAAGGCGGCATGGCATCGATGGTGTATGCCGGGAAGATCATCAAAGACCTCGGTCTGGAAGATGAGTACACGCTACTGGTGACCGGTACAGTACAGGAAGAGGACTGTGACGGTCTGTGCTGGCAGTACATCATCGAACAGTCCGGCATTCGCCCGGAATTTGTCGTTAGCACCGAGCCGACCGACTGTCAGGTGTATCGCGGACAGCGCGGGCGTATGGAAATCCGTGTTGATGTACAGGGAGTCAGCTGTCACGGCTCTGCACCAGAGCGCGGCGATAACGCGATCTTCAAGATGGGGCCGATTCTCAATGAATTGCAGGATTTGTCGCAGCATCTGGCTTACGACGAATTCCTCGGCAAAGGCACGTTGACGGTTTCCGAGATCTTCTTCACCTCGCCGAGCCGCTGCGCCGTGGCGGATAGCTGCGCTGTATCTATCGACCGCCGTCTGACCTGGGGCGAAACCTGGGAAGGTGCGCTGGACGAAATCCGCGCCCTGCCCGCCGTGCAAAAAGCCAATGCGGTGGTGTCTATGTACAACTATGACCGTCCATCATGGACCGGATTAGTTTATCCGACCGAATGCTACTTCCCGACCTGGAAAGTCGAAGAGGATCACTTCACCGTCAAAGCGCTGGTCAATGCTTATGAAGGACTGTTCGGCAAAGCGCCGGTGGTCGATAAGTGGACCTTCTCCACCAACGGCGTCTCGATTATGGGACGTCACGGCATTCCGGTGATCGGCTTTGGTCCGGGCAAAGAACCGGAAGCCCATGCACCAAACGAGAAAACCTGGAAATCGCATCTGGTCACCTGCGCCGCCATGTACGCCGCTATCCCGCTAAGCTGGCTGGCAACAAAATAATCATCCCTCTGCATCCCCCGGCTTACCGGGGGATTTCTGGAGTCTGCTATGCGCGTACTGATTAAAAACGGAATCGTCGTTAACGCTGACGGACAGGCAAAACAGGATTTGCTGATAGAAAACGGTATTGTTCGCCAGCTCGGCGACAATATTACGCCACAGCTACCTTGCGAGATCGTCGATGCGGCCGGCTGCTACGTCATGCCCGGCGGCGTGGACGTGCACACCCATTTCAACATTGACGTCGGCATTGCCCGTAGCTGTGATGATTTTTTTACCGGCACCCGTGCGGCGGCGTGTGGCGGTACAACAACCATTATCGACCATATGGGATTTGGCCCGACAGGCTGCCGGTTACGCCATCAACTGGAGGTTTACCACGGTTACGCCGCGCATAAGGCGGTGGTCGATTACAGCTTCCACGGGGTCATCCAGCATATCAATCATGCCATTCTTGATGAAATTCCGATGATGGTTGAAGAGGGGATCAGCAGCTTTAAGCTCTACCTGACCTATCAGTACAAGCTCAACGACGATGATGTGCTACAAGCGTTGCGCCGCCTGCACATCTCAGGCGCGCTGACGACGGTCCATCCTGAGAATGATGCCGCCATTGCCTGCAAGCGCGCCGAGTTTCTTGCCGCCGGGCTGACCGCGCCGCGCTATCACGCCCTGAGCCGCCCGCTGGAGTGCGAGGCCGAAGCCATTGCCCGGATGATCAATCTGGCGCAGCTCGCCGGGAATGCGCCGCTGTATATTGTCCATCTCTCCAACGGTCTGGGGCTGGATTATTTACGCCTGGCAAGAGCTAACCACCAGCCGGTGTGGGTAGAGACCTGCCCGCAATATCTATTGCTGGATGAGCGCCGTTATGATGCACCTGACGGGCTGAATTTTATTCTCAGCCCGCCTCTGCGCAACGTCCGCGAGCAGGACAAACTCTGGTGCGGAATCAGCGACGGTGCAATCGACGTGGTCGCCACCGACCACTGCAACTTTTCGATAGCCCAGCGCCAACAGCTCTCTGGCGGCGATTTCAACCGCTGCCCGAACGGTCTGCCCGGCGTGGAAAACCGCCTGCTGCTGCTCTTTTCCAGCGCCGTGATGAGCGGGCGTATTACACCAGAGCGCTTTGTCGATATGACCAGCGCCATGCCGTCCAGGCTGTTCGGCCTGTGGCCGCAGAAAGGGCGGCTGGCCCCGGGTTCCGATGGCGATGTGGTGATTATCGACCCGAATCAAACGACGGAAATTCGTCACGCCGAACTGCATGACAACGCCGACTACTCCCCGTGGGAGGGCTTTCGCTGTACCGGGGCGATCGTCAGAACCCTTTCGCGTGGTGAAACCCTCTTTTGCAAAGGGGAATTTAACGCCAGAGCGGGCCGGGGCCGCTTCCTGAGACGCAAACCGTTTAGCCATCCCTGGCATACTGAATAAGTGAGGAAAAATGAGTAAGAAAATTGTTCTCGCCCTCGGCGGGAATGCGCTGGGAGAGGATCTGGCCGGGCAGATGCAGGCCGTCAAAATGACCTCTCAGGCAATCGTCGATTTAATCGCTCAGGGCCATCAGGTAGTGGTCACCCACGGTAACGGGCCGCAGGTCGGAATGATCAACCTGGCCTTTGAGGCGGCGGCGAAAACCGAAGCCCACACGCCGATGCTGCCGATGTCGGTATGCGTGGCGTTAAGCCAGGGCTACATCGGTTACGATCTGCAAAACGCGCTGCGCGAAGAGCTGCTGTCGCGCGGGATGCATAAGCCGGTAGTGACGCTGGTGACTCAGGTGGAAGTTGATGCCCACGATCCCGCGTTCCTTAATCCGACCAAACCTATCGGTTCATTCTTCACTCAGCAGGAGGCTGAACAGCTGGAGAAACAGGGCTATACGCTGAAAGAAGATGCCGGTCGCGGCTATCGTCGCGTCGTCGCGTCACCTAAACCGGTAGACATCATTGAGAAAGGGACGGTCAAAACTCTGCTCGATGCCGGGCAGGTAGTGATCACCGTTGGCGGCGGCGGCATTCCGGTGATCCGAGAAGGTAACCATCTGCGCGGCGCCAGCGCGGTTATCGATAAGGACTGGGCCAGCGCCCGGCTCGCCGAAATGATCGATGCGGATATGCTGATCATCCTGACGGCGGTGGAAAAAGTGGCGATCAACTTCGGTAAACCTAACGAACAGTGGCTGGATCGCTTGTCATTAAGCGATGCGGAGCGCTTTATCAACGAAGGGCATTTCGCCAAAGGTTCCATGTTGCCGAAAGTCGAAGCCGCCGCCTCGTTCGCCCGTTCCCGTCCAGGACGCGAATCTCTGATTACCGTGTTGAGCAAAGCGAAAGAAGGAATCGAAGGTAAAACCGGCACCGTGATTTGCCAGTAGCCGGATAAGGCGTTGGCTGCTTAGTCGGGAAGGCTGGTATTTTCCCCGGAGGCGATGCTACGCATCTGTCCGGACTACAAATACGTGCAGTTTGGTAGATACTGTGAACGTCTGCAATCATTTTTAGTTGCCGGTGCTTTCTCC
>NZ_JAPUEW010000064.1:0-53505 GCF_027492335.1 Klebsiella sp. | reverse complement strand
AATTTTTCCAATATGCGGCTGAAATCGTGCTTCACTCTCCCCGGGATCGTTTACACTTACCCGGCTTCGATCCTTCCTGTGGATAAATCGGGAAGAATCTGTTGAGAAACACAAGATCTCTTTCTCACTTTAGGCTATGATCCGCGGTCCCGATCGTGATCCAATGATCCACATCGGGTAATAACCGCAGATAGCGGTTCGCACGTCACCCCTTTTGTGCAGGGGCTTTTCGGCTAATGCAGGGTCTTGTCGACGTGTGCCAACAATCACGATTGTTTCAGTTTCTCTTTTATATCGATTTTTGTTCGAGTGGAGTCCGCCGTGTCACTTTCGCTTTGGCAGCAGTGTCTTGCCCGATTGCAGGATGAGTTACCAGCCACAGAATTCAGTATGTGGATACGCCCTTTGCAGGCGGAATTGAGCGATAACACGCTGGCACTGTATGCGCCAAACCGTTTTGTGCTCGATTGGGTAAGGGATAAATACCTCAATAATATCAATGGCCTCCTCAATGAATTTTGCGGTGTTGATGCCCCACAGCTGCGTTTTGAAGTTGGCACTAAGCCTGCGGTTCAGCCGCACAGAAGCACAGTAAGCGTTGCGGCCACCGCGCCTGCGGCTCAGGTTCAGACGGCGCGCGTTGCGCCGACAATTGTGCGTCCGGGCTGGGACAACGTTCCCGCACCCGCAGAGCCGACTTATCGCTCCAACGTTAACATTAAGCATACGTTTGATAACTTCGTTGAAGGTAAATCTAACCAGCTGGCTCGCGCGGCGGCGCGCCAGGTTGCTGATAACCCTGGTGGAGCCTACAACCCGCTGTTCCTTTATGGCGGCACCGGTCTGGGTAAAACCCACCTTTTACATGCGGTCGGTAACGGCATCGTGGCGCGTAAACCCAATGCAAAAGTGGTTTACATGCACTCCGAGCGTTTTGTGCAGGACATGGTAAAAGCTCTGCAAAACAACGCCATTGAAGAGTTTAAACGCTACTACCGTTCCGTTGATGCCCTGCTGATCGATGATATTCAGTTCTTTGCGAATAAAGAGCGCTCGCAGGAGGAGTTTTTCCACACCTTCAATGCCCTGCTGGAAGGCAATCAGCAGATCATTCTGACGTCGGATCGCTATCCGAAAGAGATCAACGGGGTTGAGGATCGTCTGAAATCACGCTTCGGTTGGGGCCTGACGGTAGCGATCGAACCGCCAGAGCTGGAAACTCGCGTGGCGATCCTGATGAAAAAAGCCGATGAAAACGATATTCGCCTGCCGGGTGAAGTGGCGTTCTTTATCGCTAAGCGCCTGCGTTCCAACGTACGTGAGCTGGAAGGCGCACTGAACCGCGTTATCGCCAATGCCAACTTTACTGGCCGAGCGATCACTATCGATTTCGTGCGCGAAGCGCTGCGCGATCTGTTGGCGCTACAGGAAAAACTGGTCACCATCGACAACATTCAGAAGACGGTGGCGGAGTATTACAAGATTAAGGTAGCGGACCTGCTGTCTAAACGCCGCTCCCGTTCGGTGGCGCGCCCTCGTCAAATGGCGATGGCGTTGGCAAAAGAGCTGACCAACCACAGTCTGCCGGAAATCGGCGATGCGTTTGGCGGTCGTGACCATACCACCGTCCTGCACGCCTGCCGTAAAATTGAGCAGCTGCGTGAAGAAAGCCACGACATCAAAGAAGATTTTTCCAATTTAATCAGAACATTATCCTCGTGACGCTATGAAATTTACCGTAGAACGTGAACATTTATTAAAACCGCTGCAACAGGTGAGCGGTCCGTTAGGTGGTCGTCCGACGCTGCCGATTCTCGGCAACCTGCTCCTTCAGGTTTCCGATGGCGCGCTGTCGCTGACCGGTACCGATCTGGAAATGGAAATGGTCGCGCGCGTGGCGCTGATTCAACCGCACGAAGCGGGAGCAACGACCGTTCCAGCGCGTAAATTTTTTGATATCTGCCGCGGCCTACCTGAAGGTGCGGAGATCGTGGTACAGCTGGAAGGCGACCGCATGCTGGTACGCTCCGGGCGCAGCCGCTTCTCGCTGTCGACCCTGCCCGCCGCTGATTTCCCGAACCTCGATGACTGGCAGAGTGAAGTCGAATTCACCCTGCCGCAGGCGACGATGAAGCGCCTGATCGAAGCCACTCAGTTTTCGATGGCTCACCAGGATGTTCGCTACTACTTAAACGGTATGCTGTTTGAAACCGAAGGTTGCGAACTGCGTACAGTAGCGACCGACGGCCACCGCCTGGCGGTTTGCTCTATGCCGCTGGAAGAATCGTTGCCGAACCATTCGGTGATCGTGCCGCGTAAAGGGGTGATTGAGCTGATGCGTATGCTCGACGGCGGCGAGAC
Organism: Klebsiella sp.; assembly: GCF_027492335.1. NCBI lineage: Bacteria > Pseudomonadati > Pseudomonadota > Gammaproteobacteria > Enterobacterales > Enterobacteriaceae > Klebsiella > Klebsiella sp. Next base: position 51,144 of record NZ_JAPUEW010000064.1, on the reverse strand, counting down.
GCCGCTGCGCGTGCAGATCGGCAGCAACAACATCCGAGCCCACGTTGGTGACTTTATCTTCACATCGAAGCTTGTTGATGGACGTTTCCCTGATTATCGTCGCGTATTGCCGAAAAATCCGGATAAACACCTGGATGCCGGCTGCGATATTCTCAAGCAGGCATTTGCCCGCGCAGCGATTCTCTCGAACGAGAAATTCCGCGGCGTGCGCCTGTACGTCAGTGAAAATCAGCTGAAAATCACCGCTAATAACCCGGAGCAGGAAGAAGCAGAAGAAATTCTGGATGTCACCTATGCCGGGACCGAGATGGAAATCGGCTTTAACGTTAGCTACGTGCTGGATGTGCTTAATGCGCTGAAGTGCGAGAACGTGCGTATTTTGCTGACCGATTCCGTATCGAGCGTGCAGATTGAGGATGCGGCCTCGCAAAGCGCAGCTTACGTTGTTATGCCAATGAGACTGTAGTGGAAAATATCGGGCTATCTTACTTGCCATTTTCAACCTGGGCTGTGCTCGCCCCTGTCACGTACTTCGTGTACGCTCCAGGGTCTGCGCGCAGTCCGCGTTGAAACTGGCTGCGCCGATAACGCCCTGGCCCAAAGAACGCTGATATGTCACTGACGCGCTTGCTCATCAAAGACTTCCGCAATATTGAAAATGCGGATCTCGCTTTATCCCCCGGCTTTAACTTCCTGGTTGGCGCAAACGGCAGCGGTAAAACCAGCGTGCTGGAAGCTATCTATACGCTCGGCCACGGTCGGGCGTTTCGCAGTTTGCAGATTGGCCGTGTGATTCGTCACGAGCAAGAGTCGTTTGTTCTGCACGGCCGCTTGCAGGGTGAAGAACGTGAAGTTTCCATCGGCCTGACCAAAGATAAACAGGGCGACAGTAAGGTCCGTATCGACGGTACCGACGGCCATAAAGTGGCAGAACTGGCGCACCTGATGCCGATGCAGCTGATTACGCCCGAGGGCTTTACTTTACTCAACGGCGGCCCCAAATACAGAAGAGCATTCCTTGACTGGGGATGCTTCCACAACGAAGCTGGATTCTTTACCGCCTGGAGCAACCTGAAGCGTCTGGTGAAGCAGCGTAACGCCGCGCTGCGTCAGGTCAGCCGCTATGCCCAACTGCGGCCCTGGGACCTGGAATTGATTCCGCTGGCGGAACAAATCAGCCGTTGGCGCGCCGAATATAGCGCCGCTATTGTCGAAGACATGGCGGATACCTGTCGGCAGTTTTTACCGGAGTTTGCCCTCACCTTTTCTTTCCAGCGCGGCTGGGAGAAAGAAACGGATTATGCCGAGGTGCTGGAGAGAAATTTCGAGCGCGATCGCATGTTAACCTACACCGCCCATGGCCCGCACAAAGCGGATTTCCGCATTCGTGCCGACGGTGCGCCGGTGGAAGATACATTGTCACGCGGGCAGCTTAAGCTGCTGATGTGCGCCCTAAGACTGGCGCAAGGCGAGTTCCTGACCCGTGAGAGCGGGCGGCGCTGCCTGTACCTGATAGATGATTTTGCCTCGGAACTCGACGACGCGCGGCGTGGGCTGCTTGCCAGCCGTTTAAAAGCCACGCAGTCGCAGGTTTTCGTCAGCGCCATTAGCGCTGAACACGTTATAGACATGTCGGACGAAAATTCGAAGATGTTTACCGTGGAAAAGGGTAAAATAGCGGATTAACCTAAGATTAAATGAGCGAGAAACGTTGATGTCGAATTCTTATGACTCCTCCAGTATCAAAGTCCTGAAAGGGCTGGATGCGGTGCGTAAGCGCCCGGGTATGTATATCGGCGACACGGATGACGGCACCGGTCTGCACCACATGGTATTCGAGGTTGTGGATAACGCTATCGACGAAGCGCTCGCAGGTTACTGTAAAGATATCGTTGTCACCATCCACAGCGACAACTCCGTCTCCGTACAGGATGACGGCCGCGGTATTCCGACCGGTATTCACCCGGAAGAGGGCGTGTCGGCGGCGGAAGTGATCATGACCGTGCTGCATGCGGGCGGTAAATTCGATGATAACTCCTATAAAGTCTCTGGCGGTCTGCACGGTGTTGGCGTTTCTGTCGTAAACGCCCTGTCGCAGAAGCTGGAGCTGGTTATTCAGCGCGACAATAAAATTCACCGTCAGATTTATGCCCACGGCGTGCCGCAGGCCCCGCTGGCTGTGACCGGCGAGACCGAAAAAACCGGTACTATGGTACGTTTCTGGCCGAGTTATGAAACCTTCACTAACGTTGTTGAATTTGAATATGAAATTCTGGCAAAACGTCTGCGTGAGCTGTCGTTCCTGAACTCCGGGGTGTCTATTCGCCTGCGCGATAAGCGCGACGGTAAAGAAGATCATTTCCACTACGAAGGCGGTATCAAAGCGTTCGTGGAATATCTGAACAAAAATAAAACGCCGATCCATCCGAATATTTTCTATTTCTCCACCGAAAAAGACGGTATCGGCGTTGAAGTGGCGCTGCAGTGGAACGATGGTTTCCAGGAAAATATCTACTGCTTTACCAACAACATTCCGCAGCGCGATGGCGGTACCCACCTTGCGGGCTTCCGTGCGGCGATGACTCGTACCCTGAACGCCTACATGGATAAAGAAGGCTACAGCAAAAAAGCGAAAGTCAGCGCCACCGGTGACGATGCGCGTGAAGGTCTGATTGCCGTGGTTTCCGTGAAGGTGCCGGATCCGAAATTCTCCTCACAGACTAAAGACAAGCTGGTCTCCTCTGAGGTGAAATCGGCGGTAGAACAGCAAATGAACGAACTGCTGAACGAATACCTGCTGGAAAACCCGTCTGATGCCAAAATCGTGGTTGGCAAAATTATCGACGCGGCGCGCGCGCGCGAAGCAGCTCGTCGCGCACGTGAAATGACCCGCCGTAAAGGCGCGCTGGATCTGGCTGGTCTGCCGGGCAAACTGGCGGATTGCCAGGAACGCGATCCTGCTCACTCTGAACTGTACTTAGTGGAAGGGGACTCTGCGGGCGGCTCTGCAAAACAGGGGCGTAACCGTAAGAACCAGGCGATCCTGCCGCTGAAAGGTAAAATCCTCAACGTTGAAAAAGCGCGCTTTGACAAAATGCTCGCCTCTCAGGAAGTGGCTACGCTGATTACCGCTCTGGGCTGCGGCATTGGTCGCGACGAATACAACCCGGACAAACTGCGTTATCACAGCATTATTATCATGACCGATGCGGACGTCGACGGCTCGCACATTCGTACGCTGCTGTTGACCTTCTTCTATCGTCAGATGCCGGAAATCGTTGAGCGCGGCCACGTCTACATTGCACAGCCGCCGCTGTACAAAGTGAAGAAAGGCAAGCAGGAACAGTACATTAAAGACGATGAAGCGATGGATCAGTATCAAATCTCTATCGCTCTGGATGGCGCAACCCTGCACACCAACGCCAACGCTCCGGCCTTAGCCGGTGAGCCGCTGGAAAGGCTGGTTGCTGAGTATAACGCTACGCAGAAAATGATCGGCCGCATGGAGCGCCGCTTCCCGAAAGCGCTGCTGAAAGAGCTTATCTATCAGCCGACGCTGGCAGAGGCCGACTTGAGCAACGAACAGACGGTGACCCGCTGGATTAACACTCTGGTGAGCGAGCTGAATGAGAAAGAGCAGCACGGTAGCCAGTGGAAATTTGATATCCGCGAGAACGCCGAGTTGCAGCAGTTTGAGCCGATCGTTCGCGTTCGTACCCACGGTGTGGATACCGACTATCCGCTGGATCACGAGTTTGTCACTGGGCCTGAATACCACCGTATCTGCGCGCTGGGTGAGAAACTGCGCGGCCTGATTGAAGACGATGCCTTCATCGAACGCGGCGAGCGCCGCCAGCCGGTTGCCAGCTTCGAACAGGCGCTGGACTGGTTGGTGAAAGAGTCCCGCCGTGGTCTCTCTATCCAGCGTTATAAAGGTCTTGGCGAGATGAACCCGGATCAGCTGTGGGAAACCACGATGGACCCGGATAGCCGCCGTATGCTGCGCGTGACCGTGAAGGATGCGATTGCCGCTGACCAGCTGTTCACCACCCTGATGGGCGATGCCGTTGAACCGCGCCGCGCCTTTATCGAAGAGAACGCCCTGAAAGCGGCGAACATCGATATTTAATTGTAGTAACACCTCCAAACTCAGGCCGCGCGTTTAGCGCGGCTTTTTTATGGGCGCAGGCAAATCCAGCGACATCATTTCTGGTAAACGGCTCACCAACATGTCTATGGCAATTCTCACCCTCAGCGGTAGATGCGGCGTCTGTTGCCAGACCGCGTGAACGTCGAAGCGCACATCCTGTGCCTGCTTTAAAAGCGGGACGAGTTTTCCTTGATGAATTTCTTTGCTGACCATCCAGCAGGGCAACCATGCAATGCCGTGTCCGGCCAGAGCAGCGTCGCAGATTGCCTGCAAATCATCCATATTGAGCGATGAACGGGGAGTAAAGGTGTGCGAGGCACCTTCGTTATCCATGAGTTGCCAGGGTAAAACTCTACCTGCGCGCAGATAGTTAATGGCAGTATGCTGACGTAAATCAGCAACTGTTTCTGGCCGGTCTTTATTCATCAGGTAATCCGGCGCGGCGCACAGCACCATTCGGTGTTCTCCCAGCTTTCTCGCGACCAGAACGCTGCTGTCCTGAAGCGTGCCGTTGCGCACCGCCATATCAAACCCTTCCTCGACGAGATCCACCACGCGGTCGCTGAATGACATCTCCAGCTCAAGGTCAGGATGTTGCTGTGTGAGCTCAATCAGCAACGGAGAGACGCACTGGCGACCAAACAGCATCGGCATGGCAACGCGCAGGCGGCCACTGACCTGCTGTTTTCCTGTTTCCAGCAGCGATTCTGCCCCACGAATTTCCTCCAGTGCGCGCTGGCAACGTTCATAAAAAAGGGCGCCGTTGTCGGTCAGGCTTTGACTACGGGTCGTACGTTGAAACAGACGTACCCCCAACCGTCCCTCAAGGCGAGCGATGCTCTTTCCCACCGCCGAGCGTGACAAATGCAAACGAATTGCGGCCTGAGCAAAGCTCCCCGCCTCAACGGCGGCCACAAAAACCGGAATATCCTTCAGCGTATCGGTCATAAATTGTATCTTTTTTGTCACCAATAGGTGGAAAAATTATCGCCACTGGTTACCCTGAGTCAACGGTAAACTGTCACTTCTAAATCTTATTAGATGGCAGGAGAGAAAAATGACTGAGACAATGCAATGCTGGTCTATGGACGCGCTTGGGCGTGAGAATCTCAACCTCATTCAGGCGCCTGTTCCACAGCCAGGCCCGGGTGAAGTCCGCGTGCGGGTGAATGCCGTTGCACTCAACTATCGCGATAAAATGGTCATTGAAGGCACCATGCCGATTGCGCTTTCGTTCCCGTTTACCCCGGCATCTGATATGGCGGGAGTGGTGGAGAGTACGGGTGAGGGCGTTACGCGTTTCAAACCCGGTGCTCGCGTGATCTCCACCTTCTTCCCGGAGTGGATTAACGGTAGACCCACATCGGACGCCCGCACTTTGCCTTATAAAACCACCGGTGGGTACTTCCAGGGCATGCTGGCTGAGTACGTGGTTGTGAATGAAAACTGGCTGGTGGCTGCTCCGGAAACTCTTGATGACGCAGAGGCCAGCACGCTGCCTTGTGCAGGGCTTACCGCATGGTTCGCGCTGGTGGAACGCGGTCATTTACGCGCCGGACAATCGGTGCTGGTGCAGGGGACTGGCGGTGTGGCGATATTCGCTTTGCAAATTGCAAAAGCACAGGGGGCAGAGGTTTTTGTCACGTCAGGAAGTGATGAAAAACTGGCTCGGGCTAAACAACTCGGCGCCGATCATGGGATTAACCGCCTCAAAGGTGATTGGGCGGAAGGAATTTACGAACTGACCGCCGATCGCGGCATCGACCATATTATTGAAACCGTTGGCGGGGAAAACCTGAAGCATTCCCTGCGCGCCGTCTCGGTTCATGGTCGCATATCGGTCATTGGCGTGCTGGCCGGGAATGAAATCTCTCTGCAGGCTGGCGAACTGTTGCTGAAATCCCCGGTGATTCAGGGTATTGGGGTGGGGCACCGTCGTGCGCTGGAAGATTTCGTCCGCGCCGTTGACGTGACCGGGTTGAAACCGGTGATTGAGCACCGCTACCGCTTTAACCAGCTTGAACAGGCGCTTGAACACCTCGATCGCGGGGCGTTTGGCAAAATAGTCCTCACCCGCGGGTGAGGACTTTATCCCCGGGAGAGGCCTAAAAGGGGTGATTCTGTTGTGCAACGTAGCTCTATTTTTGTGGGCTTAATCGCGTTAGCATGAGTAAGGACTCATCTTACCCGGGGATTTCATGGCTATTAAACTGATTGCAATTGATATGGACGGCACGCTGCTGCTGCCAGACCATACCATTTCACCTGCGGTGAAAACCGCGATTGCCGCAGCACGTGAACGCGGCGTCAATGTGGTGCTGACCACTGGTCGCCCTTACGCTGGCGTGCACAGTTATCTGAAAGAACTGCATATGGAGCAGCCGGGAGATTATTGCATCACCTATAATGGTGCTCTGGTGCAGAAGGCGAGTGATGGTAGTACCGTTGCGCAAACCGCGCTGGGCTATGACGACTATCGCTATCTGGAACAGCTTTCCCGTGAAGTTGGCTCCCACTTCCATGCGCTCGATCGTAATACCCTGTACACCGCCAACCGCGACGTGAGTTATTACACGGTGCATGAATCCTACGTGGCGACGATCCCGCTGGTCTTCTGCGAAGCGGAAAAGATGGATCCGAACATCCAGTTGCTGAAAGTGATGATGATCGATGAACCGGCGATTCTGGACCAGGCCATTGCCCGCATCCCGGCGGAAGTGAAAGAAAAATACACCGTGCTGAAAAGCGCACCGTACTTCCTTGAAATTCTTGATAAACGCGTGACTAAAGGCACCGGCGTGAAATCGCTGGCCGATACGCTGGGTATCAAACCAGAAGAAGTGATGGCGATTGGCGATCAGGAAAATGACATTGCGATGATTGAATACGCTGGTGTAGGCGTCGCGATGGATAACGCCATTCCGGCAGTGAAGGAAGCGGCAAACTTTATCACCAAATCTAACCTGGAAGATGGTGTCGCGTATGCCATTGAAAAATATGTACTAAATTAAATCATCTCGCTCATGAACAACCCGCGTCGATCGCGGGTTTTTTTATGCCCTGAGTTTACCACTCAAGAAAATCCTTACACTCAGTTGTCGTTTTTGTGATCTAAATTGTAGTACAACATAATAAAATCGTACTACATTATGTTCGTGGCGATAATGAGTGCTATCACGTTAGTACTACAAAGTTGCGGTCAAATCCGCCTGTCGCGGTAAAGTAGAGAGGTACATCCAGAGCACAAGGACTCTCCATGACTCTCAATAAAACCGATCGCATCGTCATCACGCTGGGCCAGCAGATTGTCAGCGGTAAATACGTTCCCGGCTCCGCGCTGCCAGCGGAAGCGGACCTGTGTGAGGAGTTTGAAACCTCGCGCAATATCATTCGCGAAGTGTTCCGCTCATTGATGGCTAAGCGACTGATTGAAATGAAACGCTATCGCGGCGCGTTCGTCGCTCCGCGCAACCAGTGGAATTATCTCGATACCGACGTTTTGCAGTGGGTGCTGGAAAGTGATTACGACCCGCGACTGATTAGCGCGATGAGCGAGGTACGTAACCTGGTCGAGCCGGCGATAGCCCGCTGGGCGGCAGAGCGTGCGACCTCAAGCGACCTGGCGCAAATCGAAGAGGCGCTCAACGACATGATCGCCAATAACCAGGATCGGGAAGCTTTTAACGAAGCGGATATTCGCTATCACGAGGCGGTTTTGCAGTCGGTACATAACCCGGTGCTGCAACAGCTAAACGTGGCGATCAGCTCGCTACAGCGAGCGGTATTTGAAAGGACCTGGATGGGCGATGCGGCCAACATGCCGAAAACGCTCCAGGAACATAAGGCGCTGTTTGATGCCATCCGGCATCAGGACAGCGAAGCGGCAGAGCAGGCAGCGCTCACCATGATTGCCAGCTCGACACGAAGGTTAAAGGAAATCACATGACATCTCGCTACATCGCAATTGACTGGGGATCGACCAATCTGCGCGCCTGGCTTTATCAGGGCGACCAGTGCCTGGAGAGCAGGCAATCGGAAGCAGGTGTGACGCGTTTGAATGGACAATCCCCCGCGGCGGTGTTTAGCGAAATAACCGAGGGCTGGAGCGATAGCTCTACCCCGGTAGTGATGGCGGGAATGGTCGGTAGTAACGTGGGCTGGAAGGTTGCTCCCTATCTACCGGTTCCCGTTCATTTTTCCGCCATTGGCGAGCGATTAACGTCCGTCAGCGACAACGTCTGGATTATTCCCGGACTCTGCGTCACTCGTGACGATAACCACAATGTGATGCGCGGTGAAGAGACTCAACTCCTTGGCGCGCAGTCGATAGCGCCTTCTTCCGTCTATGTAATGCCCGGTACCCACTGCAAATGGGTGCAGGCTGACCGCCAACAAATCAACGATTTTCGCACGGTGATGACCGGTGAGCTGCATCATCTGCTGCTGCGCCACTCGCTGGTAGGCACGGGTCTGCCAGAGCAGATCTCCGCCCCGAATGCCTTTACCGCCGGGCTGGAGCGCGGCCTCCATTCGCCAGATATTCTGCCTCAGCTTTTTGAAGTACGTGCTTCGCACGTGCTGGGCTCATTGCCGCGCGAGCACGTCAGCGAATTTCTCTCCGGTCTGCTGATTGGCGCGGAAGTCGCCACCATGAGTAGCCGCTTCGGTGACCTCCAGGTCACCATTGTCGCCGGAGATGCGCTGGCAAACCGCTATCAGCAGGCGCTGACCGCAATCGGCCGTCAGACAACAGTGGTGTCAGGTGATACCGCATTTCAGACAGGAATAAGGAGCATCGCTCATGCAGTGGCAAACTAAACTACCGCTTATCGCCATTTTGCGCGGTATTACGCCGGAAGAGGCGCTGGAACACGTTGGGGCCGTGATTGACGCCGGATTTGACGCCGTTGAAATCCCACTCAATTCACCGCAGTGGGAAAAAAGCATTCCCGCCGTTGTTGATGCTTATGGTGATAAAGCGTTGATAGGTGCGGGCACCGTGCTAAATCCAGAGTGGGTAGACCAGCTCGCGCAAATGGGTTGCAAGCTTATCGTTACTCCCAACATTCAGCCCGAGGTTATTCGCTGTGCAGTGAGCTACGGCATGACGGTTTGCCCTGGATGCGCGACGGCGACAGAGGCCTTTACTGCGCTAGACGCCGGTGCTCAGGCGCTGAAAGTGTTCCCTTCCTCGGCTTTTGGCCCTGACTATATCAAAGCGCTAAAAGCTGTTTTGCCACCAGAGATTCCCGTTTTCGCCGTGGGCGGCGTAACGCCGGAAAATCTGGTCCAGTGGATAAAAGCAGGCTGTATTGGTGCCGGATTAGGCAGCGATCTCTATCGCGCCGGGCAGTCCGTAGAGCGAACCGCACAGCAGGCAGCAGCATTTGTTAAAGCGTATCGAGAGGCAGTGCAATGAAAATAACTAAACTCACCACGTATCGTTTACCCCCACGCTGGATGTTTTTAAAGATTGAAACCGATGAAGGCGTGGTTGGCTGGGGTGAACCCGTGATTGAAGGGCGCGCACGCACCGTAGAGGCGGCGGTGCATGAGCTCGGCGATTATCTGATTGGCCAGGATCCGGCGCGGATTAACGACCTGTGGCAGGTGATGTACCGTGCGGGCTTTTATCGCGGCGGGCCGATCCTAATGAGCGCCATCGCCGGTATTGACCAGGCGCTATGGGATATCAAAGGTAAAGTGCTGAATGCGCCGGTCTGGCAGCTGATGGGCGGGCTGGTGCGCGATAAAATCAAAGCCTACAGCTGGGTTGGCGGCGATCGCCCGGCAGAAGTGATTGATGGCATCAAGAAGCTGCGTGGAATTGGTTTTGATACCTTTAAATTAAATGGCTGCGAAGAGCTGGGGCTTATCGATAATTCCCGCGCGGTTGATGCGGCGGTAAATACTGTGGCGCAAATTCGCGAGGCCTTTGGCAATGAAATTGAATTTGGTCTTGATTTCCACGGCCGCGTTAGCGCGCCAATGGCAAAAGTATTAATTAAAGAACTGGAACAGTATCGCCCATTATTTATTGAAGAGCCGGTTCTGGCGGAACAGGCTGAATACTATCCGCGTTTAGCGGCGCAAACCTCGATTCCTATCGCTGCAGGCGAACGAATGTTCTCACGCTTCGAGTTTAAACGCGTGCTGGAAGCCGGAGGCCTGGCTATTTTGCAGCCGGACCTATCGCACGCTGGCGGTATTACCGAGTGCTATAAAATCGCCGGAATGGCGGAGGCTTATGATGTGGCATTGGCACCGCACTGCCCGCTGGGGCCTATCGCGCTGGCCGCCTGCCTGCACGTTGACTTTGTTTCCTATAACGCCATATTCCAGGAGCAAAGCATGGGCATTCACTATAACAAAGGCGCGGAATTACTCGACTTTGTGAAGAATAAAGAAGATTTCAATATGGAAGGCGGCTTCTTTAAACCATTAATGAAGCCCGGGCTTGGCGTAGAAATCGATGAAGCAAGGGTTATAGAGTTAAGTAAAAATGCGCCAGACTGGCGTAATCCGTTGTGGCGGCATGAGGATGGTTCTGTCGCTGAATGGTAATTCTATAAAAACAATCCTTTTTTAATTCAAATAATATGACCATATATAATCTGAACAGGAATAATGATGAGCGAATATGAACATGCTTTCTCTGACATCATTCAGCGTAAAGACTGGCAAAATCTTGTTATAACCCATCATCATCGTTTACCGGCCCATGCCAGAATGAATAGTTGGCGCGATACGTGCGCCGCGCGCGAAAATAAACGTTCACCATATCGACAATGTCTTGATGGTAAATGGAATTTTAAATTTTATGATAACCCCGAGCAGGTTCCTGAGAGATGGCTGGAATATGATGCAGATAATGTTTCTCAGATTCCCGTTCCGGCTAACTGGCAAATGCATGGCTTTGATATTCCTATTTATACCAATGTGACATACCCTATTTCTACAACGCCACCAGCTGTTCCTGAAAATAATCCAACAGGCTGCTACTCAACTGAAATTGAAATTAATTTTGAGTGGTTGCAGGATGGAAATGTTAATATTATTTTTGATGGCGTTAACTCTGCATTTCACCTCTGGTGTAATGGCCATTGGGTTGGCTATTCGCAGGACAGTCGTTTACCTGCAGAATTCTCAATTACTCCGTGGGCAAAGCCCGGTAAAAACCGAATTTGCGTCATGGTGATGCGCTGGAGCGTTGGCACCTGGCTTGAAGATCAGGATATGTGGCGCATGAGTGGAATATTCCGCTCCGTATGGTTGCAGCATAAACCCGAAGTGCACCTGGCGGATGTCATAATTAGCCCTGATGTTAACGCGGATTACGATATGGGCTATCTCCATATTCAGGCAATCCTCGGAGGGGATGTTGATGTGCCGGAGGATTGGGCGGTTAAATTGACGCTTTGGGCTGGGGAGCGAGAATGTGCCGAGAAAACGCTGCCGTTTGGTACGCAAAAAGTTGATGCCCGTGGTTCATGGCGTGAACGCCTGGAGACTCAGCTCGTCATAGATAACCCACTGCTCTGGAGTTCGGAGCTACCGCATCTCTATCGCTTGACGGCAACGCTTCTGGACCCTGATGGTCGGATCGTTGAAAGCGAAGCGTGGAATACCGGTTTCCGTCGCGTTGCGATTGAAAATGGGTTGCTGAAGGTTAACGGTAAGCCTCTGCTCATCCGGGGAGTTAACCGTCATGAGCATCATCCTGAACTTGGGCAGGCAGTGGATGAATCCTCTATGTTGCAGGATATTTTACTGCTTAAACAGAATAATTTTAATGCCGTACGTTGTTCACATTACCCTAACCAATCTCGCTGGTATGAGCTTTGTGATGAATATGGAATATACGTTGTTGACGAGGCAAATATTGAAACTCAGGGAATGATTCCGATGCGGCGTTTAGCTGAGGATTCCGAGTGGCTACACGCTTTTTCTTCTCGGGTAACGCGGATGGTGCATAGTAATCGTAACCATGTCTCTATTATTATCTGGTCGCTTGGTAATGAGTCAGGTATTGGCGCGTCCCATGAGGCACTTTATCACTGGGTAAAGAAAAACGATCCAATGCGTCCGGTGCAATATGAAGGCGGCGGCGCGGATACTTCCTCTACAGATATTATTTGTCCTATGTACGCAAGAGTTGATGAAGATCAGCCATTCCCAGCCGTGCCTAAATGGGCTATTAAAAAATGGATTGGCTTACCCGGTGAACAGCGGCCATTAATACTTTGTGAATATACTCACGGGATGGGGAACAGCCTGGGGGGGATTTATAAATACTGGCAGGCATTTCGCCAGTATCCTCGGTTGCAGGGTGGGTTTCTTTGGGATTGGGTGGATCAGGCTTTAATAAAAGATGATGAAAATGGACTTCCTTTCTATGCCTATGGCGGTGATTTTGGCGATACTCCCAATGATAAACAATTCTGCCTTAATGGGCTTTTATTTCCCGACCGGACGCCGCATCCATCTCTATATGAAGTGAAATATTTGCAGCAATATTTTCATTGTCGCTTAATTGGAACACAGCCGCTGGAGATTGAAATCACCAGTGAATATCAGTTCCGTAAAACGGACAATGAAGTCTTATTCTGGTCGGTGCAAAGCCGGGGAGTCAACGTTGAGCAGGGAGAATTAGCGCTGAATATTCCTCCTGAAGGTAACGTCACGCTAAATCTTTCTTGTGATTTTGCGACTCTTCGTCAGCTTCCTGAACTCTGGTTAATGCTGGAGATCCGTCAACGTGACGCAACAGCGTGGAGCAAGCCGGGACATTTAGTCGCCTGGCAGCAGATGGTTCTGCCATCAGATTGGCTGGAACTGCCGCCGATAGTGACGGGAAAGGTTGTATTAAGTGAGGATGATGAGCGGTATTACGTGGCCGCAGGCGATAAGCGCTGGGAGGTTAACCGGGCGTTTGGGCAGCTTACGCAATGTTGGCTGAATAATAAGCCGCAGATTCTAACCCCATTCAGCGATCGGTTTGTTCGAGCGCCGCTGGACAACGATATTGGTACCAGTGAACTCGGCCAGGAACAACCGGATGCCTGGGCTGTACGCTGGCGTAGTGCTGGTTTATATGAAATGGAAAGCGAATGCCTAAGCTGCCGTGCTCAGCAGCTTGCTGATAGCGTTATTATTGTGGCGGATTTACGCTGGCGGGCAAACGGCAAGGTCGCCATCGCGAGCCGCTGGACGATGTTGTTTGATGGCGAAGGCCAACTGCATTTGACGATTGAAGGAAGTCGGGCTCGTTCGTTGCCTCCCCTTGCCCGTATTGGGATCGCAGCGCAGCTGTTGATGCGGCAAGCACCAGTAACATGGTTGGGTAAAGGTCCGTGGGAAAATTATCCTGACAGGCAATCTGCCGCACTGTTTTCTCACTGGAGTTTGCCTTTGGAGGAAATGTCGACCCCCTATATTTTCCCTTCAGAAAATGGATTACGAACCAATACGAAACATCTTCGTTGGGGAGAGCTTAATGTTGTTGGTGATTTTAACTTCTCTTTGCAACGTTATAGTACCCGTCAGCTGAAAGAAACGTCTCATCGACATTTGCTGAAAGAAGAAACTGGGACATGGTTGAATATTGATGCTCGCCATATGGGAATTGGTGGTGATGATTCCTGGACAACAAATATTGTTCCTGTAGAGGACCAGTTACTGGAGTGTAATTGGTGCTATAGCATCATTCTCACATTCGCTCATGAACATAATTATTAATATTCGGCCGTAAAGGTGAACTTATGAATATCAGTACTCTGAACCCTGCAGAGAAAAAGAATTTTATCTCATTCTTTATTTTCTTTTTCTTTTATTACTTTATTATGTCAGCTTATTTTCCATTTTTCCCTGTATGGCTGGCTGACGTTAACCATCTGAGTAAAACCGAAACAGGGATTGTTTTTTCGTGTGTGGCATTTTTTGGGATTATATTTCAGTTTCTTTTTGGTTATATCACCGATAAGTTAGGGCTGCGTAAGCATTTGCTCTGGGTTATTGTTGCGGGACTGGTCTGTTTCGCACCATTCTTCTTACTGGTTTTTAAACCATTGTTAGCTAAAGATATCTATCTCGGATCTGTTGTTGGCGGTGTCTATCTGGGATTTGTTTTTTCCGGCGGATCCGGAGCCGTTGATGCTTATATTGAAAAAGTAAGCCGCGCAAATAACTTTGAATACGGTAAGGTGAGGATGTCCGGCTGTATCGGGTGGGCGGTTTGTGCCTCTCTAACGGGTATGCTGATGGGGATTAATCCGGATATTATATTCTGGATCTCCTCTGGCCTTGCTCTGATTCTTTCAGTACTTCTGGTGATTACTCGTCCAGAACCGCAGTCAATGCAAAAAAGCATTGAGGTCACGGGTAAAAAAGGCGATATATCCATTCCTGTTGCATTAGGTTTATTTAAATTACCGAGCTTTTGGGCCTTTTTAATCTATGTTCTCGGTGTCGCTAGTATTTATGATGTGTTTGATCAGCAGTTTGCTAATTTTTTTAAAAGCTTTTTCGAAAACCCGCAAAGAGGTAACCAAGTATTCGGGTTTGTCACGACCGGCGGTGAGTTACTTAATGCCTGTATTATGTTCATTGCCCCGTTTGTAGTATTAAAGGTTGGGGCCAAGAAAGTGTTGTTACTTGCCGGGACGATAATGACGATTCGCATCCTGGGTTCATCAATAGCAACAACGCCTGTTGAAGTCGTGTTACTGAAGATGCTGCATATGTTTGAAATGCCATTTTTATATATTGGTACTTTCAAATATATCAATAAGGTATTCGACCCGCGACTTTCAGCAACGATTTATCTGGTCGGGTTTAATGTGGCGAAACATGTATCAGCAATTTTCCTGTCATCTTATGTAGGGCGCATGTATGACACAATGGGATTCCATCAGGCTTATTTATTCTTGGGATGCATTACCCTAACCTTTACGGTTATCTCATTTTTCTTATTAAGAGGTACCCCACCAGAAGAAAAAGCGTTGATAGCAAAACCGGCATCTGATAACTCTTAATTGCAGCCGTGACCAATACGGGGGCATCGTGCCCCCGTATTTTATCTGTGCTACGCTATTTCCCTTTTTTCTTCTGCCTGGGTTTCTCTGCTATGAAACAAGTCACCTTTGCCCCCCGCCATCATCAGCTTACCAATACCCGCACCTGGACGGCGGATAGCCAGTGGCTGGTTTTCGATGTCCGCCCGTCCGGGGCGTCATTTACCGGCGAAACTATTGAACGCGTCAATGTTGAAAGCAGCGACGTTGAAGTGATCTATCGTGCGACAAACGGTGCGCACGTTGGCGTGGTGACCGTTCATCCATCGGTAGATAAATATGTCTTTATCCACGGCCCGGAAAACCCGGATGAACACTGGCATTACGATTTCCACCATCGTCGCGGCGTAGTGACTTATCAGGGAGAAACGCACAATCTTGATGCGATGGATATCACCGCGCCGTATACGCCAGGGGCACTGCGCGGCGGCAGCCATGTGCATGTCTTCAGCCCAAACGGCGAGCTGGTCAGCTTTACCTATAACGACCATGTGCTGCGTGAGCGCGATCCATTACTCGACCTGCGTAACGTTGGCGTGGCGGTGCCCTATGGCCCGGTAATTCCAGGTGGACAGCATCCACGTGAGTATAGCGGCAGCCACTGGTGCGTACTGGTCAGCCGGACAACACCGACGCCTACCCCGGGTAGCGACGACATCAACCGGGCCTACGAAGAGGGCTGGGTCGGCAACCAGGCGCTGGCGTTTATCGGCGATACGCTATCGGTAAATGGCGATAAAGTACCGGAGCTTTTTATTGTTGATCTGCCTAAGACCGAACAGGGCTGGAAGCAGTCGGGTGATGCGCCGCTGGCAGGGACTGAAACGACGATGCCCGCGCCTCCGGCTGGCGTTGTTCAGCATCGCTTAACGTTTACTCATGAGCGTCGTTACCCTGGGCTTGCGAATACGCCGCGCCACTGGGTGCGGGCCAACCCGCAGGCCACGGAGATTGCTTTTCTGATGCGTGATGATACCGGCGTCGTTCAGCTATGGCTTATTTCGCCACAAGGCGGCGAACCGCGGCAGCTAACCCACAATAGCGCAGATATTCAATCGGCGTTTAACTGGCATCCATCAGGAAAATGGCTGGGCTTTGTTCTGGAAAATCGCATTGCGCTTTGCAATGCGCAGAGCGGGGAAATCACCTTCTTGACCGACGCGCATGAAAATCCGCCATCGGGCGATGCGATCGTCTTTTCGCCAGACGGCAAACAGCTTGCCTGGATGGAGGAAGTGGACGGTTACCGCCAGCTATGGGTAACCGCAACAGCGCGTTGAATTACGGGTTAGGCATCCGCGCTGGCGGGATCACCGAATTGGTCGCCAGCGTCTCTTTTTCGCTCTTTTCTACGCGCGATTTGACCGAGCTATCGGTACGGAACATATCCCACGGCAGCAGCAGCGTGTCCATCACGGCAGTCAGCGGCATATCCAGGGCCACGAGGGATTTAGTTCCCCAGTTAGCGTCGCTGTCCCCAAGCATTTGCGCGCTGGCGCGCGTTCCCGGATAGGTTCCTTCTTTACCGCCGGTATGTGACATCACGCTGGAGCAACCGCCCAAACTTATCATCCCGCTGAACAGGACCAGCTTTAACAGACCGTTTTTCATTATTCTTCCGTCATCGTTACGGGCGTTGATAGAACCTTCTACGTACATATCGGTTATATCGGGCCATTCCATGGATGCATAGTGCCATTGCGCTGCACTGTGGCAGGCGTCGCACTTTGCCTTTTGTGCTGTGACTCCAGTCTAAGCAATAGACCACAAACTGCAAAAAAAATTGCCCTGTTGGCCTTGAAAACACCATGGATATACCCATTTTAGGAATGTGACCCGTAGAGAATACGCCGAATGGGTATTCTGGGTAATAACGACCTGTCCATGATGGAAGGTCAGATAATTCTCGCTGATTTCAGGAGCTATGTATTATGCGTAATTTCGATCTCTCCCCGTTGTATCGTTCTGCTATTGGTTTCGACCGCCTTTTCAATCTGTTAGAAAATAATCAAAGCCAGAGTAATGGCGGCTACCCTCCGTACAACGTTGAATTAGTCGACGAGAACAACTACCGCATCGCGATTGCCGTTGCCGGTTTTGCAGAGAGCGAACTGGAAATTACCGCTCAGGATAATCTGCTGATCGTAAAAGGCGCCCACGCCGCTGAGCAGAAAGAACGTACTTACCTGTATCAGGGTATCGCTGAACGCAATTTTGAGCGTAAATTCCAGCTCGCGGAAAATATCCATATTCGCGGCGCCAACCTGGTAAACGGTCTGCTGTATATCGACCTGGAGCGAGTTATTCCTGAAGCGAATAAACCGCGCCGTATCGAAATCAACTAATTTCGTCGGGCCGCTAACGTGGCCCGGTATTAATGTAAAAATCTGCCCGCCGTCAGGGGGCAAATGCGAATCCACAGGATTTGCAGATATCTACTCGCTTCTTAGAAGGAGAAACACAATGCGTAACTACGATTTATCCCCACTGCTGCGTCAATGGATCGGTTTTGACAAACTGGCCAACGCCCTGCAAACCGCCGGTGAAAGCCAGAGCTTCCCACCCTATAACATTGAGAAAAGCGACGATAACCACTATCGCATTACCCTTGCGCTGGCTGGTTTCCGTCAGGAAGATTTGGATATTCAGCTGGAAGGTACGCGTCTGACGGTAAAAGGCGCGCCACAGCAGCCGGAAAAAGAGACCAAATGGCTGCATCAGGGGTTGGTGAGCCAGGCATTTAGCCTGAGCTTTACGCTCGCCGAAAATATGGAAGTCTCAGGGGCAACCTTTACCAATGGCCTGCTGCATATCGATTTGACCCGTAACGAGCCGGAACAGATAGCTCCGCAGCGTATCGCCATCAGCGATCGTCCCGTCTTGAATAGCTAATTAAGTGAACATGTATAAAGCCCCGATTTTCGGGGCTTTTTTGTGCGCGTATGCTCATAAAATGCCCTTGCTGCAACAGATGTTTCAGTTTAAAAAATAATCAGATTTTATAGGTTCACTGAAACAGTGATATGTAATGAACGAACAGCAGCCATTCGAGGTGATTAAAAATAGAGATGAGGCGGTAAGGGAGTGAGTCCCCTGGAGCATAGATAACTATGTGACTGGGGTGAGCGAGCGTAGCCAACACGTAAGCAACTGGCTAATCAAACCCATTATGAAGTTGGGCAAAAAGTGCGTCAGACGATTAAAGATCTTGGCGGCACGATGCCGGAAGCGCTTCCTTCTCCGGAGAAAAGCATTCAGCAGCTAAAAATCGCCGCGAAAAAGAAAGATGCTCCTGAGTCGTAAGCCTGATCCCGTGATTATTGTGCGCCAGGCGGCATACAGTCTATTGAGAGCCAGTCATAATCCTCTTTGTTCATAATGTTATTCACAGGGAAGAGACGATGAGTGATATAGCATTGACCGTTAGCGTCCTGGCGCTGGTTGCGGTAGTTGGATTGTGGATCGGCAATGTAAAAGTGCGCGGTGTCGGCTTTGGTATCGGAGGCGTGCTGTTTGGCGGAATCATCGTCGGCCACTTCGTGGACCAGGCGGGCATCACGCTCAGTAGCCCAATGCTGCACTTTATTCAGGAATTTGGCCTGATTCTCTTCGTGTATACCATCGGTATTCAGGTGGGGCCGGGCTTCTTCGCCTCGCTGCGCGTTTCCGGCCTGCGGCTTAATCTCTTCGCCATTCTTATCGTGATCCTTGGCGGTTTGGTCACCGCAGTCCTGCATAAACTGTTCGATATCCCTCTTCCGGTGGTGCTCGGCATCTTCTCCGGGGCCGTCACCAACACGCCAGCACTGGGTGCCGGGCAGCAGATCCTGCGCGACCTTGGCGTGCCGTTTGATACCGTCGACCAGATGGGGATGAGCTATGCCATGGCCTATCCGTTCGGCATTTGCGGCATTCTGCTGACCATGTGGCTGGTCCGGCTGTTTTTCCGCATTAACGTCGAAAAAGAGGCCCAGCAGTTTGATGAGAACAGCGGCAATGGTCACGCTCATCTCCAGACTCTCAACGTGCGGGTCGAAAACCCGAACCTGAATAATATGGCGATTCAGGATGTCCCGATGCTTAACAGCGATAAACTGATTTGCTCGCGCCTCAAGCGTGAGGAGATGCTGATGGTGCCTGCGCCGAATACCCTGATTCAGCTTGGCGACCTGCTGCATCTGGTTGGGCGGCCAGAGGATTTACATAATGCCCAACTGGTGATTGGTAAGGAGGTTGCCACCTCGCTCTCCACTCGCGGTACTGACTTGAAAGTTGAGCGTGTGGTGGTCACCAACGAGAAGGTATTGGGTAAAAGAATCCGCGATCTGCACTTTAAACAACGCTATGACGTGGTTATCTCGCGCCTCAATCGTGCTGGGGTTGAGCTGGTCGCCAGCAGCCATGCCAGCCTGCAGTTCGGTGATATCCTGAATCTTGTGGGCCGTCCGGAAGCGATTGACGCGGTTGCCGCCGAGCTTGGCAACGCGCAGCAAAAACTTCAGCAGGTGCAGATGCTGCCGGTGTTTATCGGCATTGGTCTGGGCGTTCTACTGGGCTCTATTCCGTTGTTTATTCCTGGGTTCCCGGCGGCGCTGAAGTTGGGTCTGGCCGGCGGGCCGCTAATTATGGCGCTGATTCTCGGGCGTATCGGCAGCATCGGTAAGCTGTACTGGTTTATGCCGCCCAGCGCTAACCTCGCGCTACGCGAACTGGGCATTGTGCTGTTCCTGGCGGTGGTTGGGCTGAAATCCGGCGGTGACTTTGTGGCGACGCTGATTGAAGGTGACGGCATGAGCTGGATTGCCTACGGCATCTTTATCACCGGCATACCGCTGTTAGCTGTAGGGATTTTGGCACGTATGTTCGCGAAGATGAACTACCTGACCCTGTGTGGCATGCTGGCCGGTTCAATGACCGACCCTCCAGCACTGGCTTTTGCCAACAACTTGCACGCCACCAGCGGTGCGGCGGCGCTCTCCTACGCCACCGTTTATCCGCTGGTCATGTTCTTACGCATTATTACCCCGCAGCTACTGGCGGTGCTGTTCTGGGGAGTGGGTTAACGGATTTTCCGCGTGGACGCGCCGCAGATGGTAGTCCACCTGATACACACTGGCGTTACGAAACATCACCGAGTAGTTTAGAAACTCGCCGCTGTCGCTGTAGGAAAGGGAGGTAATGCGCAGCAGCGGCGTCTGTTCTGGTACGTTCATCGACTGCGCCAGCTGCTTGTCTGCAAGCACTGGCGACAGCGTTTCATAGTTACCGCTGATGGTTATCCCACACTCCTTCTCGATATAATCGAACTTCGACCCCTCCAGATGCACCAACGACAGATTACGAAACAGCTTCACCGGCATATAGCTGTCTTCCAGCATTAGCGGCTTGCCATCGACATAGCGCACCCGGCGCGAGAAGTAGATCCGTTCATCAATTTGTATTCGCAGCAGGCTGGCGATAGCCGGAGGCGCGGGCATCACCTCGAAAACCAATACCCGGCTCACTACCTCCTTACCATGCTTGCGTAACACCTCGGCCAGTCCGGTCAGATTGGTGGTTTCGTGATGTAAATCTTTACGGGCAACATAGGTGCCGGAACCGTGCCGACGCACAACCAGCCCCCAGGTGACCAGCAGATCGATGGCTTTACGGATGGTCATGCGTGCGACGCCGAACTCTTCAGCCAGCTTTTTTTCGCCCGGAAGCGGGCTGCCGATATCGAAATCGGAGGAATTCAGCCGCAGACGCAATCTGTCGGCGATGGATTTGTAGATCACCAGTAGACCTCTATTCACTATGTTGAAAGCGATGCCGAATGGACGATTTCCTATAAAAATTAAATTAATACATAAAGATAAAAACTATTCGTCATGATGATTTCATAAGCTGAATTCATCATGTCTATTTTTTTATAAAAAAGTAGACAACATTGACGCAATTAAAACCATGAAAGCGATCACGAATCGCAACGGCGCTGCATGTTGCCGCTCGGGCAAATTTCTATCCTCGTTTCAGGCCAGTACAAATAGTTACCCAGAATAATTCACCGCTGTACGTGGAGTATGACGGGTATGAATAAGGCCACTCACCCTACGAGTTGTTACATGAGGATTTTCAAATGCTCAGTCAAATACAACGCTTTGGCGGCGCCATGTTTACCCCGGTTTTGCTCTTTCCTTTCGCCGGGATCGTGGTGGGTATCGCCATTATGCTGCGTAACCCGATGTTCGTCGGCGAAGCGCTCACCGCACCCGATAGTTTATTTGCTCAGATCGTTCACATCATTGAAGAGGGCGGCTGGACTGTCTTTCGTAATATGCCGCTGATTTTTGCCGTCGGTCTGCCGATCGGCCTGGCGAAACAGGCTCAGGGCCGGGCCTGTCTGGCGGTTCTGGTGAGTTTTCTCACCTGGAACTATTTCATCAACGCCATGGGGATGACCTGGGGCCACTTCTTCGGCGTCGACTTTTCCGTTGAACCGACCGCAGGCAGCGGCCTGACGATGATGGCCGGGATTAAAACGCTCGATACCAGCATTATCGGCGCGATCGTTATTTCCGGGCTGGTGACCGCCCTGCATAACCGCTATTTCGATAAACCGCTGCCGGTTTTTCTCGGCATCTTTCAGGGCTCCTCGTTTGTGGTGATTGTCGCTTTCCTGGCGATGATCCCTTGCGCCTGGCTCACCCTGCTAGGCTGGCCAAAAGTGCAGATGGGCATTGAATCGCTGCAGGCCTTCTTACGCTCTGCCGGGGCGCTGGGCGTCTGGGTATATATCTTCCTCGAACGCATCCTGATCCCGACCGGTCTACACCACTTCGTCTACGGCCCATTTATCTTCGGTCCGGCGGTAGTGGAGGGTGGCATTCAGGTCTACTGGGCGCAGCATTTACAGGAATTCAGCCAGAGCACTGAGGCACTGAAAACCCTGTTCCCGGAAGGCGGATTTGCGCTGCACGGTAACTCGAAGGTCTTTGGTTCGGTGGGCATTGCGCTGGCGCTTTACTTTACCGCCGCGCCGGAAAACCGCGTCAAAGTCGCCGGGCTGCTAATTCCTGCCACTTTGACCGCCATGCTGGTGGGGATAACCGAACCCCTGGAATTCACCTTCCTGTTCATCTCGCCGCTGCTGTTTGCCGTCCACGCTGTACTGGCGGCCACCATGGCGACGGTGATGTATATCTGCGGCGTGGTGGGCAACTTTGGCGGCGGCCTGCTTGACCAGTTCCTGCCGCAAAACTGGATCCCGATGTTCCACAACCACGCGTCGATGATGTTTATCCAGATAGGCGTTGGCGTGTGCTTCACCGCGCTCTATTTCGTCATTTTCCGTGCGCTGATTCTGCGCCTGAACCTGAAAACGCCGGGCCGTGAAGACAGTGAAATCAAGCTCTACAGCAAAGCCGATTACCAGGCCGCTCGCGGTAAAACCAGCGCCGCAGGGGCGACGGATACCAAACTGGGCCAGGCCGCAGGCTTCCTGCAGGCGCTGGGCGGGGCGGGCAATATCGAGAGTATTAATAACTGCGCCACCCGGCTGCGCATTGCGCTGGTTGATATGGCGAAAACACAAAGTGATGACGTGTTTAAAGCGCTGGGCGCCCACGGCGTTGTGCGCCGCGGCAACGGGATTCAGGTCATTGTCGGCCTGCACGTTCCCCAGGTCCGCGACCAGCTTGAAACCCTGATGAAAGATTCTCTACAGACCGAACAAACCACCATGACGGAGGCAGTATCATGAAAAAATTCTCAGTTGTTATCGCAGGCGGCGGCAGTACCTTTACCCCGGGCATCGTACTGATGCTGTTAGCAAACCAGGATCGCTTCCCGCTGCGGGCGCTGAAATTTTACGACAACGACGGCGCGCGTCAGGAGACCATCGCCGAGGCATGCAAAGTGATCCTCAAAGAGCAGGCACCGGAGATTGAATTCAGCTACACCACCGATCCGCAGGCAGCCTTTACCGACGTTGATTTCGTGATGGCGCACATCCGTGTGGGCAAATATCCGATGCGTGAAAAAGACGAAAAAATCCCGCTGCGCCACGGCGTGTTGGGCCAGGAAACCTGCGGCCCTGGCGGTATTGCCTACGGTATGCGCTCCATTGGCGGGGTACTGGAGTTGGTGGATTATATGGAAAAATATTCACCGAATGCCTGGATGCTCAACTACTCCAACCCGGCGGCAATTGTGGCGGAAGCAACCCGTCGCCTGCGTCCGAACGCTAAAATTCTCAACATTTGCGATATGCCGATCGGCATTGAAGGGCGGATGGCGCAAATCGTCGGTCTCAAGGATCGCAAGCAGATGCGCGTGCGCTACTACGGCCTTAACCACTTCGGCTGGTGGACCTCGATTGAAGATCTGCAAGGTAACGATCTGATGCCGAAGCTGCGCGAACATGTGGCGAAATACGGCTATGTTCCGCCATCTAACGATCCGCACACCGAAGCGAGCTGGAACGATACCTTTGCTAAGGCGAAAGACGTGCAGGCGCTGGATCCGGATACGATGCCGAATACTTATCTCAAGTATTACCTGTTCCCGGACTACGTGGTGGCGCACTCCAATCCAGAACGTACCCGCGCGAACGAAGTGATGGATCATCGTGAGAAAAACGTCTTCAGTGCCTGTCGCGCGATTATTGAAGCAGGTAACTCTTCCGCAGGCGATCTGGAAATCGACGAACATGCTTCCTATATCGTCGATCTGGCGGCGGCTATTGCTTTTAATACCCAGGAACGCATGCTGCTGATTGTGCCGAACAACGGCGCGATTCATAACTTTGATGCCGATGCGATGGTGGAAATTCCTTGCCTGGTCGGCCACAACGGACCGGAGCCGTTAACGGTTGGCGATATTCCTCATTTCCAGAAAGGGATGATGAGCCAGCAGGTGGCGGTGGAAAAACTGGTGGTGGATGCCTGGGAACACCGCTCTTACCACAAGTTGTGGCAGGCTATTGCGCTGTCGAAAACCGTACCGAGCGCCTCCGTTGCTAAAGCGATTCTTGACGACCTGATTGCGGCCAATAAAGAGTACTGGCCGGAACTGCATTAATCCTGCTGACCGGCATCCGTTGGGTGTCGGTCATTCATTTTTAGCACCTCTGAGGGTGCATAGCCGAAGCGGCGTTTAAACGCTTTGCTGAAATGAAAAGAGTCAAAGAAGTTCAGCATTCCCGCAACCTTACTTACGGTATTTCCCTCCTGCTTCAATAAAGACTGTGCCAGTTCCAGTTGCGCATTGAGGTAATACTCTTTTGGTGTTTTACCGGTATAGCGCAGAAACAGACGCCGCAGCCAGGGCTCACTGCACTGCATGGCGTCCGCCATATCGGCCACGCTCCAGCGCTTTTGCGGGTTAGCGTGGAGAGTGGCAATCAGGTTTTCCAGCTTTTGCATCTGCCGGTCTTTGTTGCCACTTTCGGCAATCAGGCAAATCCATTGATAGATGATTTTCGTTAAATAGGCCACAGCCAGATTATTTTTTAGCGGATCGCGATCTGCAATCAATAATGCTACTTCATTTAACTCTTTATTAAATACATCACCATGATAAATCGTTCCAATTTGCAATATTGGAATAGGCATCAGTGTGGTAGGAATAAACTCCATCCAGTACTGCTCCCAGACCAGGCCAGCACAGTGATAGGATTTTATCTCAATAGGTTTTAAAAATATGACACAGTTCCCATTCAGCGTAATTTTAGAGTTGTCTTTCAGATATATTTTTCCGCATCCCTGAAGGGTATATATCGCCACCCAGGAGTTAGCGATAAGCGGTTTCTTTTTATCGCGAGGCCAACTGACCCGGTAGCTTTCATCAGCAAGGGTATGCCATAGCGAGAGCAGAGAAATCCCGCTTGAGATCACATTTTCTTCCAGAACTAACGGAATATTATACGTAGTTTCGTTTTTTACATGCGAAATTTGTATTTTTCCATTCATTTTAATTTCCCATCAGCGAATGATGCCTGCAACCTGCTAGAGGGAATTTAGCAAAAAAATAACTCTTCAGGGATACGTTACCCATTATTTTATGAATCTCATCGCCTTACCTGGATAAAACGCTATACCTTTGTACCTGATAGCGCCAGGATATAATGACAAACAAGGGCTACAAGATGAATGCTATACAAATTTTGAGCTTTGTCGGTTTTACGCTACTGGTGGCTATCATTACCTGGTTGAAGGTAAGAAAAGCGGACACCGGTTCGCAGCAGGGTTATTTTCTTGCCGGACGTTCGCTGAAAGCGCCGGTTATTGCCGCCTCGCTGATGTTAACCAACTTATCGACCGAACAACTGGTGGGGTTATCCGGGCAGGCCTACAGAAGCGGCATGTCGGTGATGGGCTGGGAGGTAACCTCGGCGGTGACGCTGATCTTCCTGGCGCTGATCTTTCTGCCTCGCTACTTGCAGCGCGGCATCGCTACCATCCCGGACTTTCTCGAAGAGCGGTACGATAAAACCACTCGCATTATTATCGACTTCTGTTTCCTGATAGCTACCGGCGTCTGCTTTCTGCCAATCGTTCTCTACTCCGGGGCGCTGGCACTTAACAGCCTGTTTCATATCGGGGACTCGCTGGGCTTAACCCAGGGCGCGGCTATCTGGCTGTTGGTGATTTTACTGGGGCTGGCGGGGATTTTATATGCCGTTATCGGCGGTATGCGCGCGATGGCGATTGCCGACTCCATCAACGGTATCGGTCTGGTGATCGGTGGCCTGATGGTGCCGGTATTCGGACTTATCGCCATGGGTAAGGGGAGCTTTTTACAGGGCATTGAGCAGCTAACGACGGTGCATGCGGAGAAACTCAACTCCATCGGCAGCAGCTCCGATCCCTTACCCATAGGGGCGGCGTTCACCGGCCTGATTTTGGTGAACACGTTCTACTGGTGTACTAACCAGGGGATTGTGCAGCGCACGCTGGCGTCGAAAAGTCTGGCGGAAGGGCAGAAAGGAGCGCTGCTGACGGCGGTCCTGAAGATGCTGGACCCGCTGATTCTGGTGCTCCCCGGTTTAATCGCGTTCCATCTCTATCAGGACCTGCCGAGTGCGGATATGGCCTATCCGACGCTGGTCAATAAGGTGATGCCGCTTCCGCTGGTCGGCTTTTTTGGCGCAGTGCTGTTTGGCGCGGTTATCAGCACCTTCAACGGCTTTTTAAACAGCGCCAGCACCTTGTTCAGCATGGGGATTTATCGGCGCATCATCAATGAAAATGCCCAGCCGGATCAACTGGTGCGCGTTGGGCGTAAATTTGGCCTGTTTATCGCGGTGATCTCGGTGATTGTCGCGCCGTGGATCGCCAATGCGCCGCAGGGCCTGTATAGCTGGATGAAACAGCTCAACGGTATTTATAACGTGCCGCTGGTGACGATCATCATTATGGGCTTCTTCTTCCCGCGCATTCCGGCGTTGGCGGCTAAAGTCGCGATGGGACTGGGTATCGTCAGCTATATCACCATCAACTATCTGGTGAAGTTCGATTTCCATTTCCTCTACGTGCTGGCCTGCACCTTCTGCATCAACGTAGTGGTGATGTTGATTATCGGCTTCATTAAGCCGCGAGCGACGCCGTTTAAATTTCATGATGCTTTCGCCGTGGATATGGTGCCGTGGCGGCATGTGAAGATTGCCTCAGTGGGCATCCTGTTCGCCATGATCGGCGTTTACGCCGGTCTCGCTGAATTCGGCGGTTACGGCACCCGCTGGCTAGCAATGGTCTGCTACTCCATCACTGCGGCGGTGGTTATTTATCTGATCTACAGCAGTTGGCGGGAACGCCGCTCTGCTCCGGTTAACTATGCTACCGACGTTAAGGAAAAATCATGAGTCGCCCTAATTTCCTGTTCATTATGACCGATACCCAGGCCACTAATATGGTGGGCTGCTACAGCGGTAAGCCGCTGAATACCAATAACATTGATAATCTGGCTGCTGAAGGTATCCGCTTCAATTCTGCCTATACCTGCTCGCCGGTATGCACCCCGGCGCGTGCCGGGCTGTTTACCGGGATTTACGCCAATCAGTCCGGCCCGTGGACCAATAACGTCGCACCCGGGAAAAATATCTCCACCATGGGGCGCTACTTTAAAGATGCGGGCTACCACACTTGCTATATCGGTAAGTGGCACCTTGATGGCCACGACTATTTTGGTACCGGCGAGTGCCCTTCTGAGTGGGATGCTGACTACTGGTTTGATGGCGCGAATTACCTCGCGGAAATGACCGAGGAAGAGATCAGCCTGTGGCGTAACGGCCTGAACAGCGTAGAAGATTTACAGCGGCACGGGATCAATGAAACCTTCACCTGGGCGCACCGTATCAGCAACCGGGCGGTAGACTTCCTGCATCAACCCACGCGCGCCGACGAGCCGTTCCTGATGGTGGTGTCCTATGACGAGCCGCACCATCCGTTTACCTGCCCGGTGGAGTATCTGGAGAAGTATCAGGACTTTTATTACGACCTCGGGCCGAAGGCTCATGATTCGTTGAGCAATAAACCGGAACACCATCGGCTATGGTCGCAGGCGATGCCATCCCCGGTAGGTGACGATGGGCGCTATCACCATCCGCTCTATTTTGCCTGTAACGACTTCGTCGATGACCAGATTGGCCGGGTGATCAACGCCTTAACCCCGGAGCAGCGGGACAACACTTGGGTGATTTACACCTCCGATCACGGCGAGATGATGGGGGCGCATAAGCTCATCAGCAAAGGTGCGGCGATGTATGACGACATTACCCGTATCCCGCTGATTATGCGCCCGCCGCAGGGGGAACCCATGCAGGTCGATACGCCGGTCAGCCATATCGACCTGCTGCCGACGATGATGGCGCTGGCGGGCATCGATAAGCCGGATATCCTGCCGGGAGAAAATATTCTCGATGCTGAAACGCCGCGCGGCGTGATGGTGGAATTCAATCGTTATGAAATTGAGCATGACAGCTTTGGCGGTTTTATCCCGGTGCGCTGCTGGGTAACGGATGAGTACAAACTGGTGCTTAATCTGTTTACCACTGATGAACTGTATAATCGTAAAAATGACCCTGATGAACTGCATAACCTGATTGATAACCCTGATTTCGCCGACGTTCGCTGCCAAATGCATGATGCGCTGCTGGACTACATGGATAAAATCCGCGACCCGTTCCGCACCTATCAGTGGAGCCTGCGCCCGTGGCGGCCGGAAGCTCAGCCGCGCTGGATGGGCGCTTTCCGCCCGCGCCCGCAGGATGGCTACTCGCCGGTAGTCCGCGACTACGATACCGGCCTGCCGACCCAGGGGGTGAAGGTGGAGGAGAAAAAACAGAAGTTCTGACGAATTACGCCGCTGCTGAAAACTGGTCTGGTAGCCCAACAATAAGGGGTTATCAGGCCTGAACTTTCTCTGAAATGGGGCGATTATTAATGCCTTCCGCTTTGCCTCTCAGGTAGAATCGCCGGTATTTTACGCACCCGGGTACCCATCAAGGAGCCATGATGAAAATATCCCGCCTCGGCGAAGCGCCGGACTATCGTTTCTCGCTGGCCAACGAACGTACCTTTCTGGCATGGATCCGTACTTCACTCGGATTTTTGGCCGGTGGGGTCGGCCTGGACCAGCTGGCGCCGGATTTCGCCACGCCGCTGATTCGTGAAATCCTCGCCCTGCTGCTGTGCCTGTTTGCCGGTGGTCTGGCGATTTACGGCTATTTGCGCTGGCTGAGCAACGAAAAGGCAATGCGGCTTAAGCAGGACCTTCCCTACACCCGCACGCTGCTGCTGATCAGTATTCTGCTGACGATTGTTATCGCGGTGGTGATGGCGCTGGTGCTCTATGCCGGATAATCGCCGGGCGCGTCGCGAGAGCGATCCGGGCCTGCAGCCGGAGCGTACGTCGCTGGCCTGGTTTCGCACCCTCTTGGGCTATGGCGCGCTGCTGGCGCTGGCGATTAAGCACCACTGGCATCAAGCGGGGCTTCCGTTTTGGATCTCGCTGTGCATACTGCCGTTCGTCG
The DNA here is from genome assembly GCF_027492335.1 of Klebsiella sp. Lineage (NCBI taxonomy): Bacteria > Pseudomonadati > Pseudomonadota > Gammaproteobacteria > Enterobacterales > Enterobacteriaceae > Klebsiella > Klebsiella sp. Next base: position 21,911 of record NZ_JAPUEW010000064.1, on the reverse strand, counting down.
CCATCATCCTCTGGCGCTATACCCGCAGCCGCAATTTGATGGACGTTGAGCAAAGTGATTTTGTTCAGCGGCAGGCGGTTCGTGACAAATTTTTGATCGCATTCGCAGTACTTTCCCTGTCATTGTTGTTTGCTGTAACGCACATAAGACAGGTGATTTTGTTTATTAAGGATGTGATATGACAGGATGTCAGGCCGATTACGGTGACGATCAGCACTGCGGCAACTGCCAGTCTCTGGTGGGCGATATCCCGGTGCAGGAAGTGGTTATCCATCGTCAGGATTGTGAAAACCCCGAGCGTGTCTACCTTCAACTGAGCGCGAAGGGGGTCGTGGCTATCAAGTTTATTCCTCATTTGCAGCCTACCGATGCCCGCCTTTGGGGGGAGTTTCTCTGCACGGTATTTGCTATTTGGGTCAAAGAAGACGCGAATCGCGTTGTGGTGCCGCTGTTTGAAGCGACGCTGCGCGCCTGGCGCGGTGAGACGGTGCGTTATGCTAACAATCCGCCGGGGCCAGCCTGCGCGGGCTGTGCCTGGCTAAGATTATGCGGCGGCGGCTGCCCGCAGCTGCGTCTGGAAGATGGCTCCAATGCGCTATGCGAGGGATACCGGCAGTTTTACAGCTGGAGCGCCCCCTATATGCGCGTCCTGCGCGATTTACTCAACCAGCATCGCTCGCCGGCTGAACTGATGCATCTGCTGCGCTAAAAAATGGCGACGAGAGAGTCTTCGTCGCCGCTCCGTTTGCTTAGCGTCCCTTCGCCAGATACTGTGCCATCTCCTCTTCCGGCACCATACCGCCGCCGGTCGCCCACACCAGATGGGTGGCATTCTGCATCTGCTCAGCGGTGAAACCGTGCATCTGCTGATACGCCTGGCTGGCGCACACCCGCTGCGGCCCGGCCATTCCCGCCAGCGCGGAAGGCTCCAGGCGAATGCCCTCTTCCTGGGCTAACCAACCCAGCATGTCGTACATGGTCTGATCATCGAGAGAATAGAACCCATCCAGCAGGCGCTCCATCGCCCGGCCAACAAAACCGGAAGCGCGGCCTACCGCCAGACCGTCTGCGGCGGTCAGATTATCAATCCCCAGATCCTGAACCGAAATCTCATCATGCAGGCCGGTATAGACCCCCAGCAGCATACAAGGCGAGTGGGTCGGCTCGGCGAAGAAGCAGTGCACGTGGTCGCCGAAGGCCAGCTTCAGGCCAAATGCCACCCCGCCGGGGCCGCCGCCAACGCCGCAGGGTAGATACACAAATAATGGATGTTCAGCATCGACAACCCGCCCTTCGCGGGCAAACTGTGCTTTTAGCCGCTCACCGGCCACGGCGTAGCCGAGGAACAGGGTGCGCGAGTTCTCATCATCAATAAAGAAGCAGTTCGGGTCAGACTCTGCGGCTTTACGCCCCTGCTCGACCGCTACGCCGTAATCTTCCTCGTACTCCACAACCGTTACGCCGTGGCTGCGCAGTTTGGCCTTTTTCCACGCCCGGGCGTCGGCGGACATATGTACCGTCACCTTAAAGCCGATGCGTGCGCTCATAATGCCAATCGACATCCCCAGGTTGCCGGTGGAGCCGACGGCAATGCTGTACTGGCTAAAGAACTGCCTGAATTCTGGGGTCAGCAGCTTGCGGTAGTCATCGGAAGTTTTTAACAAGCCTGCGTTGATCGCCAACTTCTCCGCATGGGTTAGCACCTCGTAAATGCCGCCGCGGGCTTTAATGGAGCCAGAAATTGGCAGATGGCTGTCTTTTTTCAGCAGCAGATCGCCGCTAATCGGCTGGCTGAATGCTTTTTCCAGCCGGGCTTTCATTACCGGGATAGCGACCAGCTCCGACTCGATAATACCGCCGGTCGCGGCGGTTTCCGGGAAGGCTTGCGCCAGATACGGCGCAAAGCGATCGAGCCTGGCGTGGGCGTCCTGAACGTCTTCAGTCGTTAAACCAACATAGGGTAAACCTTCCGCCAGCGACGTTGTTGACGGGTTAAACCAGGTGGTTTCTTTCAGGGCAATCAGCTCCTCCAGCAGAGGAAACTGTGCGATTAAAGTAGTCATGTCAGCGTTTTTCATATTACGTCCTTCGCGCTCAGATGATGAAAGAAAGCAGGAATGTACCGGCCAGTGCAAGCAGCGAAGCAATAAAGGTCGCCGTTGTATAGTATTTGAACGTCTCGTTGAGGCTTGCGCCGCAATACTGTTTAACCAGCCAGAACAGGGAATCCGTTACGATAGTGCAGCCAATCGCGCCTGAGCCGATGGCGATAGCGATGATTTCCGGGCTCACGCCGGGATAGAGCGGCAGCATTGGTGCGACGATAGCGGTTGCACCCATCATCGCTACGGTGGCGGAACCGACGGCGGCATGTAGAATCAGCGCCACCAGCCAGGCCAGTAAAATCGGGTGCATGTCCAGATTAGACAGAATTACCGCCAGCGTATCGGCCAGGCCGCTGGTTTTCAGAATAGCGTTGAAGGCCCCGCCAGCGCCGATAATCAGCAGAATATTGGCAATCGAACCGAAGCAGTTTTCCGTATGCGTCAGCAGGGTGCTCATCCCCATATCCTGGCGGATGCCCAGCACGTAGTAGGCGACAAAGACGGCGATAAACATGGCGGTGATTGGGTTACCGATAAACTCCAGCAGCATGTACAGCGTGCCGCCTTTAGTCATGTTCAGTTCGGCGACAGTTTTTACCAGCATCAGGCCAATCGGCAGCAGAACGGTAAACAGCGTTGCGCCGAGCGATGGTAGCGTCTCTTCTTTACGCACTTCGAGGTTAGAAAACTCAGCCGGAACCGCTTTAAACGGCAGGCGGTTGCCGATCAGCCGCAGGAACAGCGGGCCGCCGACCAGAGACGCCAGCAGGCCCACCAGCAGACCGTAAACGATAACGGTGCCGATATCCGCGCCCAGCTTGTTGGCAACGAACAGCGCCGCCGGATGCGGAGGCACCACGCAGTGGACTGCCATCAGCGCCGTACACAGCGGGATGGCCAGCTTGAGTAGCGATGTGTTGGTCTTTTTGGCAATGGAAAACGCCAGTGGGATAAGCAGCACGACGCCCACTTCAACGAATAGTGTAATCCCGCAAATCAGGCCCACCAGCACCATAATCACATCCGCCGACAGCCAGCGGCAGCGCTGGAGCGTCAGGCCGATGCGTTCCGCCGCGCCGGAAACCTCCATCATTTTGCCGAGAATGGTCCCCAGCCCAATGACCGCTGCCAGAAAGCCCAGCGTGCCGCCGATCCCGCTCTCAATGGCGTTAACCATATCCAGCGGGCTCATCCCCATCATTGCGCCAACGAAAAAACTCGCCAGCAGCAGCGCCAGGAATGGGTGAAACTTCAGTTTGACGATAGTTACTACAATCAACACGATGCTGATAAGCAAAGTGCTCACAACCCAGATCTGAGATTCCATACCCCACCTCGCCTGTGAATAATCTGTGGTTATTGAACAGAAAAACAGCATGCGCTGACAAACGATATAAACGACGCTTCAGGTGAATCAGATTGAATCAAAAAGGTGATTTGGCTCTAAAATAGTCTGTTTATTGTGTTATGAATCACTTTTATTCATCTTTAAAGCGCGGTCAGGGCGAAAATTTTCTTACAATCGACGCTGAAAAGCGAAGGAGCAAGAAATGGACACGCTAAAAGATTTGGGCAACCGGCTGCTTAACGGCTGGCAGCTGTCGAAACTGTACACCTTTGAGGTTGCCGCGCGGCATGAGTCGTTTGCCCTGGCGGCGGAAGAGCTATCGCTGACGCCGAGCGCGGTTAGCCACCGCATAAACCAGTTGGAAGAGGAACTGGGAATTCAGCTTTTCGTACGCTCGCATCGCAAGGTGGAACTGACGCATGAAGGCAAGCGGGTGTTTTGGGCGCTGAAATCCTCGCTGGACAGCCTCAACCAGGAGATTCTGGATATTAAAAACCAGGAGCTGTCGGGGACGTTAACGGTTTATTCGCGCCCGTCCATCGCCCAGTGCTGGCTGGTTCCGGCGCTGGGCGATTTTACCCGTCGCTACCCGTCGATCTCGCTCACCGTGCTGACCGGCAACGATAACGTCAATATGCAGCGTGCGGGGATCGACCTGGCGATTTACTTTGATGATGCGCCCTCATCGCAGCTCAGCCATCATTTTCTGATGGATGAGTCCATCGTGCCGGTTTGTACGGCGGATTACGCACGCCAGCATCAGCTTCAGCAGAATCCCGATAATCTTCGTCACTGTACGCTATTGCATGACCGTCAGGCCTGGAGCAACGATTCCGGTACCGATGAGTGGTTTAGCTGGGCTCAGCAGTTTGGTATTGATTTGCCGCAATCGTCGGGGATTGGCTTCGATCGTTCCGATTTAGCGGTGATTGCGGCGATGAACCACGTTGGTGTGGCAATGGGGCGTAAACGGCTAGTGCAAAAGCGCCTCGATAACGGGGAGCTGATCGCGCCGTTCGGCGACATGATGCTGAAATGTCACCAGCACTATTACGTGACGACCCTGCCGGGCCGTCAGTGGCCGAAAATCGAAGCGTTTATCAACTGGTTGCAGAGCCAGGTGCAATTATGATGACCGGATTGTTTTGAGCCCAGACAGGCGCTGACCGGGCTACGGATTCACAGCCGTCTGCGATCGGGTAGACCGGACAGATGCGCAGCACCGTCCCCGGGAAAAGAGCTGGCTTATAATACCTTCGATAAATAATGGCGCTCCATACCCACATGCGGAAAATCCGGCAGCGACATCTGCAGCTGATAACCCAACTTCTGATAAAACGGCAGCGCCTGAAAGCTGAACGTATCTACCAGCATATGGCTGCATCCGCGCTCCCGCGCCTGGTTTTCCGCTTCCTGCATCAGCTCGCTGCCCAACCCGCTGCCGCGCGAGGCTTCGCTGACCCACAGATATTCAATACACAACCAGCTGCCCTTGCGTTTGGCTATAAGCCCCCCGCGCATCGCGCCAGCATCATTGCGTGAATATACCCCCAGCTCACCAAACTGCGCCGGGTCCAGAAAACGTAAATTGTATTCCCGCAGCCCCTTCAGTAGCTCCTCCTGGTCGGCGGGATTAATGCTATCTGTTATTATTAATGCCATTAATTATCTCCATTTTTTATTTTTCACAGACCATTCACCACTCTACTTTCACAAAATATTCTTATTTTCTCCATTATTTCCTGACTAAATTTCACTCACTAAATTTTGTGTAAAAAACCTTCCCATCATTCGGCACAGACGTATAATGGGAAAAAATGAGAACGATCATTCTCATCATCGTAAACCATGGAGAACCCCATGAGTCATGCCCCTGTGACAGGTATAATCGCTCGGGTCGGAGTCTGTAACCGCCGTCTGACACCGTCATCGCCGTCCGGGGAACTCTCGAAAAAACCGCTTAATCAATAGCGGTACTCGCAGAGTTATTTACTGCAAACAGGAATATTGATTTCCCATTTTGTTATTTGTGCTTGCCCGGAGATGCATCATCGCCCGGCCCATCACCCCGCCAGTAAATTTGCGGGGCGGACGTCGTTCATCCTGAGAAAATATAATGAAATACACCATAGCCCCCATCGCAGCAGCATTATTTCTCCTTAGCGGGTGCGATAATGCGCAAAATGCCTCCCCGCAGCAGATGACCCCGGAAGTCGGCGTCGTCACCCTGCAAGGCCAGCCCGTTCCGGTGGTGAGCAGCCTGACGGGCCGCACCACCGCCTCACTAAGCGCCGAAGTGCGCCCGCAGGTCGGCGGTATCGTACAAAAACGCCTGTTTACCGAAGGCGATATGGTCAAAGCCGGACAGGCGCTGTACCAAATCGATCCGTCCAGCTATCGGGCAACATTCAACGAAGCCGCCGCGTCGCTGAAACAGGCTCAGGCGCTGGTTACCGCCGATTGCCAAAAAGCCCAGCGCTACGCGGTACTGGTCAAAGATAACGGTGTCTCCCGCCAGGACGCAGATGACGCGCTGTCGACCTGTAATCAGGATAAAGCCAGCGTCGAGTCGAAAAAAGCGGCACTGGAGAGCGCACGTATCAACCTGAACTGGACTACCGTTACTGCGCCAATTGCCGGGCGCATCGGTATCTCCTCCGTGACGCCGGGCGCGCTGGTTTCCGCCGATCAGGATACCGCGCTGGCGACGATCCGCGGCCTGGACACTATGTACGTCGATCTCACCCGATCCAGCGTCGATCTGCTGCGCTTGCGTAAGCAAAGCCTGACGAGCAGCAGCGATACCCTTAACGTCACACTGACCCTTGAAGATGGCAGTACCTACAGCGAAAAAGGTCGTCTGGCGCTGACCGAAGTGGCGGTGGATGAATCAACCGGCTCGGTCACGCTGCGCGCGGTCTTCCCTAATCCGCAGCACGTGCTGCTGCCGGGAATGTTCGTTCGCGCCCGCGTCGACGAAGGCATTATGGATGATGCAATCCTTGCCCCGCAGCAGGGTATCACCCGCGATGCTAAAGGCGATGCGACCGCGCTGGTGGTCGACGCCAGCAGTAAAGTTGAGCAGCGTAGCGTGGAAACGGGCGACACCTACGGTGACAAATGGCTGATCGTTAACGGACTGAAGAGCGGCGATAAGCTGATTGTTGAAGGCACCAGCAAAGTCGCGCCGGGCCAGCAGGTGAAAGCCGTCGAAGTCAAAAATGACGGAGGCAACGCCTGATGTTCTCCCGCTTCTTCGTGCGACGCCCGGTCTTTGCCTGGGTTATCGCCATTCTGATTATGCTCGCCGGGATTCTGGCAATTCGCACTCTACCGGTCGCCCAGTATCCTGACGTCGCGCCGCCGGCGGTAAAAATCTCCGCCACCTATACCGGGGCCTCTGCGGAAACCCTGGAAAACAGCGTCACCCAGGTTATCGAACAGCAGCTTACCGGGCTGGATAACCTGCTCTATTTTACCTCCACCAGCAGCTCCGATGGCTCGGTCAGCATCACCGTGACGTTTGAGCAGGGTACCGACCCGGATACCGCGCAGGTTCAGGTGCAGAACAAAGTGCAACAGGCGGAATCACGCCTGCCGAGCGAAGTTCAGCAGTCCGGCGTGACGGTAGAAAAATCGCAGAGCAGCTTCCTGCTGATCCTCGCGGTGTACGATAAAAACAATAAAGCCACCAGCTCCGATATCTCCGACTGGCTGGTGAGCAACATGCAGGATCCGCTGGCGCGTATTGAAGGCGTCGGCAGCCTGCAGGTATTTGGCGCGGAATACGCCATGCGTATCTGGATGGACCCGACAAAACTGGCTTCCTATTCGCTGATGCCTTCCGATGTGCAATCGGCGATTGAAGCGCAGAACGTGCAGGTTTCCGCCGGTAAAATCGGTGCGCTGCCCGCTTCTAACGCTCAGCAGTTGACCGCCACCGTGCGCGCCCAGTCGCGCCTGCAAACCGCTGCCCAGTTCAAAGAGATTATCGTCAAGAGTAAGAGCGATGGTTCGGTGGTACGCCTGAGCGATGTCGCCCGCGTCGAAATGGGCAGCGAAGATTACACCGCCTCCGCCAACCTCAACGGCCACCCGGCCGCCGGGATCGCGGTGATGATGGCCCCCGGAGCCAACGCCCTGAACACCGCGACGCTGGTGAAAAGTAAGATTGCCGAATTCCAGCGTCAGATGCCGCAGGGCTACGATATCGCCTACCCGAAAGACAGCACCGAGTTCATCAAAATTTCGGTTGAGGACGTGATTCAGACGCTTTTCGAGGCCATCATCCTCGTGGTCTGCGTCATGTATCTGTTCCTGCAAAACTTCCGCGCCACGCTGATCCCGGCGGTGGCGGTTCCGGTCGTGCTGCTGGGTACTTTCGGCGTGTTGGCGCTGTTCGGCTATTCCATTAACACCCTGACGCTGTTTGCGATGGTGCTGGCGATAGGCTTGCTGGTGGATGATGCCATCGTGGTGGTGGAAAACGTCGAGCGTATTATGCGCGACGAAGGGCTGCCCGCCCGCGAAGCCACTGAAAAATCGATGGGCGAAATCTCCGGCGCGCTGATCGCTATCGCGCTGGTGCTCTCGGCGGTGTTCCTGCCGATGGCCTTCTTCGGCGGCTCTACCGGAGTTATCTATCGCCAGTTCTCGGTGACCATTATCTCGGCGATGATGCTCTCCGTCGTGGTCGCGCTAACCTTAACCCCGGCGCTGTGCGGCGCGCTGCTTAGCCATTCTAAACCGCACACCAAGGGTTTCTTCGGCGGCTTTAACCGCCTGTGGGGACGCACCGAGCAGGGCTATCAGCATCGAGTTGTCGGCGGCCTGCGCCGCTCAGCAGTCATGATGGGCGCTTTTATCCTGATTTGCGGCGGCATGGCGCTGGCGATGTGGAAACTACCGGGCAGCTTCCTGCCGACCGAGGATCAGGGCGAAATCATGGTCCAGTACACGCTGCCTGCCGGGGCAACGGCGGTGCGCACCGCCGAAGTCCGCCGTCAGGTCACCGACTGGTTCCTCACCAAAGAGAAAGCCAATACCGACGTTATCTTTACCGTTGACGGCTTTAGCTTTAGCGGTAGCGGGCAGAACGCCGGGATGGCCTTCGTGTCGCTGAAAAACTGGTCCGAACGTAAAGGCGAAGCCAATACCGCTCAGGCTATCGCTCTGCGCGCCACCAAAGAGCTGGGCAGCATTCGCGATGCCACCCTGTTTGCCATGACCCCGCCCTCGGTAGATGGTCTGGGGCAGAGCAACGGTTTCACCTTCGAGCTGATGGCCAGCGGCGGCACCGATCGCGATAGCCTGATGAAAATGCGTAGCCAGCTGCTGGCGGTGGCGAATCAAAGTTCTGAACTGCAATCGGTGCGCGCCAACGATCTGCCGCAGATGCCGCAGCTCCAGGTGGATATCGATAACAATAAAGCCGTGTCGCTTGGGCTGTCCTTAAGCGATGTCACTGATACCCTCTCCAGCGCCTGGGGCGGTACCTACGTTAACGACTTTATCGATCGCGGTCGCGTGAAGAAGGTTTATATCCAGGGTGAAAGCGATGCCCGTGCCGTACCGTCCGACCTCGGTAAATGGTTCGTACGCGGCAGCGACGATAGCATGACGCCATTCTCTGCCTTTGCCACCACCCGTTGGGAATACGGCCCGGAAAGCCTGGTGCGCTACAACGGCTCCGCCGCCTTTGAAATTCAGGGCGAGAACGCCAGTGGTTTCAGCTCCGGCGCGGCAATGGACAAGATGGAAGCCTTAGCCAATAACCTGCCCGCCGGTACCACCTGGGCATGGAGCGGCATGTCGCTGCAGGAAAAGCTCGCCAGCGGTCAGGCGATGAGCCTCTACGCCATCTCAATTCTGGTGGTCTTCCTGTGCCTGGCGGCGCTGTATGAGAGCTGGTCGGTACCGTTCTCGGTCATCATGGTTATCCCGCTCGGGCTGCTCGGTGCGGCGCTGGCGGCATGGATGCGCGGTCTGAACAACGACGTCTACTTCCAGGTGGCGCTGCTGACCACCATCGGCCTGTCGTCGAAGAACGCCATTCTGATCGTCGAATTCGCCGAATCGGCGGTGGAAGAGGGGTATTCGCTATCGCGAGCCGCGATGCGCGCCGCGCAGACCCGACTGCGACCCATTGTGATGACTTCGCTGGCGTTTATCGCCGGGGTTCTACCGCTGGCCATCGCCACCGGAGCAGGGGCTAACAGCCGTGTTGCGATCGGTACCGGGATTATCGGCGGGACCCTGACGGCAACGCTGCTGGCGGTGTTCTTCGTGCCGCTGTTCTTTGTGCTGGTGAAACGCTTCTTCACCCGTCATCGTTCTTCTCAGGAGTAAGTTATGTTTCGTTTTACCTTGGTTTTTGTCGCGCTCCTGACGGCGGGCTGTGTGTCTCTCGACCCGAACTATGAACGCCCGGCCGCGCCTGTTCCAGCCACTTTGCCTGGCAGCCACGGCGAGGCCACCGCGGTGGTCAGCGACTGGCAGCAGGTAGTGAATGACGCCCGCCTTAAAAAAGTGGTGAGCATCGCGCTGACCAGTAACCGCGACGTACAGAAAGCGCTGGCCGATATCGAAGCCGCGCGCGCCCAGCTTGGCGAAACGCGTGCCGCGCTGTTTCCGACTCTCGACGCCGAGCTAAGCCACACCCGTAGCAAAACGGTCGCCAGCGGCCTCACGTCGTCATCGGAAGCCGATGGCGCGGTCTCCAGCTTCGAGCTGGATCTGTTTGGTAAGAATCAAAGCCTGACACGCGCGGCGAGAGAAACCTGGCTTGCCAGCGAATTCACCGCCCAGAATACGCGCCTGACGATGATTGCCGACCTGACCACCGCCTGGGTAACGCTTGCGGCGGATAACAGCAATTTGGCGCTGGCTCAGGAAACCATGGCCAGTGCGGAGAACTCGCGCAAAATTGTCACTCGCCAGATGGAGGTCGGTACCGCCTCGGCAAGCGACCTGAGCGATGCCGAAAGCGTTTACCAGCAGGCGCGCGCCAGCGTCGCCAGCTACCGTACGCTGGTGGCACAGGATAAAAATGCGCTCAACCTGCTGGCCGGGGAAACCGTACCGGATAGCCTGCTGCCCGGCACCCTGGAAAGCCTCGGCGATCGCAGTATCACCCTGGTTCCGGCGGGCGTTTCTTCATCGGTCCTGCTGCGTCGCCCGGATATCCAGGAAGCAGAGCATAATCTGAAAAGCGCTAACGCTGATATCGGCGCGGCACGGGCCAACTTCTTCCCATCCATCTCGCTGACCGCCAGCGCCGGAGTCGGCAGCGATTCGCTCTCTTCGCTGTTCAGCCACGGCATGCAAGTATGGTCATTCGCGCCGTCCATCAGCCTGCCGCTGTTTACCGGCGGCAGCAACCTGGCGCAGTTGCGTTATGCTGAAGCGGAGAAAAAGGGGCTCATTGCCACCTATGAGAAGACGATTCAAAGCGCCTTCAAGGATGTCGCCGACGCGCTGGCGCGACGGGAAACGCTTAGTGAGCAGCTGGATGCGCAGAATAAATATGTCGCGGCGGAGCAGAAATCGTTGAATATTGCGATGAAGAGCTATCAGGCCGGGGTAGGGGATTATCTGTCGGTGCTGACCGCCCAGCGCACGCTGTGGTCGGCGCAGGCTACGCTTATTTCCCTCCAGCAAACGGACCTGGAAAACCGTATCACCCTCTGGCAGTCGCTGGGAGGTGGCGCCAGCTAATGCTTTTACCGGGCGGCAACGCCCGGCATTCTGACAAGGAGCCTGTTTGTATGTCCCGAATTTCTCTTTCCTGGGTAGTGGTTCTCGGTTTGCTCAGCGCCATTGGGCCGCTGTGTACCGACTTCTATCTGCCCGCGCTGCCGGAAATCACCCAGCAGCTAAACGCCACCGGCACGCAGACCCAGCTATCGCTGACCGCAGCGCTGATAGGCCTCGGCCTTGGACAGCTGTTTTTTGGCCCGCTAAGCGACCGGATTGGCCGAAAAAAGCCGCTGGCGCTCTCCCTGTTGCTGTTTATCTTCTCCTCGGTGATGTGTGCGATAACCTACGACATTCACATGCTGATCGCCTGGCGCTTTCTGCAGGGCTTCGCCGGAGCAGGCGGCTCGGTGCTGTCGCGCTCCATCGCCCGCGACCGCTATCAGGGCACCCTGCTGACCCAGTTTTTCGCCCTGCTGATGACCGTTAACGGTATCGCGCCGGTACTTTCGCCGGTGCTCGGCGGCTGGATCATTACCGCTTTTGACTGGCGCATCTTGTTCTGGGCGATGGCGGCGATCGGCGTGGTATTACTGTTGCTCAGCCTGACGGTACTACACGAAACACTACCAGCAAAAAGCGCAAACTCGGTTACGCAGCAGCAGGACGATATCCCGGTGCTGAAAAACCGCCGCTTTATGCGCTACTGCCTGATTCAGGCCTTTATGATGGCTGGGCTGTTCTCTTATATCGGCTCCTCCTCATTCGTTATTCAGAGCGAGTACGCCATGAGCGCAATGCAGTTCAGCCTGCTGTTTGGCCTTAACGGCATCGGACTGATTATTGCGGCGTTGATCTTTTCCCGCCTGGCGCGCCGCTTCAGCGCGGAAGGTCTGCTGCGCGGCGGCCAGCTGCTGGCGGTGGCGTTCGCCGTCATCACCCTGCTGTTCGCCTGGCTACAGCTGCCGACGCTGGCGCTGGTCGGTCTGTTCTTTACCGTCTCGATGATGAGCGGCATCAGCACTGTCGCCGGTGCGGAAGCGATGAATGCGATTAGCGCCCGCCAGTCCGGCACTGCATCGGCGCTGATGGGCACGCTGATGTTTGTGTTCGGCGGTATCGCCGCACCGCTGGCCGGCCTCGGCGGCGAAACGATGTTGAAAATGAGCCTCGCGATGACCCTTTGCTATCTGGCGGCCCTGCTGATTGGCCTGAAAAAACCACGCTCCATCGAGTAAAATTTTCTGGTGGTAATAAAAAATTCCAATTTTATTACCGCCATATTTCCCGCTACGACTGAAATCTCTTATTATTCATTCAACATCAATCGTGATAGTCTTCACATGAAAGGAATAATTAATTCCTTATACTGCCTGCCACTGTGAATAATGAGGTTCCTATGACTATCGACCTGAGCAAACTGCTGACCGAGCGTCGCAACGCCAATAGCGCCAATATTGATACCCTCTCCACCGAAGAGATGCTGACGGTGATTAACCAGGAAGACCAGCAGGTGGCTCACGCTATCACCCCTTATCTGGCACAGATTGCCCAGGTGGTGGATAAAGTCGCGGCGGCGCTGCAGGCGGGAGGACGGCTGATTTACATTGGCGCTGGCACATCTGGTCGTCTGGGGATCCTTGATGCCAGCGAATGTCCGCCGACCTTCGGCACTCGCCCGGAGCAGGTGGTGGGCATTATCGCTGGCGGCCATAAAGCGATTCTGAGCGCCGTGGAGAACGTCGAAGATAACAAAGCGCAAGGCGCGATGGACCTGCAGAACCTTAACTTTAGCAGCCGCGATGTACTGGTCGGCCTGGCCGCCAGCGGGCGCACCCCGTACGTGATTGGCGCGATGGAATATGCCCGCAGCCAGAGCGCTTTTGTCGCTATCGTTAGCTGCAACCCACATGGCGAAATGGCTCAACTGGCTGATGTTGCCATTACGCCGGTGGTCGGCCCGGAAGTCGTCACCGGTTCAAGCCGTCTGAAGGCCGGTACCGCGCAGAAGCTGGTACTGAATATGATTTCCACCGGGGCAATGATCCGCATCGGCAAGGTCTACAGCAACTTGATGGTGGACGTTGAAGCGACCAACGCCAAGCTTATTGAGCGCCAGGTTTCTATCGTCATGGAGGCCACCGAATGTGACCGCGCGACGGCGCAAAGCGCGCTGGATGCCTGCGGTCGCCACTGCAAAACGGCGATTGTGATGGTGCTGGCTGATTTAAGCGCCGCAGAAGCCCAGGCGCTGCTGGCAAAAAATAATGGCTATATCCGCAAGGCGTTGAGCCACTCCTGACCGCTGACTAACAAGGTAATCTGCAATGGCAAAAATAAATAAAGAGATGATAGCGCGGATCCTTCACCATGTTGGCGGGGCTGGAAATGTCGCGCAGGCGGGCAACTGTATGACCCGGCTGCGCCTGACCCTGCGCGATGAGTCGCGGGCCGATAGCGCCGCTATCCGCCAGATTGAAGGCGTGATGGGGGTTATTGTCAGCGATGAGCAGTTCCAGGTCGTCCTTGGGCCCGGCAAGGCGCAAACCGCGGCGGAAATGATGAACGCGTTACTGGAAGACGCCCCAGCGGATGCGCCATCGCTGGCCGATGTCGCCGCCGAGAAGAAACAGGCGCTGAAGAGTAAGCAAACCAGTGGTGTACAGAAGTTTCTCGCCAAATTCGCCACCATTTTTACTCCGCTAATCCCCGGCTTTATTGCCGTCGGCCTGCTGCTGGGGTTTGCGACCCTGGCGGAGCAGATATTTGTACTGGAAAACGCCCATCCGAACGCCACGGTGGTGGCGCTGATCGGCTATATGAAGGTGTTCAGCAAGGGAATGTTTACTTTTCTGAGCATCCTGATTGGCTATAACGCCCAGAAGGCGTTCGGCGGTTCCGGAGTCAACGGAGCCATCATCGCTGCGCTGTTTGTTCTCGGCTATAACCCCGAGGCGACCAGCGGATTCTATTCCGGGATCACCACCTTCTTCGGCCACGGTATCGATCCGCGTGGCAATATTATCGGCGTGCTGATCGCCTCGATTATTGGCGCATGGGTGGAAAGACAAGTGCGCCGGGTGATGCCCGCAAACCTCGATATGATCCTCACTTCAGCCGTAACGCTGCTGATTATGGGCGCGGTAACCTTTATCGTGATTATGCCGATCGGCGGCTGGCTGTTTACCGGAATGTCGTGGTTGTTTCTGCACCTTAACGGCAACCCGTTCGGCTCTGCGGTGCTGGCCGGTCTGTTCCTGCTGGCGGTGATGTTCGGCGTGCATCAGGGCTTTGTGCCGGTCTATTTCGCCCTGGTGGATGCGCAAGGATTTAACTCGCTGTTCCCGATTCTGGCGATGGCCGGAGCCGGGCAGGTGGGTGCAGCGCTGGCGCTGTTCTGGCGGGCGAAGCACGGCTCTCTGCTGCGTACTCAGATTAAAGGGGCGATTATTCCTGGCTTCCTCGGTATCGGCGAACCGCTGATTTACGGTGTGACGCTACCGCGTATGAAGCCGTTTATCACTGCCTGCCTCGGCGGTGCCTGCGGCGGTTTCTTCCTCGGCCTGATTGCATGGCTGGGCCTGCCGGTTGGCCTCAATACGGTGTTTGGCCCCTCCGGGCTGGTGGCGCTGCCGCTAATGACCTCCGGCAGCGGAATTTACGCCGGAATGGCGGTATATGCTGCCGGGTTGGCGGTCTCTTATCTTTGTGGATTCGCCCTGACCTGGCTGTTTGGCAGTAAAAACGTCGATTTGAGCTAAGATGAAGGTCTGATGTGCAAGTATCGAACGACATTTAACCCGTCTGATGGCGGGTTAAATTTGCTGGCAGAGTGTATCCCGTAACCATTGCACGGTGGCGCTGCGCTTACCGGGCCTACACGTTCCCTGTGGTTTATTAACGCTGCAAACCCGGCTTTTAACCAGCAAACCAAATGGCCTACTACCATTTCCTGCCCCGCCGCGCGGACGCGCTCATGTTATGATGCCGCTTTTGCGATATTTCACTTGAGGGAAAGATGGGCTCCAGCAAAAAAGGGATGCTGAACGTACTAATAGCCGCCGTGCTGTGGGGCAGTTCCGGCGTCTGTGCGCAATATATTATGCAGCAAAGTCAGATGTCATCGCCGTTTCTGACCATGACGCGCCTGCTGTTCGCGGGTCTGATTCTTCTGATGCTCTCGTTCGTTCATGGCGACAAAATATTTCGCGTTCTGCAAAACCGAAAAGATGCGATTAGCCTGCTGATCTTCTCGCTGTTCGGCGCGCTCACCGTGCAGTACACCTTCCTGATGACTATCGAGAAATCCAACGCCGCTACCGCGACGGTGCTGCAGTTCCTGTCGCCGACGATTATTGTCGCCTGGTTTGCCATCGCCCGTAAAACGCGCCCCAGTCCGCTGGTGCTGGCGGCTATCGGCACCTCGCTGGCGGGCACTTTCCTGCTGGTCACCCACGGCAACCCGACGACGCTGTCGATTTCCCCCGCAGCGCTGTTCTGGGGGATTGCTTCAGCGTTTGCCGCCGCCTTCTACACCACTTATCCTTCAACGCTGATTGCCCGCTACGGCACGCTGCCGATCGTCGGCTGGAGCATGCTGCTCGGCGGTGCCATGCTGCTGCCGTTCTACGCCGGACAGGGCAACCATTTTGTGGTTAACGGTAGTCTGCTGCTGGCCTTTTTCTACCTGGTGGTTATCGGCACATCGCTGACCTTTAGCCTCTACCTGAACGGCGCGCAGAAGATTGGCGGCGCAAAGGCGGGAATTCTCAGCTGCGCGGAACCGCTGAGCAGCGCCCTGCTTTCTCTACTGCTGCTCGGCATCACCTTTACCCTGCCGGACTGGCTGGGCACGCTGCTGATTCTCTCGTCGGTCGTGCTGATCGCCATGGATTCGCGGCGTAGGGTTAAAACGGCCTGATGATTATCTGGCTGAAGATGCTGCGACCTGAGTTTGCAGCATCTTCATATCATCATCTGATAGCTGACAAACAACCCTTACCAGCTCGTGCTCGAACCCCTGCTCCAGAAATAATCAGGCAATACGTAATGCTTCTTCTTGTCTCCCTTCCTGCCGCAATCTTTCTGCAATCGTCATCAGTTTCGCCTTATGTTGAGGAACGCGTTGTGCAGCCTCGTGAAGAAATTCAGTAAAACGAGGCGCTCGCCGCACTGCAGCATGTAATTAAACAGCGCTTTCATCTGGCTGTTATTAGCGCAACCTTTAACCAACAGCTCGGCTAATCGTTCCACCAGCCCAAGTAACTCGCGATGGCGGATATGCTTTTGGATCAGTTCCAGCAGCGCTACGTGCCGGTGCTGCATGATTTCGTCATCCGGCACTACGGTAGTTGCATCGGCAAACTCATCCAGCCAGTACGTCGGAATAGCTGGCGCGTAAATACGCCGCGCACCTGCGCATAAACGACTTTGCTTGCCGGTTCGAGATATAACGCTCGGGAGCTGAAACCGATGCATTTTTGCGGAAACCTGGGCGCAAAATTGATACCCAGGGAATGCGTCTATAGTTAGAGGAACGCTTTAATAAAAATAAGGATATCCATGATGAAAAGAATAAGTATTGCGCTGTCGTTGGCTACCTGGCTGGCGCTACCTGCCGTAGCAACAGCCGCACCGCTCTCCGGACTGAAGTTTGAGCAACAAAAGCAGCAGATAGTGAAGGATGTGAGGAAAAACTGCCCTGCCAGCAGCGGCATGGCGGATACGATATTTGCCAATCGCGTGCTGGAGTCACCAGAAAATAAAGTCGCTGTGCAAAGCGCAGCGCGAGCGTTGGATAAAAACAACGATGCCGCCTATCAGAAAGCGATTAGCGGCATTCAGTGCCCGACGCAGTAGCGCCCGCGGCAAAGCGTTTCGTGTAATTAGCGGTTCGGAATAATCAAATCTCCGCGTAGCGGGCTGCTGCCGAGCATTTGCGTCTTTTCGGTCAGCCAGTTGACTATCCGGCTGGCCATGGCGTCCATTGAATATTCAATCGCCGGAATCGTCGGAATACCGGGCAGCTGTAACGAGCCCGCAAGGCTGAACACCATGACTTTTTCCGGCACCGCACGATTGAATGCCTGGAGCTGCGGGACCACCAGCTGCGCCTGCTGCTCGTTTGCCACCAGCAAGGCGTTGAAATTCAGCGTGGTTGCGTTGTTTACCAACTCCTGCACCGCCACGGAAGGCGAATGGCTGTCGAGAAAGATCAGGTTGCGATTAAACGGCAGGAAACTCTTTTCCAGAGCGTGCTTGTAGCCAAGCAGCACCTGATCGGCAAAACCGCTGCCCTGCGGATGGATCAGCGCAATCTGTCGCCGCCCCTGGCTTATCAAATAGTTACAGGCTGTTTCCGCCGCAAAGGCATGGTCAAAATGAATGCTGTTCACACCTTCGCTTTCCAGGCAGTCAATCAGCACCACGTCAGGCCGGTCGATATTTAGCGGAAACCGTGCGCCAATAATCAATACATCATCGCAAAGGCCGCAGGTCAGCTCTTCCAGTGAATGCATCACCCTGCCACGGGAATTTGCGAAACGCAGCAGCAGATGTTTCTGGTGCTGGCTGAGCTGTTTTTCCAGGGCATAGAGGTAGCTAGTGGTTTGATTAATATTGTCCTGAGCGCAAATCACGCCAATGCAGCCGGTGGTTTGACTAAGCAAAGATTGCGCAATCATATTTGGCCGATAGTTAAGTTCTTCCGCCGCTTGTAACACCGCCTGTCGGCTGGCTTCCTTCACCCCGCGCGAACCGCTCAATACCCGAGAGACAGTGGCTTTCGATACCCCAGCTAAGCGTGATACATCATTGATTGTAGACATCATTTTCCCCTGACAGGGCCAGTCCGATCCCTGCAAATCCCTGGACCTGAATCGCTTCAATAATAACCATGTGCAGTATATCTGTTTCCGTTTTTATTTGGAAACCGATTCTCCGTTTCATGGAAGAACGTAGCAAAAACCACAGGAATATGTGAGCCAAATCTAATTAATCAGCCCTATGGCTGACAGATCTTGACGGTTATCACAGTTCTGTTTTTTATAAATGGAAACCGGTTTCCGTCTGATATCAAATCATCCACGCAATAACTTTTTACATTTTGAGGATGGTCGTCGATGTACAAGATTATGCTGTGCTGCTCTGCCGGGATGTCCACCAGTATGCTGGTCAGAAAGATGGTCGATGTCGCAAAGGAACGTAACCTGCCGGTGCAGATTGATGCTTATGGTGTTTCCGAATTTGACATACAGTTTCCACAGTACCAGGTGGTGCTTCTTGGCCCCCAGGTGAAATACATGCTGAAAACTTTATCTGAGAAAGCCGCTTCCCTGAATATTCCAGTCCAGCCAATTAACACCATGGATTACGGAATGCAGCGGGGAGATAACGTCCTGGATTATGCTCTGTCGCTGATAGAAGCGGCGCATTAAGAGGTGTGCAAATGAGTTCTCTGTATCAGTCCATGATTGCCGTGATCGAGCAATCAATTACACCGCTGGCAGGACGCCTTGGGCAGCAGAAATACGTTATCGCTATTCGCGATGGCTTCACTGCCGCATTGCCGTTTATGATCATCGGCTCATTCATGCTGGTATTTATCTTTCCTCCTTTTTCACCGGATACCACTAACGGTTTCGCCCGCGGCTGGCTGGATTTCTCTCAGCAATATCGCGAGCAGCTGATGTTACCGTTTAACCTTAGCATGGGGGTGATGACGTTCTTTATCTCTGTAGGTATTGGCGCCAGCCTGGGACGCCAGTTCCAGCTCGACCCGGTGATGTCCGGTCTGCTGGCGTTTATGGCCTTTTTACTGGTTGCCGCGCCGTATGCTGATGGCAAAATCTCCACCCAGTACCTCTCCGGCCAGGGCATTTTTACCGCCTTGATCACTGCTATCTACTCCACCCGCGTTTACGCCTGGCTGAAGCAGAACAACATTACGATTCGCCTGCCGAAAGAGGTGCCAACCGGCGTTGCGCGCTCGTTTGAAATCCTTATCCCGGTGCTGGTGGTGATCGCAACCCTGCATCCGCTGAACCTGTTTATCGAAGCGCAGACCGGTATGATCCTACCGCAGGCAATTATGCACCTGCTGGAGCCGCTGGTTTCCGCCTCTGACTCACTGCCGGCGATTCTGCTTTCCGTCCTGATGTGCCAGATTTTCTGGTTCGCCGGGATCCACGGTTCGCTGATTGTCACCGGCATTATGAACCCGTTCTGGATGGCCAATCTGTCGGCAAACCAGGCAGCGCTGGCGGCTGGTGCGGCTCTGCCTCACGTCTATCTGCAAGGTTTCTGGGACCACTACCTGCTAATCGGCGGCGTCGGTTCCACGCTCCCGCTGGCGTTCCTGCTGCTGCGTAGCCGTGTGGCCCACCTGCGCACCATCGGCAAAATGGGCGTCGTACCCAGCTTCTTTAATATCAACGAGCCGATTCTGTTCGGCGCGCCGATTATTATGAACCCGATGATGTTTATCCCGTTTGTCTTTGTGCCGATGATCAACGCCGTGCTGGCTTACGGCGCGACGCGTCTCGGCTGGCTGAGCCAGGTCGTTTCCCTGACCCCATGGACAACGCCAGCTCCCATTGGCGCATCGTGGGCTGCCAACTGGACCTTAAGCCCGGTGGTCATGTGCGTGATTTGTATGGTGATGTCGGCGGTTATCTATCTGCCGTTCCTGCGCGCTTATGAACGCTCCTTAATGAAAACTGAAGT
Organism: Klebsiella sp.; assembly: GCF_027492335.1. NCBI lineage: Bacteria > Pseudomonadati > Pseudomonadota > Gammaproteobacteria > Enterobacterales > Enterobacteriaceae > Klebsiella > Klebsiella sp. Next base: position 2,039 of record NZ_JAPUEW010000064.1, on the reverse strand, counting down.
TGAAAAAGCAAAAAACGCAACACCGGTTGCTGAAACCGTCAGCTAATAATTAAACGAATATATTTTTAAAATGACAGCGTAAATAATACAGGAAAAGGACTTTCACCACATTATTTAAATAATAAAGTTAATGATCTCAGGACATAACATGATTGAATTAGAGGATGCGGTAATGGAAATTATCGTCAACGCGGGACAGTCACGCTCATTATGTTTTGAAGCGCTTCATTGTGCCCGTACCGGTAATATAGATGAAGCGCGGTTGCTCCTTAATGAGGCTGATGGTTATGCCCGCAGGGCGCATCAGATGCAGACCCAGCTTATCGAGCAGGATGCGGGCGAAGCGCGCCAGCCGATGACGCTGATTATGGTGCATGCCCAGGATCATCTGATGAATTCTCTGCTGGCTCGTGAATTTTCAGAAGAGATTATTCATCTGTATCAACGTTAATATATAACTCAGTCGTACCCTATATTAAGTAAAACCAGCTTATCCTGGCGGGATAGCTATTATCTGAATATATGAATTATTAAAAGCGAGATAATTATGAAAACTGTGAAAATGCTGCCATTAGCCATGGCGGTCGTCGCCGCGCTGTGCCCAATTTCCGTATTAGCACAAGATTTTACTCAGGAACAAATTGACGCCATTGTGGCTAAAGCCGTCGATAAAGCGCTGGCTGACCGTCAGGCTAAAATGGACGCTGCCGCCGCGAAAAAGGTGGATCTGGAGACCAACCCACAAACCGCCGCGCAATCGCCGGACATGGCGGTGCCGTTCGGCCTGAAGTTCAGCGGCTACGCGCGCTACGGTGCACACTTCCAGACCGGCGATCAGAAATACGTCGGCGTGGACGGCTCCTATAACGGCGCCTCAGCGATTGGTCGTCTTGGCAACGAAGGCAACGGCGGCGAGTTCCAGTTGACCAAGGCCTTTAAGAGCAGCAAGGGCGCTATCTGGGATATCAACGTCATGTTCGATCACTGGAGTGATGAAGTTAACCTGAAAAAAGCCTACGTTGGCGTCACCAACGTGCTGGAGTCCAACCCTAACGCCTATATCTGGGCGGGTCGTGATTTCCACCAGCGTCCGCAACAGGGGATCAACGACTACTTCTGGATGAACCATGACGGTCAGGGCGCCGGGGTGAAAAACTTCGATATCGGCGGCGTACAGTTCGACGTAGCGGCGGTATCGCAGGTGAAATCCTGTAGCCCGGAAGTGATGGCCGATGAGTCCAACCCATCACGCATCACCTGTACCGGTAACTCCGACACTGGCGATAACGGTCATTATGCGCTGACCACCAAAACCCATAACATCAAAGCCGGTCCGATTGACGTTGAGGTTTATGCCAACTACGGTTTTGATTCCAAAGCGGTGGATAACGACGAGCAGCTCGATGCGTGGCAGGGCGGCCTGCTATTAAGCCATACCAATAGCGACGACAGCGGCGTGAACAAGGTTATCCTGCGCTACTCCGATAACTCGGATAACAGCGTTTACAACAAAACGGACGGGTTGACCGCTATCTACGCCAGCTTCGAAGGCAACTATAAGTTTACCCAGCAGGCGCAGATCGAATATCTGCTGGCCTTCCACGACTATGACAACAGTAAAGACAATACCGACAACCGTAAAAACTACGGCGCGATTGTCCGTCCAATGTACTTCTGGAACGATGTGCATTCGACCTGGCTGGAAGCAGGCTACCAGCGTGTTGATTACGATCAGGGCGGAGACAACCATGGATGGAAGCTGACGCTGTCGCAGAACATTGCGATCGGTATGGGGCCAGAGTTCCGCCCAATGCTGCGCTTCTACGTAACCGGAGGCCAGGTAGATAACAAGCGTACCGCGAAAGTTAACGGTACCAAAGACGAACAGTTGGATTCACTTAACCTCGGCGGCATGTTTGAAGCGTGGTTCTAAGCGATTGAAGCAGTCCCGGGTCATGGCATGAATGCCTGACCCGGCGACTTATTCCCGGAGGCGATGCTACGCATCTGTCCGGGCTACCAAACCGCTGACGGCTGTG
>NZ_JAPUEW010000063.1:0-54500 GCF_027492335.1 Klebsiella sp. | reverse complement strand
TGCTGTTTGAAGAGTTTGGCTTCACCGTGGATAACGTTGTCGCCAAAGCGAAAGCACTGCTGTAATCATTTTTATGATAATAAACGGGTCGCTCAGGCGGCCCGTTTCTTTTGATTGAGACAGCGCTAGCTTTTTTTGTTAGTTATCATCAAGTCATTAATGGTGATGTGCTTCACAAAACGTTAATTTAGTGATTTTTCATATTTGCAATTGAAATCACAAATATATAGTTGATTTTATTTTTTTAATTATCAACTTGTTGTTTTTATTCATTTCGTAAAAACCTTCAGCCAGTTCGCCTCTCTTTTGTCGCTTATTGATTTCACTGTGCCTCCCGAGTATTTTGTTTTTAACGATAAACTGTACCCTAGAAATAAAATAAAAGGATGACCTATGCGACTGATTGATTATTTCCCAGAAGCATCAATATCGATAAAGAATTCAGCATCAAGCTGGCAAGAAGCGGTTGATTTTTCAATGTCAGCTTTATTGTCTAATCATTATGTTAGCCCGCAATATGTTCAGGCAATTAAAGAGTCTACGTTAGCTAACGGGCCTTATTATATTCTGGCTCCCGAAGTGGCAATGCCTCATGCGCGTCCTGAATACGGTGCGTTAAAAACAGGGATGTCATTAACGCTATTGCGAAACCACGTCAGCTTTGGCGAGGGTAATGAACCCATTAAGTTATTAATTGGGTTGTCTGCTGCCGATTCAGATTCGCATATTGGTGCGATTCAGGCATTAAGTGAATTATTGTGTGAAGAGGAAAACCTGGCTGCGTTGTTGGCGGCTAAATCTGAGAAACAATTAGCGGATATTATCTCCCGCGCATAATCTACTCCCTCCTTTCAGGATATTAATATGGAAAACAAGTCTGCTCGTGCAAAGGTCCAGGCTTTTGGTGGGTTTTTGACTGCCATGGTCATCCCCAATATCGGCGCATTTATTGCCTGGGGGTTTATTACCGCATTATTTATTCCTACTGGCTGGATGCCCAATGAGCATTTTGCCAAAATTGTCGGCCCGATGATCACCTATTTATTACCGGTAATGATTGGCTCAACCGGCGGTCACCTGGTTGGCGGCAAGCGCGGAGCGGTAATGGGCGGCATTGGTTCCATTGGCGTGATTGTTGGCGCTGATATTCCAATGTTCCTTGGTTCTATGATCATGGGGCCGCTCGGCGGCCTGGTAATTAAACATATTGACCGCCTGCTGGAAAAACGTATTCCTGCCGGTTTTGAAATGGTCATCAATAACTTCTCTCTCGGTATCGCTGGCATGATCTTGTGCCTGTTGGGATTTGAAATTATTGGCCCGGCGGTTCTCGTTGCGAATAATTTTGTGAAGGAGTGTATTGAAGCTCTGGTGCATGCGGGGTATCTGCCGTTGCTCTCGGTTATCAACGAACCTGCGAAAATTCTCTTTCTAAACAATGCCATCGATCAGGGCGTCTATTATCCGCTGGGTATGCAACAGGCTGCTGAGACCGGAAAATCGATCTTCTTTATGGTGGCCTCTAATCCCGGTCCAGGGCTGGGCCTGCTGCTCGGGTTTGCCATCTTTGGTAAAGGCATGAGTAAAAAGTCCGCTCCGGGCGCCATGATTATCCATTTCCTTGGCGGTATCCATGAGCTCTATTTCCCTTATGTGTTGATGAAGCCGTTAACGCTGATTGCCATGATCGGCGGTGGAATGACCGGTACCTGGGTCTTTAATCTGTTGGGTGGCGGCCTGGTTGCTGGACCGAGTCCTGGCTCAATCTTCGCCTACCTGGCATTAACACCGAAAGGGTCGTTTATCGCCACCATCGCAGGTGTAACTGCAGGAGCTCTGGTGACCTTTATCATTACTTCTTTTATTCTGAAGATGGATAAAAGCATCGAAGTCGAAAAAGAAGATACATTTAGCGAATCTGCTAAAGCGGTAAAAGCGATGAAACGCGAAGGATCGTTTTCTTACAAGCAGGTTAAACGCGTTGCTTTCGTTTGCGATGCGGGTATGGGCTCCAGCGCGATGGGTGCTACAACTTTCCGTAAACGTCTGGAAAAAGCGGGGCTGGCTATTACTGTCACCCACTATGCCATCGAAAATGTACCAGATGATGCGGATATTATCGTCACTCATGCCAGCCTGGAAGGCCGTGTTAAACGCGTCAGTGATAAACCTTTAATCCTGATTAAAAACTATATCGGCGATCCGCACCTGGATGAGTTGTTTAAAAACCTCAGTGCCTGATTGCTCATTAATTTACGGAGTTAATATGAAAACCAAAGTTGCCGCTATTTATGGCAAGCAGGATGTCCGCATTCGTGAATTCGAACTTCCGCAAATTACCGATAATGAATTGCTGGTGAGCGTAATCTCCGATAGCGTGTGTTTATCTACCTGGAAGGCCGCCGCTTTAGGCAGCGAACATAAACGCGTTCCCGATGATTTAGAAAATCATCCGGTTATTACCGGTCATGAATGTGCGGGGATTATTGTCGAGGTGGGGAAAAACCTTACCGATAAATATAAAAAAGGTCAGCGGTTTGTTCTGCAACCGGCGATGGGGCTACCAAGCGGATATTCAGCAGGTTATAGCTATGAATACTTCGGCGGTAACGCGACCTATATGATTATCCCTGAGGTGGCTATTAATCTGGGATGCGTACTGCCATATCACGGTTCTTATTTTGCCGCCGCGTCGCTGGCCGAACCTATGTGCTGCATTATTGGTGCATATAATGCCAATTTCCATACCACGCCTTATGTCTATGAGCATCGGATGGGAATTAAGCCTGGCGGCAATCTGGCGCTGCTGGCATGTGCCGGGCCGATGGGCATTGGCGCGATAGATTATGCTATCAACGGCAACATTGCCCCGGCGCGGGTGGTAGTGGTTGATATTGATGAAAAGCGCCTGGTGCAGGCGCAAAAACTCCTGCCGGTAGAACTGGCTGCCAGTAAAGGGATTGAGCTGGTTTATGTCAATACACGGGACGTTGCAGATCCGGTACAGGCGCTGCGGGCGCTGACGAATGACGAAGGATTTGACGATGTCTTCGTATATGCTGCCGTTCCCGCCATCGTGGAAATGGCGGATGAGCTGCTGTCGGAAGATGGATGCCTGAACTTCTTTGCTGGCCCTACGGATAAAAACTTTAAAGTCCCGTTTAACTTCTACAACGTGCATTACAACAGTACCCATGTCGTGGGGACTTCAGGTGGCTCAACGGATGACATGCTTGAAGCGATTGCCCTGAGCGCAACTGGACAACTACAGCCTTCATTTATGGTGACGCATATTGGCGGGCTGGATGCGGTGCCGGACACGGTGCTCAATCTGCCCAACATTCCTGGTGGCAAAAAGCTGATTTATAACGGCGTGACGATGCCGCTAACGGCGATTACTGATTTTGCTGAGAAAGGTAAAACCGACCCGCTGTTTAAGCAATTGGCGGAACTGGTAGAAGAGACGCACGGGATCTGGAATGAGCAGGCCGAGAAGTATCTTCTGGCACACTTTGGCGTTGATATTGGCGAGGTGGCGGAATGAAGTCACTGGCGTGGCCGCTGCTACGCACTACGGAACAGGCAGCGCTTGCTGCCTGGCCCGAAACGGGGTGCGGGGATAAAAACAAAATTGATGGCCTGGCGGTAAGCGCAATGCGGCAGGCGCTTAATGAGCTTAATTTTCAGGGGCGGATCGTCATCGGAGAGGGGGAAATCGACCATGCTCCCATGTTGTGGATTGGCGAGCAGGTTGGACGCGGCGAGGGGTTGGCTACTGATATTGCCGTCGATCCAATAGAAGGAACCCGAATGGTTGCGATGGGGCAAAGTAATGCGCTGGCGGTCATGGCTTTTGCGCCAGCGTGCAGACCTGCATGGCGGACAATGCTTACGATGTGATGTTCACCATTGGCGGCGCGCCGGAAGGGGTGATATCGGCGTGTGCGGTGACTGCTTTAGGTGGGGATATGCAGGCGGAACTTATCGACTTTTGTGAGGCGAAAGGCGACTCGTCTGAGCACCAGAAGATAGCGCAGGAAGAGCGCAGCCGTTGCGATGAGATGGGCGTGAAGGTCAACCATGTGTATCGGCTTAATGATATCGTGAGCCACCGCGATGTTCTGTTCGCTGCAACCGGCGTCACAGGAGGTGACCTGCTGCGTGGAATTCAACGTGGCGAGGGCGGAGTTCGCACACAAACAATCCTGATCAGTGGCATAGACCAAACGTGTAATATAGTAGACTCTCTGCATTCCTGGTGATTTATCGAGAAACGAATGACGACGCTAACAGAAGATGACGTGCTGGAGCAATTGGATGCCCAGCAAGATTTACTCTCCTTTATGGCGACTGCAAATACCCTCTTGTTGCAGGCCATCAAGCGTTTTCTGCCCTCGCTGTTCGTTAATAATGATGAAGAGATCGTGGAATATGCAGTGAAGCCGTTACTCGCGCAAAGCGGCCCGCTTGATGATATTGATGTGGCGTTACGACTGATATATGCGCTGGGGAAAATGGACAAATGGCTCTATGCCGATATCACCCACTTTTCGCAGTTTTATCAGTATCTGACTGAACAATGCGATCTTCCCGGATTTGCGGACGAGTTGACCTGGGATTTTATTTGTAATGTAAATAGCATTACGAATAACACCGCATTATACGGCGCGTTGAAATCAATGAAGTTTGCTGATTTCTCTGCGTGGTCAGAAATTCGCTTCATTAATATGGTGAAAACCGCGCTGGCGTTGGCGATAACGACGATATTAAAGGAATTAACGCCGTGAATATAACGCTGAGTATTAATGGGCTGAATGTTGATGCCCGGTACAGTGATGACGAAATTGAGAACGTCCATAAACCTTTACTGCACCGTTTTACCCGATTACATGCTTTAACGCCGAACCGGCGGACCATTATTTTCCTCAGTGCACCGCCAGGGACAGGGAAATCGACGCTCACGACGTTTTGGGAGTTTTTAGTGTGTCAGGACTCGCATTTGACACCAATCCAGACGCTACCGATGGACGGTTTTCACCACTATAACACCTGGCTTGAAGAGCATGGGTTACGTGGCTCGAAAGGGGCACCGGAAACGTTCGATGTGACCAAACTGGCGGAAAATCTTCGCCAGATTCGCGAGGGTGAGGGCGACTGGCCGCAATACGATCGGCAAAAGCATGACCCGGTTGAAGCTGCCATTAATGTAAATGCTCCCGTTGTTATCGTTGAGGGCAACTGGCTGCTGCTGGATGATGAGCAGTGGCGCGTACTCGCGGAGTTTTGCGATTTTTCACTGTTTATTAAAGCACCAGCCAACGCTTTGCGGGCCAGGCTGGTTGGGCGCAAGCTGGCCGGAGGCCTGTCGCAAGCTGAAGCCGAGGCGTTTTACGAGCGTACCGATGGTCCGAACGTTCGCCGTGTGCTCGAAAACAGCCGGGCTGCAAACCTGACGTTAGAGATGACGGCTGACGGTGCATATAAGATTGCCTGCCCTTGACTCAGGCGAGTGTTGCAAAAAGGGCCGCGATAACGGCCCTGTTTGTATTTAGTCGAGATAAAGGGAGCAGTGCCGCCATGAATCATGGTATCCGGCAATTTGCCATCCCAGCGCTCCGCTGTGGTCAGAGCGACAAGACAGGAAGTCTGCTCGCACCGTCCTTGCTATTCGTTACTCGTGTTGCAACTATTCCTTTTAAAATGTGACGTAAGTCAGATAAATGGCTTCTTCAACTGGACAGTCATTCCTTTTATTCCTTGTTTCGCTTATTCTAGCTGAAGCGTTTCAGTCGTCTAAATGTTCGACAATTAATCAATCAGTCGCAGTTTGCGACAGGTAAGGTTTCCCTTAGAGCGTAGCTGCATTACTCTGTCAGCCACCTCATTTCATGGACAGCCTTGCAGGAGACCTATGACCATACGCATTGCGATTAATGGCTTCGGTCGCATCGGGCGTAACGTGGTTCGTGCTTTGTATGAATCCGGGCGTCGTGCGGAAATCACCGTGGTGGCAATCAATGAACTGGCGGATGCTGCCGGCATCGCTCATTTGTTGAAATATGACACCAGCCATGGGCGCTTTGCCTGGGATGTACGCCAGGAAAGAGAGCAGCTGTTTGTCGGCGATGATGCTATTCGCCTGCTGCATGAATCTTCCCTTGAGGTGTTGCCCTGGCGTGAGCTGGCGGTGGATGTGGTGCTTGATTGTACGGGCGTTTACGGCAGCCGTGAACATGGCGAAGCCCATCTTCAGGCTGGCGCGAAGAAAGTGCTCTTTTCACATCCTGGCGGCAACGATCTCGACGCGACGGTTGTTTTTGGCGTCAATCATGATGAACTGCGAGCCGAGCACCGTATCGTCTCCAATGCCTCCTGCACGACCAACTGCATTATTCCGGTCATTAAACTGTTAGATGATGCCTACGGCATTGAGTCCGGCACGGTAACAACGATTCATTCCGCTATGCACGATCAGCAGGTTATCGATGCTTATCATCCGGATTTGCGCCGTACGCGAGCGGCCAGTCAGTCGATCATCCCGGTTGATACTAAACTAGCTGCGGGGATCACGCGTATTTTCCCTCAGTTTAACGATCGTTTCGAAGCGATTGCGGTGCGTGTGCCGACTATTAATGTGACGGCTATCGACCTCAGCGTGACGGTGAAGAAACCAGTAAAAGCAAATGAAGTCAACCAGTTGCTGCAAAAAGCAGCACAGGGTGCATTTCATGGTATAGTTGACTATACGGAATTACCGTTAGTCTCGATAGATTTCAACCACGATCCGCATAGCGCCATTGTTGATGGTACGCAAACGCGGGTAAGCGGCGCGCATTTGATCAAAACGCTGGTCTGGTGCGATAACGAATGGGGCTTTGCTAACCGGATGCTCGACACCACGTTAGCGATGGCCGCACAAGGTTTCAGGTAAGGCGCGTAAGCGCTTGCAAAACTTTATCAAGAATCAACGAGAGGATTCACCATGTCTGTAATTAAGATGACCGATCTGGATCTTGCTGGTAAACGCGTTTTTATCCGTGCGGATCTGAACGTACCAGTTAAAGAAGGGAAAGTAACCAGCGATGCGCGTATCCGTGCCTCTCTGCCGACCATCGAACTGGCCCTGAAACAGGGTGCGAAAGTGATGGTAACTTCCCACCTGGGTCGTCCTACCGAAGGCGAGTACAACGAAGAATTCTCTCTGCTGCCGGTTGTTAACTACCTGAAAGACAAACTGTCTAACCCGGTACGTCTGGTTAAAGATTACCTGGACGGCGTGGAAGTCGCCGCTGGTGAACTGGTTGTTCTGGAAAACGTTCGCTTCAACAAAGGCGAAAAGAAAGACGATGAAGCTCTGTCTAAAAAATACGCTGCGCTGTGTGATGTATTCGTAATGGATGCATTCGGTACCGCTCACCGTGCACAGGCTTCTACCCACGGCATCGGTAAATTTGCTGACGTGGCTTGCGCAGGTCCGCTGCTGGCCGCTGAGCTGGACGCGCTGGGTAAAGCGCTGAAAGAACCTGCTCGCCCGATGGTTGCTATCGTGGGTGGTTCTAAAGTTTCCACTAAACTGACCGTTCTGGATTCCCTGTCTAAAATCGCTGACCAGCTGATCGTTGGTGGTGGTATCGCCAACACCTTCGTTGCCGCTCAAGGCCACAACGTGGGTAAATCCCTGTACGAAGCTGACCTGGTTGACGAAGCTAAGCGCCTGCTGACTACCTGTGATATCCCGGTACCGACTGATGTTCGCGTGGCAACTGAGTTCTCTGAAACCGCAGCCGCTACCCTGAAATCTGTTAACGACATTAAAGATGACGAGCAGATTCTGGACCTGGGCGATGCTTCCGCGCAGCAGCTGGCTGAAATCCTGAAAAATGCCAAAACTATTCTGTGGAATGGTCCGGTTGGCGTGTTTGAATTCCCGAACTTCCGCAAAGGTACTGAAATCGTTGCGAACGCTATCGCTGATAGCGAAGCCTTCTCTATCGCAGGCGGTGGCGATACCCTGGCAGCAATCGACCTGTTTGGCATTGCTGACAAAATCTCCTACATCTCCACTGGCGGCGGCGCATTCCTCGAATTCGTGGAAGGCAAAGTCCTGCCAGCAGTAGCTATGCTCGAAGAGCGCGCTAAGAAGTAATTCAGTTCAGGCGGGGTGACCCGCCTGTTTTTCAGCGCGCTTAAACGCTCGCGAACCTTCTTCAACGGTCGAAGATACAGATACAGGACTACGTAACATGTCTAAAATTTTTGATTTCGTAAAACCGGGCGTCATCACTGGCGACGACGTTCAGAAAGTGTTCCAGGTAGCTAAAGAAAACAACTTTGCTCTGCCAGCAGTAAACTGTGTGGGTACTGATTCCATCAACGCCGTTCTGGAAGCAGCTGCAAAAGTTCGTTCTCCGGTTATCGTTCAGTTCTCTAACGGCGGCGCAGCGTTCATCGCGGGCAAAGGCGTGAAAACTGACGTTCCTCAGGGCGCAGCAATCCTGGGTGCTATCTCTGGTGCGCATCACGTACATCAGATGGCAGAGCACTACGGTGTTCCAGTTATCCTGCACACTGACCACTGCGCTAAGAAACTGCTGCCGTGGATCGACGGTCTGTTGGACGCGGGTGAAAAACACTTCGCAGCTACTGGCAAACCGCTGTTCTCTTCTCACATGATTGACCTGTCTGAAGAAACTCTGCACGAAAACATTGAGATCTGTTCTAAATACCTGGCTCGTATGGCTAAAATGGACATGACTCTGGAAATCGAACTGGGTTGCACCGGTGGCGAAGAAGATGGTGTGGATAACAGCCACATGGACGCTTCTGCACTGTACACCCAGCCGGAAGACGTTGATTACGCTTACACCGAGTTGAGCAAAATTAGCCCGCGTTTCACCATCGCGGCTTCCTTCGGTAACGTACACGGCGTTTATAAGCCGGGTAACGTAGTACTGACCCCGACTATCCTGCGCGATTCTCAGGACTATGTTTCTAAGAAACATAACCTGCCGCACAACAGCTTGAACTTCGTCTTCCACGGCGGTTCCGGTTCTTCTGCTCAGGAAATCAAAGACTCCGTAAGCTACGGCGTAGTGAAAATGAACATTGATACCGATACCCAATGGGCGACCTGGGAAGGTATTCTGGGCTACTACAAAACGAACGAAGCTTACCTGCAGGGCCAGCTGGGCAACCCGAAAGGCGAAGACCAGCCGAACAAAAAATACTACGATCCGCGCGCATGGCTGCGTGCTGCTCAGGTGACCATGGTGGCACGTCTGGAGCAGGCATTTAAAGAACTGAACGCGATCGACGTTCTGTAAGAAAACGCTGTTTCTTACTCTGAAGCCCGCAGAAATGCGGGCTTTTTTATTATCTGAACAACATGAAATGTTGCTAAATAAATGTGATCAGTTTGGCAAAACGTACACTTTTTGTTTACCCTTAACCTACCTGTTATTTCAGGTTTGGTTTTTTATTTCCCGTCCGGGTATCCATAAGGAATGTTAAATGGAAGATTTGAACGTTGTCGATAGCATAAATAACGCCAGTTCGTGGCTGGTGCGCAATCAGGAATTACTGCTGAGCTATGCCGTCAACATCGTAGCGGCTATCGCGATTATCATTGTTGGTATGATCGTGGCGCGGATTGTGTCCAATACGGTGAATCGCCTGATGCGGGCGCGACATATTGACGCCACCGTTGCCGATTTTCTTTCTGCGCTGGTACGTTACGCCGTTATTGCCTTTACGCTGATTGCCGCTTTGGGCCGCGTCGGGGTGCAAACAGCCTCAGTCATCGCGGTTCTCGGCGCTGCCGGTTTAGCAGTCGGCCTGGCGCTACAGGGTTCGCTCTCTAACCTTGCTGCTGGTGTTCTGCTGGTCGTATTCCGCCCATTCCGTGCGGGTGAATACGTTGACCTTGGCGGTATCGCGGGTACCGTGCTGAACGTGCAGATTTTCTCCACAACCCTTCGTAGCGCGGATGGCAAGATTGTGGTGGTGCCGAATGGTAAAATTATTGCCGGAAACATTATCAACTTCTCCCGTGAGCCGGTCCGTCGCAACGAGTTTGTGATTGGCGTGGCCTACGACGCTGATATAGACAAGGTGAAACAGCTACTGACCAATATCATTGAGTCGGACGAGCGTATCCTGAAAGATCGTGAAATGACCGTTCGCCTGAATGAACTGGGCGCTTCATCAGTGAACTATGTAGTACGCGTCTGGAGTAAAAGCAGCGATCTGCAAAGCGTTTACTGGGATGTTCTGGAACGTATTAAGCGCGATTTTGACGCTAACGGTATCAGCTTCCCGTATCCGCAGATGGATGTGAATTTGAAGCAGATAAAAGACCCGGCGGAGTAATTTTCACGCCAGGTTTAGCGATAAAGGCTCGCCGTCCCAGATGGTGAGCCTTTTTAGTTTGCAGAGTCAAATTATGGGAAACACTCAGTTATTAGTCTGGCTAATTAATGATTAATAATATCAATTTCCGCTAATAATGATATCGCGCTATAGTCAGCCGCATTAACGACCTTAGCGGAAATATTCAACATGTTATCTTATTACTTTCAGGGGCTTGTCCTGGGAGCGGCAATGATTTTGCCTCTCGGACCCCAAAATGCGTTTGTGATGAATCAGGGCATTCGCCGCCAGTACCATCTGATGATTGCGCTGCTATGCGCTATCAGCGATCTGCTGCTGATCTGCGCCGGTATATTTGGTGGCAGCGCGCTGTTGATGCAGTCTCCGTGGCTGTTAGCGTTGGTAACCTGGGGCGGCGTGGCCTTTTTATTGTGGTACGGTTTCGGCGCGTTGAGAACGGCTTTTAGCAGCAATCTGGAGCTGGCCAGTGCGGAAGTCATGAAGCAGGGACGCTGGAAAATCATCGTCACGATGCTGGCGGTGACCTGGCTCAACCCGCACGTTTATCTTGATACTTTCGTGGTGCTCGGCAGCCTGGGCGGACAGTTAGCAATGGAGCCAAAGCGCTGGTTCGCGTTAGGTACCATCAGCGCTTCATTTTTATGGTTTTTTGGTCTGGCTCTGCTGGCCGCCTGGCTGGCCCCGCGTTTGCGCACGGCAAAGGCACAGCGCATTATCAATGTGCTGGTCGGCTTGGTGATGTGGGTGATTGCGCTACAGCTGGCGAAAGACGGCCTGGTGCATGTGCAGATGCTGCTTAACTAAGTCTTGTCCGATGGACTTTCCGCGTGTACGCGCTAAGCTTGCAGGCATGCGTCTGTGTATGGACGACCAATGTAAGATGGAGATACGACAGTGAAGTTAAAAGTCATGGCCCTGGCGGCGGCACTCGGATTTAGCGTAATGGCAGTTCAGGCAAATGAATTGCCAAACGGCCCACATATTGTCACTTCAGGCACCGCCAGCGTCGCTGCGGTTCCTGATATCGCAACTCTGGCGATTGAAGTCAACGTTTCCGCGAAAGACGCGGCATCGGCAAAGAAACAGGCCGATGAGCGCGTGGCTCAGTATCTTTCCTTCCTGGAAAAGAGCGGCATTGGAAAAAAAGATATTAACTCGGCCAACCTGCGCACCCAGCCTGATTATGATTATCAGAATGGCAAAAGCATTCTCAAGGGCTACCGCGCAGTGCGTACCGTTGAGGTCACGCTGCGTCAGTTAGATAAGCTGAACGGCCTGTTGGATGGGGCGTTAAAAGCCGGTCTGAATGAAATTCGCTCCGTGTCGTTGGGCGTTGCGCAGCCGGATGCTTACAAAGACAAAGCGCGTAAAGCGGCGATTGATGATGCCATTCATCAGGCGCAAGAGCTGGCGACAGGCTTCCATGGTAAACTGGGGCCGGTTTATAGCGTGCGTTATCATGTCTCCAACTATCAGCCAAGCCCGATGGTGCGGATGATGAAAGCCGATGCCGCACCGGTTTCTGCTCAGGAAACCTACGAGCAGGCGACCATTCAGTTTGATGACCAGGTTGATGTGGTGTTTGAACTGCAACCGACCCAGTCTACGCCAGCACCCGCTGCGCCAGCGAAACCCGCTGAAGAGCCAAAAGCGGCACAGTAATTCCGTTACCCGGCATTCGTGCCGGGTTTTTTCTGTGACCATCTGTAAAAATGAGAGCACGGCAAAAGTCTTTTCTCCTGATGAAGTGAGGATATATCCCTGTCCTTTTACGAGGTAAACATGGATATCTTTATTTCGAAAAAAATGCGTAATTTTATCCTGCTGGCGCAGACCAATAACATCGCCAGAGCGGCGGAAAAAATACACATGACCGCCTCCCCGTTTGGCAAAAGCATCGCTGCGCTTGAGGATCAAATTGGCTATACGCTGTTTACCCGCAAAGATAACAGTATCAGTCTGAACAAAGCGGGGCAGGAGCTTTATCAGAAGCTGTTTCCGATTTATCAGCGCTTATCGGCAATTGATAACGAAATCCATCACTCGACGCACCGTTCGCGCAATATTGTCATCGGTATCGACAACACGTATCCCACCATTATTTTTGATCAGCTGATAAGCCTCGGCGACAAATACGACGGCGTCACCGCGCAGGCGGTGGAGTTCAGCGAAAATGGGGTGATTGATAATCTGTTTGACCATCAGCTCGATTTTATTATCTCGCCACAGCACGTTTCCGCTCGCGTTCAGGAGCTAGAAAATCTGACCATCACCGAGCTTGCACCTTTGCGGCTGGGGTTTCTTGTTTCCCGTCGTTACGAAGATAAGCCACCGCAAGAGCTTTTGCGTGAGCTACCCTGGTTGCAAATGCGCTTCCAGAACCGAGCGAATTTTGAGGCGATGCTGGATGCTTATATGCGCCCATGCGGAATTAATCCCACGGTCATCTATCGGCCTTACAGCTTTATGGTCAAGATCAGCGCCGTGGAGCGCGGACAGTTTCTGACGGTGATCCCGCATTTTGCCTGGCGTCTGGTGAACCCGGCGAAGCTGAAGTACTTCGACGCGCCCGGTAGCCCAATGTATATGCAGGAGTATCTCTACTCGCTGAAAAACCATCGCTATACCGCCGCAATGCTTCAGCACATTACTGAAGATCGCGACGGCACGGCGAATTAGCCGAGCATCGAGCCGTATTCGATTAAGTTACGGTGCAGATCGAATGCGTGGCGGAGGTCGTGATGGATATGCCCGCCGGGCGCATTTTCCAGATAGCGATGCAGGTAGTTTCGATAGAGCGGATGCGCGCAATTTTCGATAATCGTGTGCGCCCGCTGTAGCGGCGATAGCCCACGCAGATCGGCGATCCCTTGCTCGGTGATGATGACTTTCACACTGTGCTCGCTGTGATCAACATGGCTGCACATCGGCACAATCGTCGAGATTTTCCCGTCTCTGGCAATTGACGGTGCCATGAAAATGGAGAGATACGCGTTGCGCTCGAAATCGCCGCTGCCGCCGATGCCGTTCATCAGATTCACCCCGGCCACGTGGGTGGAGTTGGCGTGACCGTAGATATCAAACTCCAGCCCGACGTTCAGGGCGATAACCCCCAAACGGCGAATGATCTCCGGATTATTGGAGATCTCCTGCGGGCGCAGTATGATGCGGCTGGAGAAGAAGTCCATATTGTCGTAAATCTTATGCAGCGAATCGGCGGAGACCGTCAGGCTGGAGGCGCTGGCCCCGGTGATTTTTCCGCTTTCCAGCAGATGTACCACCGACTCCTGCAAAACCTCTGAATACATCGTAAACGGCGGAATATCCGGGTTTTCGCCAAGCCGCGCCATCACCGCGTTGTTGATATTGCCAACTCCGCTTTGCAGCGGTAGAAACTCAGACGGGATCCGTCCCTGCGCCATCTCATTGAGCAAAAATGTCACTACATTGTCGGCGATTTGCTGGCAGAAAGGGTTGATCTTCTCCAGTGCGTTACCGGCATCGGGCAGATCGGTCTCCACTACCGCGACAATCTTTTTCGGATCGACCTGTACGTACTGGCTGCCTACGCGATCCATGGTGTGAAAAATAGAGACGCTATTGCGACGCGGCGGCGCGCCGGGGATCACGATATCAGCCAACTCAGCAACCCGCGGGCTGTGGTAGTGATTAAGCTCAATGATCACTTTTTTTGCCCGCAGCAGCCAGGTTGGTGCATTGCCGATCCCGCTGGAGAGCCAGACTCGCCCATCCGGCGCAATGGCTGAAGCCTCGATCACCGCAACGTCAATATCGCCAAAGAAGCCGTAGTTGACCATCTGCGCCACTTCGCTCAGGTGCAGGTCGACAAATTTCACTCTCCCCTGATTGATTTTTTGCCGCAGGCCTGAGGCGGTCTGATACGGTGCGCGCCACGAGACGGCGTCGGCTTCTGATAGGGCATCATCCGCCACTGCACTAATTGACGCCCCGGTTAGCAAACGAATCTGAAAAGGCTGTTGCGCCTGATGCAGTTCGCTGGCGCGGCGGGCAATGGCAGCAGGCAGGGCCTTGGGCGAACCGGCGGGCGTGAACCCGCTGAACGCAACCATCTGGTCGTGCTGGATAATCTCCGCCGCTTCATCGGCGCTCATCCGTTTCATTTTGCTCTCCTTAATGGCCGACAAAATTAGGTTTACGTTTTTCTATAAACGCGCTCATACCTTCCTGATAATCCTCACTGTCGTAAACGGCGCGACGCATCCCCTGAATTCGTTCGAATTCGTCGGAATTCATGGTGTGCGCTTCGCCAAGCACGCGCAGCTCCTCCTTTATTACCGCAATCGCCAGTGGCGCTTTTTCCGAGATGTGGTGCGCCATCTGGAGGGTGAAATCTTCCAGCTCTTCAACCTCCACGACGTGGTTGAGAATGCCGACCGCCAGCGCGCGCTGGGCGGTAATCGGCAGGGCGGTGAAAATTAGTTCTTTAACGATATGGAAACCTGCGTCGCGGGTAAGGTTGTGGATGCCGACCAGGTTGTACGGTACGCCGAGGTTGACCGGGGTCATTGAGAAGGTTGAGGTGCTGGCAGAAATAATCAGATCGGAACTCATGATCATCTCAAACGCACCGCCCCAGACGCTGCCTTCAACCATTGAGATCACCGGCTTCGGATACTTTTGGATCATGCGGGTGATTTGGCGTAGCGGATCGTCATAAGAGAGCGGATCGCGGCGTCCACTGGGTAATTCGTGGATGTCATGACCAGCGGAGAAGACTTTCGCTCCGCTCGGGGCTCGTAAAATCACGCAGCGAATTTCCGGCTTGTTGAGATCGCTTAGCGCCTGCATCAGATCGTCGATAAACACCTTGCTCAGGGCATTGAGCTTGCGGGTGTAGTTGAACTCAATGACCGCAACTTTCTGGATGATTTCAACATTAACATATTGATAAGACATAAATATCCTTGCATTAAAAGTAATGATTCTGGAGAAATTCGCTGATCTGCCGCAGTCCGGTACGCGGCGAGAGGCTGTTATTTTTGACGGCTTGTAGCGTCTGCTGGAAGTAGTGCTCGAAGTCGGTACGGGCAAAGAGCTGGTGCAGCGCTTCCGTTTCGGTCTGCTTTTGCAGCCACTCCACCGCCTGCTGCTGACGCAGTTTTTCCAGACTTCCGCTGGCGGTCAGTGCCGTTCTGAAGTCAAGGATGGCGAGCCAGATTTCTTCTAAACCGCGTTTTTCCAGCGCGCTACAGCTCAGAACGCGCGGCTGCCACTCAGCGTATTTTCGACGCAATATATGTAGCGCGGATTCGTACATATGGCGGGCGATGGCGACGCTGGCGCGGTTATCACCGTCATCTTTGTTAATGACCACCAGATCCGCCATCTCCATGATGCCTTTTTTGATACCCTGGAGGTCGTCGCCGCCACCGGCGATTTGCAGTGAGATAAAGCAGTCCACCAGGCGGGAGATCTCTGTTTCTGACTGCCCAACGCCGACGGTTTCGACGATCACCACGTCGTAACCCGCTGCTTCGCACAGCAGCATTAATTCCCGAGCGCGCTGGCTTGTGCCGCCAAGGTGCCCGCCGGAGGGAACCGGCCGAATAAACGCGCTGTCTGAGCGCGATAGCTCGACCATCCGGGTTTTATCGCCGAGAATGCTGCCGCCGCTAACCGGACTGCTGGGGTCAACGGCAATTACCGCCACCTTTAACCCCTCACGGATTAGCAACATGCCAAAGGTTTCCAGAAAGGTGCTTTTTCCGGCTCCCGGCGTACCGGTGATGCCCAAACGCAGGGCGTTACCGGTGAACGGCATAATGGCGTCCAGCAGTTGCGTACTCAGCGCCTGATGCCGAGAATGTTGGCTTTCTACCAGCGTCATGGCCTGGGCGAGCGTGGCGCGCTCCCCCAGCAGCAGTCGACGGATGGCATCAGCAAGGGTGGATTCGTTAATCATGATGCTGGCTAATCCGCGTCAACACGTCGCGCACGCTCTCCAGCATCGGCGTGCCGGGGCCGTAAATGGCCGCTACGCCATGCTCATGCAGGAAGGCGTAATCCTGCGGCGGGATCACGCCGCCGGCGATGACGCAGATATCATCACGACCCCATTTTTTCAGTGCGGCAACCAGTTCAGGAATCAACGTTTTGTGGCCCGCCGCCAGTGACGACGCGCCAACCACGTGCACGTCGTTTTCTACCGCCAGACGGGCGATCTCATCGGGCGTGGAGAACATCGGGCTGAGATCGACATCGAAGCCGAGATCGGAATAGGCGCTGGCGATCACTTTGGCCCCGCGATCGTGGCCGTCCTGGCCCATCTTGGCGATTAGAATACGCGGACGGCGGCCGTTCTCTGCCAGGAACTGGTCAGTTTGCGCAACAGTAGCGTCAAACTCGCCGGCGGATTTATCCGACTGGTGGTAGCTTTGCGCAATGACTCCGGTGACGCACTGGCTGGGCACCAGATAACGGTCAAACGCGGCTTCCAGCGCGTCGGAAATCTCACCGAGCGTGGCGCGAACGCGGGCGGCGTTAACGGCGGCGGCGAGCAGGTTTTCATTATGCTGTGCGGCGTGGGTGAGGGCGCTCAGCGCGGATTTTACTGCCGTATCGTCACGGGTGGCGCGAATGCGTTCCAGCGAGGCGATTTGCTCGTTGCGCACTTTAACGTTGTCGATCTCCAGTACCGCCGTTTCGTCCTCTTTCTCCAGTTTGTACTTGTTGACGCCGACGATAACGCGCTTGCCCTGGTCGATCAGCGACTGCTCGCGGGCGGACGCTTCTTCGATCATCCGCTTCGGCAGGCCCGCTTCGATGGCCTTTGCCATGCCGCCCGCTTCGTCGATCTGGCGGATAATCGCCCGCGCCTGCTTGACGATGTTATCGGTCAGCGACTCCACGTAGTAAGAACCGGCCAGCGGATCGACGGTGCGGCAGATCTCCGACTCCTCCTGAATGATGATCTGCGTATTGCGTGCGATGCGGGCGGAAAAGTCGGTGGGCAAACCGAGCGCCTCGTCGAAGGCGTTGGTGTGCAGCGACTGGGTGCCACCAAGCGTAGCGCCGAGTGCTTCGATGGTGGTGCGGATCACGTTATTGTACGGATCCTGCTCGGTTAGGCTCCAGCCAGAGGTCTGGCAGTGGGTGCGCAGCGCCAGCGACTTTGGATTGGTCGCGCCAAAACCGCTGACCGCCTCGCTCCACAGATAGCGTGCGGCGCGCAGCATGGCGACGTTCATAAACAGATCCATGCCGATGCCGAAGAAGAACGACAGGCGCGGGGCGAAATCGTCGATTTTCAGCCCGGCGGAGAGTGCGGCCCTGATGTACTCGATGCCGTCGGCGAGGGTGAACGCCACCTGTTGTACGCAGTTAGCGCCCGCTTCGCCCATGTGATAGCCGCTGATGCTGATGGTGTTAAAGCGCGGCATGTTGTCTGAACACCAGGCGATGATGTCGGCGATAATGCGCATCGACGGCTTCGGCGGGTAAATATAGGTGTTGCGGCACAGGTACTCTTTCAGAATATCGTTCTGGATCGTCCCGGTAAGCAGTTCCGGCGCCACGCCCTGCTCCTGCGCCGCCACGACGTAAAACGCCAGCACCGGCAGCACTGCACCGTTCATGGTCATCGATACGGACATCTTATCCAGCGGGATCTGGTCGAACAGCACCTTCATGTCTTCGACGGTATCGATGGCGACGCCCGCTTTACCAACGTCGCCCGCCACACGCGGGTTATCGGAGTCGTAACCGCGATGGGTGGCGAGATCGAAAGCGACGGAAAGCCCTTTTTGCCCGGCGGCGAGGTTGCGGCGGTAAAAGGCGTTGGACTCTTTGGCGGTGGAGAAACCGGCGTACTGGCGGATGGTCCATGGCTGGGCGGTATACATGGTGGCCCGCGGGCCGCGAACGTAAGGTGCCAGGCCGGGAAGCGTGCCAGTGACCTCCAGATTATCGAGGTCGGCTTCGGTATACAGTGGTTTGATGGCAATCCCTTCTGCCGTCTGTTTTACCAAAGACTCAACGGTTTTTTCCCGCCGACTCAGTTCCTTATTGGCGAGTGTCCGCCACTCCTGCAAGTCTGACATTTTGTGCTCCGTATTCCACAATTAAAATAAGGTATTGCGAATACGGTGAGCTTTTTAACGATCCTTGTCGCCAGCAAAAAATAGCCATCAATGCGTCGTTTTTTGCCGCATGGAATATTTTATTTTGTGATGTATTTCAAAGACGTGGTGTAGGGATGGTGGGTCAAGCAGGCCGGATGGATCCGACCTGCTGGCGAGGCTTAATCTTGCCTTAACACTTTGTGGCCGTAAGCGATCAGCGCATCGGTGACCCGGCGCATCATGCGGCTTTCTGGCGCGAAACGGTGCCAGTAGAGCATCCGGCGCTGGAACAGGCCAGGGGTGAGGTTAATAAGCTCGCCGCTGTTCAGCTCTTTCTCAATCTGCAAGTGCGGGATCATACAGCAGGTCGTCCCCTGACGGGCCAGTTGCACAAAGGCCTCAGAGGAGTTAACGATATGGCAGGGTACGCTACCAGGTGGTAAGTCGAAGTTCTGTTGCAAAAAGGCCTGATGCATATCATCAAGATGATCGAATGCGACTACCGGGGCTTTGAGCAGCGCCGAGCGGGTCACGCCGTTAGGGAAATAGCGTTGTGCAAATTCTTTGGAGGCGACGAACAGGTAGTCCAGAGCCCCGAGTTGATCGACCAGACAGCTTGGCAGCGCCTGCGGCTGGATACTGACCGCACCAACCACTTCGCCACGGCGCAGGCGTTCCTGAGTCCGGGTTTCATCTTCGACCTGCAGATTCAGACGAATAGGCGAGTCGGAAAGTACGCTGGAAAGCGCGGGCAGCAGCCAGGTCGCCAGGCTGTCGGCGTTGACCGCCAATGACAGCAGCAGCGGCGTAGCACCGGTCTGCTCATCGCCCAACCACTCTTCTTCCAGCAGCTCAACCTGGCGCAGCAGGGCCAATAGCTTTTGCCCTTGTTCGGTCGGACGCGGCGGGACGGTACGCACCAGCAGAGGCTGCCCAAACATATTTTCCAGCTGTTTGATACGCTGGGAGACGGCGGACTGTGTAATACAAAGCTTCTGAGCGGCGCGCTCAAACCCTCGTTCCCTGATTACCGCGTCCAGCGCTTGTAGTGTTCTGTAGTCCGGTCGTTTCATTGATCTGGCGTACCCCTAGTACTTTTCGTTAACTTGCACTATGACATAAATTTGTTTTTGATGAAGACGAAAAATGATCTACTCAGTTGTGTGATCCCCGTCGCAGGGACAATGGCACCTTTGATGTTCTATAATGCGCCACAGGAATTCACATCTCGGACCATAATCATGACGCAAGATGAACTGAAAAAAGCGGTAGGCTGGGCGGCATTGCAGTATGTACAACCTGGCACCATTGTTGGAGTCGGCACTGGCTCCACGGCGGCGCATTTTATTGATGCGCTGGGCACCATGAAAGGGCAGATTGAAGGCGCGGTTTCCAGCTCTGATGCTTCGACTGAAAAACTGAAAGGCCTCGGCATTCATGTGTTTGATCTCAACGAAGTGGATAGTCTTGGCGTTTACGTTGACGGTGCTGATGAAATCAACGGCCATATGCAGATGATCAAAGGTGGTGGCGCAGCGCTGACGCGTGAGAAGATTATCGCCTCGGTTGCGGATAAGTTTATTTGTATCGCTGATGCGTCTAAACAGGTCGATATTTTGGGCAAATTCCCGCTGCCGGTTGAAGTGATTCCGATGGCGCGTAGTGCCGTCGCGCGTGAACTGGTTAAGCTTGGTGGTCGTCCTGAATATCGTCAGGGCGTGGTGACTGATAACGGCAACGTGATCCTCGATGTATTTGGCCTGGAGATTCTGGATGCTATCGCGCTGGAAAATGCGATTAACGGCATTCCAGGCGTCGTTACCGTTGGTTTGTTCGCCAATCGTGGCGCTGACGTGGCGTTGATCGGAACCGCCGATGGTGTAAAAACTATCACTAAATAGTCTGATCAGGGGGAGTGAATGGCTCCCTCGTAAATATTTTTTTGTCAGGACGATTTTGGTGACTTCTGTCACATTTATGCGGCTGGTGTCATTAACAATCTACCTTTCTTTTACTTTCTGGTGTTTTGTCCTGTCATTTCCCTCTGTGTGATATTTCTTCAGGTCGTCGACGCAAACGTTCATATTGCCGCAATAGTTTTTTTTGATATGTTGCTGAGAAGAACTTTCGTTCCGCACGACATCAGATAAGACAAAAACAGGACGGGGAAATGGCTAAGGTATCACTGGAAAAAGACAAGATTAAATTTCTACTGGTTGAAGGTGTGCATCAAAAAGCGGTGGATAACCTCCGCGCAGCAGGCTACACCAACATCGAATTTCACAAAGGCGCGCTGGACAGCGAAGAGCTGAAAGCGTCGATCCGTGATGCCCATTTTATCGGCCTGCGTTCCCGTACTCACCTGACTGAAGAGATCTTCGCGGCGGCGGAAAAGCTGGTTGCGGTCGGTTGTTTCTGTATCGGTACCAATCAGGTTGATTTGAATGCGGCGGCAAAACGCGGTATTCCGGTGTTTAACGCGCCGTTCTCAAATACCCGCTCTGTTGCTGAACTGGTGATCGGCGAACTGCTGCTGATGCTGCGTGGCGTACCGGCGGCAAACGCCAAAGCGCACCGCGGTGTCTGGAACAAGTTGGCTGTCGGCAGCTTTGAAGCGCGCGGCAAAAAACTGGGTATTATCGGCTATGGCCATATCGGTACCCAGTTGGGTATTCTGGCAGAATCGCTGGGAATGCACGTTTATTTCTATGATATTGAAAGCAAACTGCCATTAGGTAATGCCACTCAGGTTCAGCATCTCTCTGATCTGTTGAATATGAGCGATGTGGTGAGCCTGCACGTGCCGGAAAACGCCTCCACCAAGAACATGATTGGCGCAGAAGAACTGGCGCTGATGAAACCAGGTGCGCTGCTGATTAACGCCTCTCGCGGTACTGTAGTTGATATCCCGGCGCTGTGTGATGTGCTGGCGAGCAAACACCTGGCGGGCGCAGCGATTGACGTATTCCCGACGGAACCGGCGACCAACACCGACCCGTTCAATTCGCCGCTGTGCGAATTCGACAACGTGATCCTGACTCCGCACATTGGCGGATCAACCCAGGAAGCACAGGAAAATATCGGTCTGGAAGTCGCTGGCAAGCTGGCGAAGTACTCCGATAACGGTTCAACGCTTTCTGCGGTTAACTTCCCGGAAGTGTCGCTGCCGCTGCACGGCGGTCGCCGTCTGCTGCACATCCATGAAAACCGTCCGGGCGTACTGACTGCTCTCAACCAGATTTTTGCCGCTCAGAGCATTAACATTGCGGCTCAGTATCTGCAAACCACCCCGCAGATGGGCTATGTGGTTATTGATATTGAAGCGGAAGAAGATGTCGCGCAGCAGGCGCTGCAGGCAATGAAAGCTATTCCTGGTACGATTCGCGCACGTCTGTTGTTCTAATCATTTTTGTCAGTGGGCAGGTTGTTGACCTGCCCTTTTTCCTTTCCGAGCCCCTCATTTCTGAAATTTCCCGCGCTCATACAAACTCTTTGCGAGGCTTGCCGCAAACGGTGATTAAAGCCGATAGATGTCGTTGTGCCTGAAAGAAAGGGAATTACGATAAGGGCGCAGCATGAGGCTGAAACGGGAAAGCCCCTACCGAAGCAGGGGCTCTAAAAGGAAAGGGACGATGATGAGACTATTCATCATGTTGCTTATCCTGTTAATCATCGCCTACCCAGCATATTAACAGAGAGGAAGCAGGAGGGAGGTTCGCCTCCCTCACCCTTTACCTGAGAATTTAGGTTAAAAAAAAAGCAATGTCAATGGGGCCGACGCTCTACCACACCCAGGTTTTTGCTGGCGTAACCACTGCGGGCAGCGGGATATCCCACGGCTCCGCTGGTAACGCTTCGACCTGCTGGCAGTCGTGGGCGTAGCCGACCGGCTGTAGATGATACTGCCGCCAGTTTTGCAGCGTCCGATCATAAAATCCACCGCCCATACCCAGTCGCTGCCCGACGGCATCAAATGCCACCAGCGGCGTAATCAGAACATCCAGTTGGCTAAGGGGGAGGACGTCGCGCACATCAAGCTTTGGCTCGCGGATTTTCAAGCGATTCACTACCAGGTTGCTGCTCGGATGGTAGTGCAGAAACAGAAGATTACCCGGGCTGAAAGGGTGGAGCACCGGAAGATAAACTCGCTTACCCGCCCGCCACAGCTGATCAATCAGCGGTTGTGTATCCAGTTCTCCATCAAATGAGAGAAACACTGCCACGGTATGCGCCAGTAAAACCGGTGGATAGGCCATCATTCGGTCCGCGGCCTGAAGCGCAAACTGCGTTTGCTGCTCTGGCGTTAATGCACGTCGGCGCAGGCGAGTCTGCTGGCGAATTTGTTGTCGGCTTAGTGGGATATCTGAAATTTGAGTCATACCGGGCTGCCTGAAAAGCGTTACGAGAGCAAAGGAGACGAACGAAGCAAGTGTAATACACCAGGTGGCAAAAGCCGAAAATGAAACAGGGGGAATGGAACGATAAAGAAGGGAATCTCCGAGATGCCGCCGCAGGCTGTAACCCTTGAACCCTTGGTTCAAGGTGAATGTGTCGTCACAGTCTTAAGGCTTCTCGGACGAACCGAGCATGCTCACCAACCGTGGAGCGCCACATTCTTGTGGTATGAAATATCGGCTCAGGGGACTGGCCCGCTTGCAAACATCTCAGAGAAATTTTGTTCTTGCGATTACTCTAACACAGTTAAATGCAAAGTGTTATTCAAACTTCTGCCCGGGTCTTTCGCTTATGCGACCTTGCTCAAGCAACGCTTGTTCTATGGTCTGCTGAAGCATCCGAATACGCTGTTCCATGCTGGCGGCGTAGTCACGGGTTTTCGCTTTTTCCTGAGCCAATTCGTAGCTGATGTTCAACGCGGCGATGAAAACCAACTGCTCAGTATTTGTGACTCTAGTGCGTTCTTTTAAATCTTGCAACCGCTGATTCAGGTCGTCAGCTGCCTGGTTTAAGGCATCCCTTTGTTCAGGCGGGCAATTCACTCGTAGTGAACGGCCAAAAATTTGGAGATCTACGGGTTGTGCAGACATGCCACCTTCCTGCTGATTGACTGCGCTGCCTTCACGCCCTGCCCGGGTCTGCGAAGGGGCGACACTATAGCTACCCTGGAATGAAGATACAAGCCCCATTCTGGTTCACCAGGGTCCAAAGTGGTAGCATATCATGAATTCCTCCCAACGATGACGAATGCGCATGTCTATACAGAACGAAATGCCTGGTTACAACGACGTAGACCAGTTACTGAACCAACAAGGGGTGGGATTAACCCCTGCCGAAATGCACGGTTTGATCAGCGGGATCCTGTGCGGCGGCAATAAAGACAGCAGCTGGCAGCCGTTGGTACATGACCTGACCAACGAAGGTCTTGCTTTTGGTCATGAGCTGGCACAGGCGCTGCGTAGCATGCATTCCGCCACCAGCGATGCGCTGGAAGATGACGGCTTTCTGTTCCAGCTCTATTTGCCGGATGGCGACGCGGTGAGCGTTTTCGATCGCGCTGATGCGCTGGCGGGTTGGGTGAACCATTTTCTGCTCGGGTTGGGCGTGACGCAGCCTAAGTTAGATAAGGTCAAAGATGAAACCGGCGAAGCCATCGACGATCTGCGCAACATTGCCCAGTTAGGCTACGACGAGGATGAAGACCAGGAAGAGCTGGAAATGTCCCTCGAAGAGATTATCGAGTACGTACGCGTTGCCGCGCTTTTGTGCCACGATACCTTCTCTTCGCAAAAGCCTACTGCGCCGGAAGTTCAAAAGCCGACATTACACTAAGAGCCTGCTGGGATAGGCTCTAATTATTGATTAAATCGTTCAGGGGGCGTCATGACTCAGCAGGAATTTCTCTCTCGTCGCCAGGCTCTGCTGGCACAGATGCAGCCAGGCAGCGCAGCGCTAATTTTCGCCGCACCGGAAGCGGTACGCAGTGCAGATTCGGAATATCCCTACCGGCAAAGCAGCGACTTTTGGTACTTCACCGGCTTTAACGAGCCAGAAGCGCTCCTTATCTTGATTAAAAGCGACGAAACGCATAATCACAGCGTACTGTTTAACCGCGTCCGCGATCTGACGGCGGAAATTTGGTTTGGTCGTCGTCTTGGTCAGGACGCTGCGCCGGAAAAACTCGGCGTCGATCGCGCCCTGGCGTTTAGTGAAATCAATCAGCAGTTATTCCAGATACTTAACGGCCTCGATGCTATTTATTTTGCACAGGGTGAATACGCTTACGCAGACGAAATCGTGTTCAACGCGCTGGAAAAACTGCGCAAAGGCGTGCGCCAGAATCTGCAAGCGCCGAACTCGGTGATTGACTGGCGGCCGATGGTGCATGAAATGCGCCTGTTTAAGTCGGCGGAAGAACTTGAGGTGATGCGTCGCGCTGGTGAAATTTCCGCGCTGGCCCATACCCGCGCTATGGAAAAATGTCGCCCGGGCATGTTTGAGTATCACCTTGAAGGCGAAATCCTTCACGAATTCAACCGCCACGGCGCGCGCTTCCCTTCCTACAACACCATCGTTGGTGGCGGCGAAAATGGCTGCATCCTGCACTACACTGAAAACGAATGTGAACTGCGCGACGGCGATCTGGTACTGATCGACGCAGGTTGTGAATATCGCGGCTACGCGGGCGACATCACCCGAACTTTCCCGGTTAACGGCAAGTTCAGCCCGGCGCAGCGCGAGATTTACGATATCGTCCTCGAATCGCTGGAAACCTCGCTGAAGCTCTATCGTCCCGGCACCTCAATTCACGAGGTTAGCCAGCAGGTCGTGCGGATTATGATTACCGGCCTGGTGCGTCTGGGGATCCTCAAAGGGGATATCGACGAGTTGATTGCCAACAACGCCCATCGTCCTTTCTTTATGCATGGTCTGAGCCACTGGCTTGGTCTCGACGTGCATGATGTCGGCAACTATGACGTAGACCGTTCGCGCATCCTCGAACCGGGGATGGTGCTGACCATCGAACCGGGACTCTATATTGCGATGGATGCCGATGTTCCGGCTCAGTATCGCGGTATCGGCATTCGCATCGAAGATGACATTGTTATCACCGAAGACGGCAATGAAAATCTCACCGCAGGCGTCGTGAAAAAAGCCGATGATATTGAGGCGCTGATGGCGGCGGCGCGCGAGCTATGAGCGTGCTGATCGTTGGCGGCGGAATGACCGGCGCGACGCTGGCGTTAGCCATTTCTCGCTTCACCAGCGGCACGTTGCCGGTGCATCTGGTGGAAGCGACAGCGCCGGAATCCGCGCAGCACCCTGGCTTTGATGCCCGTGCTATCGCCCTGGCCGCCGGCACCTGCCAACAGCTGGCTCGGGTGGGTATCTGGCAAGAGATTGCCGACTGCGCTACGCCTATTCAGCGTGTCCACGTCAGCGATCGCGGTCATGCGGGCTTTGTGACGCTCGATGCTCAGGAGTATGGCCTGGCGGCATTAGGCCAGGTGGTTGAGCTGCATGATGTGGGCCAGCGCTTGTTTGCGCAACTGCGCAAAGCGCCGGGCATTACGTTGCACTGCCCGGCAAAAGTGGAAGACGTCAGCCGCAGCGAGGAGGGCGTAAGCCTCACCCTGGACAGCGGCGAGGTTCTCCACGGTAAACTGCTGGTGGCGGCAGACGGCTCTCGCTCCACTCTGGGGGCTCGTTGTGGCATCAGCTGGCAGCAGCAACCCTATGAACAGTTGGCAATTATTGCCAACGTTAGTACTGCCCTGCCTCACAACGGCCGCGCCTTCGAACGCTTTACCCAATACGGCCCGCTGGCGATGCTGCCGATGTCGCAGGGGCGCTGCTCGCTGGTGTGGTGTCATCCGCAGTCGCGGCAAGAAGAGGTGCTGAGCTGGTCTGACGAACGTTTTTGCCATGAGCTTCAGCAAGCGTTTGGCTGGCGACTCGGCCAAATTACCCATGCCGGAAAGCGCAGCGTTTATCCGCTATCGCTGACTTCGGCCACCCGCACGGTTGCGCATCGTCTGGCGCTGGTCGGCAATGCGGCACAAACGTTACATCCTATTGCCGGACAGGGTTTTAATCTCGGTCTGCGCGATGTGATGAGCCTGGCGGAAATGCTGGCGCAGGCCGCTGGTCAGGATCCGGGTGATTATTCACTTCTGAGCCGCTATCAGGCGCGGCGTGCCGATGACAAAGCTGCCACCATTGGTGTGACTGACGGGCTGGTGCATCTGTTCGCCAATCGCTGGGTGCCGCTGGTCGCGGGGCGCAACCTGGGCCTGATGGCGATGGAATTATTTACCCCGGCGCGAGATGCGCTGGCGCAGCGTACCCTCGGTTGGGTCCCCCGTTAAGGAGTTAAACGTGCAAAGTGTTGATGTCGCCATTGTTGGCGGTGGGATGGTCGGCCTGGCGGTTGCCTGCGGTTTGCAGGGGAGCGGGCTGCGCGTGGCGGTGCTGGAACAGGCAACTCCTCAGCCGCTGGGTATGGATGCGCCACCGGCGTTGCGGGTATCGGCGATTAACGCCGCCAGCGAGAAGCTGCTGAGCAAACTGGATGTCTGGCAGGATATTATCGCCCAGCGCGCTAGCCGCTACCACGGTATGGAAGTGTGGGACAAAGACAGTTTTGGCCATATCAGCTTTGATGACCAGAGCATGGGGTTCAGCCACCTCGGTCATATTATCGAAAACGCCGTGGTGCACCATGCCCTGTGGCAGAAAGCTCAGCGCTGTTCCGATGTCACTCTGTTGGCCCCGGCCCAACTGCAGCAGGTCGCATGGGGCGAGAATGAGGCTTTTCTGAGCCTGCAGGACGGCAGTATGTTAACCGCCCGGCTGGTGGTTGGCGCTGACGGTGCCAATTCATGGTTGCGCAACAAAGCCGATATTCCTTTGACTTACTGGGATTATCATCATCATGCGTTGGTTGCCACTATTCGTACCGCAGAGCCGCATGAAGCGATTGCGCGTCAGGCGTTCCACGGCGAAGGGATTCTGGCGTTCTTGCCGCTCAGCGATCCGCATCTCTGCTCTATTGTCTGGTCGCTGTCTCCTGAAGACGCGAAGCGGATGCAGCAGGCGGACGAAGCCGCTTTCAACCAGGCGTTGAATATTGCTTTCGATAACCGCCTTGGCTTGTGCTCGGTGGAAAGCGAACGTCAGGTTTTCCCGCTGACGGGCCGCTATGCGCGTCAGTTCGCCGCCCATCGTCTGGCGCTGGTTGGCGATGCTGCTCACACCATTCATCCGTTGGCGGGGCAGGGCGTCAATCTTGGCTTTATGGATGCCGCCGAGCTGATTGATGAGCTCAAACGCCTGCATGCGCAGGGAAAAGATATTGGTCAGCATTTGTATCTGCGTCGCTATGAGCGCAGCCGCAAGCATAGCGCCGCATTGATGCTGGCAGGAATGCAGGGTTTTCGCGAGATGTTCTCCGGCAGCAATCCGGCGAAGAAGCTGCTGCGCGATATCGGCCTTAAGCTGGCGGACACGCTGCCCGGTGTGAAGCCGCAGCTTATCCGTCAGGCAATGGGACTAAACGACCTTCCTGCCTGGTTACGTTAAGCCCATCACACTTCTCTTTCCCGGCCATCGCGCCGGGTCTCCCGGCTCATTTGAAATAATCTAATCTCACCTCTTTTTTCGCATTAGTTTTATTAATGTTACCTTTTTTTTGTTATAGAAATTAGGTACGTAATTTCGCATAAAATATCATTACCCTCTGCCTTTAAGGTTTATTACATTGTTTTTATGTGGCATTTGTCGCTTTTATTTAGTTAATAACTCTGTAGGTTCATCGGCGGATTTTGGTCATAAGCTAATGTGATGTCCTGATTCAGCTTATGGTTTACTCCCGGTATCGGTGGTAAGTTCTGGCCGAAGAGAACGTTTGCGTCGGCGTCCGTCAGCGATGTCGACGGCGGATTTCGCGGCGCAAAATCGCCAAAAATAGTGGCTGGTTCCGTTTTATTCGATGAGGAAAAGATGGCTCAACAGACTCCGTTGTTTGAACAACACACGCTGTGCGGCGCGCGCATGGTGGATTTCCATGGCTGGATGATGCCGCTGCATTACGGATCCCAGATTGATGAGCATCACGCGGTGCGTGGCGATGCCGGAATGTTCGATGTGTCGCACATGACCATCGTTGATTTCCACGGCAGTCGCATCCGTGAATTCCTGCGTTATTTGCTGGCTAACGACGTGAATAAGCTCACCACGCCGGGCAAAGCGCTCTACAGTGGGATGCTAACCGCTTCTGGCGGCGTCATCGATGACCTGATTGTCTATTTCCTTTCTGAAGATTATTTCCGCCTCGTTGTTAACTCCGCCACCCGTGAAAAAGACCTTGCCTGGATAACTCAGCAATCTGAATCTTATGGCCTTGAAATGACCGTGCGTGACGATCTTTCACTGATTGCCGTACAGGGTCCGAAGGCGAAAGAGAAAGCAGCGACGCTGTTTACCGATGAGCAGCGCCAGGCGGTTGCAGGCATGAAGCCGTTCTTTGGCGTGCAGACGGGCGACCTGTTTATCGCCACCACCGGCTATACCGGCGAGGCGGGTTATGAAATTGCGCTGCCGAACGAACAGGCGGTGGATTTCTGGCGCGGTCTTCTGGATGCAGGCGTTAAGCCATGCGGCCTGGGCGCACGCGACACGCTGCGTCTGGAAGCAGGGATGAACCTGTACGGCCAGGAGATGGACGAAGGCGTTTCTCCGCTGGCGGCGAACATGGGCTGGACCATTGCCTGGGAGCCTGCCGAGCGTAATTTTATCGGCCGCGAAGCGCTGGAGTTACAGCGTGAAAAAGGCACTGAGCAGCTTGTTGGCCTGGTGATGACAGACAAAGGCGTCCTGCGCGGCGGCTTGCCGGTGCGCTTTAGCGATGCCGATGGTAATCAGAAAGAAGGCATTATCACCAGCGGCACCTTCTCCCCAACGTTGGGCTACAGTATTGCGCTGGCACGCGTACCGGAAGGCATCGGCGAAACCGCCGTGGTGCAGATTCGCAACCGTGAAATGCCGGTAAAAGTGACTAAACCTGTTTTTGTACGCAACGGCAAAGCCGTGGTGTGATTTCCCCTTTTGGAGATGAATTGATGAGCAACGTACCAGCAGAACTGAAATACAGCAAAGAACACGAATGGCTGCGTAAAGAAGCTGACGGCACCTATACCGTCGGGATCACCGAACACGCACAGGAGCTGCTTGGCGATATGGTCTTCGTTGACCTTCCGGAAGTGGGCGCCATCGTCGAAGCAGGTGCTGACTGCGCGGTTGCCGAGTCTGTGAAAGCGGCTTCCGATATCTATGCACCCATTAGCGGCGAAATCGTTGCCGTTAACGAAGAGCTGAATGACTCTCCTGAGCTGGTGAACAGCGAGCCGTACACCGACGGCTGGATCTTCAAAATCAAAGCCAGCGACGAAGCTCAGGTTGCCGCTTTGCTGGATGCCACTGCATACGAAGCGCTGTTAGAAGACGAATAAATACGTTTCATTCTTCACGTTGCAGGTGTGTTGGCTGCGGTCGTTCACCCCAGTTACGTACTTATGTACGCTCTTGGGGATTAATGAGAGGCTCCTGCCTCTCACCGGAGGCCAGCCTTCGGCTGATCAAATTCGTTCCCGACGAATTTGTCACTGGCTTGCCACCTGCCTGCAACGCGAATTAGTTTGCGTATTCAGATAAGTAGAGACACCTACGATTCACCGCACGTTTCAGGAACCATCGCTCATGACCCAGACTTTAGGCCAACTTGAAAACCGTGACGCCTTTATTGAACGTCACATCGGCCCGGATGCACAGCAACAGCAGGAGATGCTGAAAACTGTTGGCGCCGATTCGCTTAACGCCCTGATTGGCCAGATTGTGCCGCAGGATATCCAGCTGGCGACGCCGCCGCAGGTGGGCGAAGCAACTACCGAATTCGCCGCGCTGGCGGAACTGAAGGCGATTGCCGGTCGTAACAAGCGCTTCAAGTCGTACATCGGCATGGGCTACAGCGCCGTGCAGCTGCCGCCGGTCATTCAGCGCAATATGCTGGAAAATCCGGGCTGGTATACCGCCTATACGCCTTATCAGCCGGAAGTTTCCCAGGGGCGTCTGGAGTCACTGCTGAACTTCCAGCAGGTGACGCTCGACCTGACGGGCCTGGATATCGCCTCGGCTTCGTTGCTGGATGAAGCCACCGCCGCGGCTGAAGCAATGGCGATGGCCAAACGCGTGAGTAAACTGAAAAACGCCAACCGCTTCTTCGTTGCCGCCGATATCCATCCGCAAACCCTGGACGTGGTGCGCACCCGTGCGGAAACCTTTGGCTTTGACGTGATTGTCGATGATGCTGATAAAGTCCTCGACCACCAGGATGTCTTCGGCGTACTGCTGCAACAGGTCGGCACCACGGGTGAAGTGCATGATTACAGCAAGCTGGTCGCGGAACTGAAAGCGCGCAAAGTGATTGTCAGCGTCGCCGCCGATTTTATGACGCTGGTTCTGCTGACCGCTCCGGGCAAGCAGGGCGCGGACATTGTCTTCGGCTCCGCTCAGCGCTTCGGCGTACCGATGGGCTACGGCGGCCCGCATGCGGCCTTCTTTGCCGCAAAAGATGAATTCAAACGCTCCATGCCGGGCCGTATTATCGGTGTATCGAAAGATGCGGCGGGCAATATTGCGTTGCGCATGGCGATGCAGACTCGTGAGCAGCATATTCGCCGCGAGAAAGCGAACTCCAATATCTGTACTTCCCAGGTGTTGCTGGCTAACATCGCCAGCCTGTACGCTGTATTCCACGGCCCGGTAGGCCTGAAACGTATTGCCAGCCGTATTCATCGCCTGACCGATATTCTGGCCGATGGCCTGCAGAAAAAAGGCCTCAAGCTGCGTCACGCACATTACTTCGATACCTTGTGTGTGGAAGTAGCTGATAAAGCAGCGGTGCTGGCGCGGGCGCAAGCGCTGCAGATCAACCTGCGCAGCGATATTCACAACGCCGTCGGCATCACGCTGGATGAAGCCACCACCCGCGAAGACCTGCAGAACCTGTTCCGTGCCATCGTTGGCGATGATCATGGTCTGGATATCGACACCCTTGATAAAGACGTGGCGCTCGATAGCCGCTCGATCCCGGCCAGCATGCTGCGTGACGATGCGATCCTGACCCATCCGGTATTTAATCGCTATCACAGCGAAACCGAGATGATGCGCTATATGCACTCGCTGGAACGCAAGGATCTGGCGCTGAATCAGGCGATGATCCCGCTGGGCTCCTGCACCATGAAGCTGAACGCTGCCGCTGAGATGATCCCGATCACCTGGCCAGAATTTGCCGAGCTGCACCCGTTCTGCCCGATCGAGCAGGCGGAAGGTTATCATCAAATGATCGCCCAGCTTGCCGACTGGCTGGTCACCTTGACCGGTTACGACAGCGTTTGTATGCAGCCGAACTCTGGCGCACAGGGCGAGTACGCGGGCCTGCTGGCGATCCGTCATTACCATGAGAGCCGTAACGAAGGGCATCGCGATATCTGCTTGATCCCGGCTTCTGCCCACGGCACCAACCCGGCTTCCGCGCAGATGGCGGGGATGCAGGTGGTCGTAGTGGCCTGTGATAAAAATGGCAACATCGATCTGGCAGATCTGCGGGCAAAAGCGGAGCAGCACGCTGACAACCTCTCCTGCATTATGGTCACCTATCCGTCCACCCACGGCGTCTACGAAGAGACGATCCGCGAAGTGTGCGAAATCGTGCATCAGTTCGGCGGCCAGGTTTACCTCGACGGCGCGAACATGAACGCGCAGGTCGGCATTACCTCTCCTGGCTTTATCGGCGCGGACGTATCGCATCTCAACCTGCATAAAACCTTCTGCATTCCGCACGGCGGCGGCGGCCCGGGTATGGGGCCGATTGGCGTGAAATCACATCTGGCGCCGTTTGTTCCGGGCCATAGCGTGGTGCAAATCGAAGGTATGTTGACCCGTCAGGGCGCGGTTTCCGCCGCACCATTCGGCAGTGCCTCGATTCTGCCGATCAGCTGGATGTATATCCGCATGATGGGCTCAGAAGGGCTGAAACAGGCGAGCCAGATGGCGATTTTGAATGCCAACTACATCGCCACCCGCTTGAAAGACGCGTTCCCGGTGCTGTATACCGGACGCGACGGTCGCGTGGCGCACGAATGCATTCTTGATATTCGTCCGCTGAAAGAAGAGACCGGCATCAGCGAGCTGGACATCGCTAAGCGCCTGATTGACTTTGGTTTCCACGCACCGACGATGTCCTTCCCGGTAGCAGGTACGCTGATGGTTGAGCCGACCGAATCGGAAGGCAAAGCCGAGCTGGACCGTTTTATCGATGCGATGCTGGCGATTCGCGGCGAGATTGACCGTGTGAAAGCCGGTGAGTGGCCACTGGAAGACAACCCGCTGGTTAACGCTCCGCATACCCAGGGCGAACTGGTGAGCGAGTGGAATCACCCTTACACCCGTGAGCTGGCGGTATTCCCGGCAGGGCTGAACAATAAATACTGGCCGACCGTGAAGCGTCTGGACGATGTTTACGGCGACCGTAATCTGTTCTGCTCTTGCGTACCGATGAGCGAATATCAGTAATTTGCTGATTAGACTATCTTTTAAAGGCGCTGCGGCGCCTTTATTTTTTGGGGGAATGGCATGACGATAGCATTAGTGACGGGCGGCAGCCGCGGAATAGGTAAAGCGACGGCGCTGCTGCTGGCGCAGGAAGGTTATACCGTGGTGGTGAATTATCACCAGAACAGTGAAGCTGCGACCGGCGTGGTGAAAGAGATTCTCGCCAGCGGGGGAAAGGCCGTTGCGCTGCAAGCGGACGTCAGTGATGAAACGCAGGTGGTGGCGATGTTTGAGGCTGTCGATCGCCTTGGCGAACCGCTCTCGGCGCTGGTCAATAACGCTGGCATTTTGTTTACCCAGGGGACGATTGAAAGCCTTTGCGCCGAGCGGATTAACCGGGTACTGGCGACCAACGTCACTGGCTATTTTCTTTGCTGCCGGGAGGCGGTAAAGCGGATGTCGCACAAGCACGGCGGTAAGGGTGGGGCGATTGTTAACGTTTCATCAGCGGCCTCGCGCCTGGGCGCACCGGGGGAATATGTGGATTATGCCGCGTCAAAAGGCGCGGTAGATACCCTGACTACTGGCCTGTCGCTGGAAGTTGCGGCACAGGGAATTCGGGTCAACGGGGTTCGTCCTGGCCTAATTTATACTGAAATGCATGCCAGCGGCGGTGAACCGGGGCGCGTGGATCGCATGAAGTCGATGCTGCCGATGCAGCGCGGCGGTCAGCCGGAAGAGGTCGCCCAGGCCATTGCCTGGCTGCTGAGCGACAAAGCCTCCTACGTAACCGGCAGCTTTCTGGAGCTGGCGGGCGGAAGATAATCCACAACGCCTTCCCGGAGGCGGCGCTGCGCACCTGTCCGGGCTACCCGCTCGCAGACAACTGTGAACTTGTAGCCCGGTCAGCGCAGCGCCACCGGGAGTTTTGTGATCCATTACACTGTGAATTTCCGGGTTACCAGACGTTCAGACCGCATCGACCCGTAGCTCTGCGAGCGGGGGAGATGCGCTACGACGCCATCCACAGCCGCAGGCGCATCCCCCAACCGCTGGTCCAGCCGCTGGTAACCGACTTCACCTCGCCGCGCGAAATTACGACCAGAGTTGGCGTCACCTGCACATCCCACTGCCGTGAGAGCTGACCGCTGGCGTCGTTGATCGTCGGTAACGCCATCTTTTTATGCACCAGCCATTTCTCCAGGGCGGCGTTATCGCCGGAGCGCAGCGCCACGGTTATAACGTTACCGCCATCGTCAGCCAATGCGGCCACCGATGGCGTGGTGTAACGACATACGCCGCACCATGTGGCCCAGACGTACAGCAGCAGCGGACGTTCGTGGCTCATCGCCGCCAGATCGATCGTCCGACCATCAAGGGTTTGCAGCGGCGTGCTGGTGAAATTTTGCGGCAATGCGGGTTTACGTATGTAATCCACCGCCAGGCTTATCCCCACCCCAATCAATAGCAAGACGATCCCCTCGCGCAGCCAGCGCGTTAATTTACTGTGCATCCGCTTTCGCCAGCTGTTCTTTCACCAGCGCCTCCAGATCTGCCTCGGGGATTGCGCCCGCTACCATCTCGTCGCCGATAATGGTGGCCGGTGTGCCCTGAATATTCAGCACCTGCGATAAAATCAGGTTCATCTTCAGCGACTCCATGGTTTTCTCATCGATCTTCACCCCGTCAGTGGCGGTCTTCTGCTGCGCGGCGTGAATGCTGACATCATCGTGATAGCCCTTTTTCGCCATTAGCCGCTGATGCAGCGCCCAAAACTTATCTGGCTGCTGCTGCCAGGTTGAGAGCGCGGCTTTTGCGGCGTTGACCGAACTTTGCCCCTTAAACGGCAGTAGCTTCACAATCAGTAAAACGTCAGGATTATCATGGACGATTTTCTCCAGCATTGGGTCGAACTGCTTGCAGTAAGGGCAGTTGTAATCCGTGAATGAGACGATGGTCAGTTTCGGCTCTTTGGCTCCCATACGCGGGCTTAAGGGATCGTTAAACAGCAGCCTGGCGAGCTGGTCATCGGTGGACGATTCCGGCGCGGCCATGCTAAATGTTGCTATGCACAGCAGCAGTAATGCGGTGATGATTCTCATGATTATTTTCCTTTCGCAGCGGATAGGGTGGCGAGAAGCTCTTCTCGATTTAATAGCGCAGGCAGCGTCTGGCCCTGCGGTAACGCCGGTCCATAAACCTGATTGAACGGTACGGCGGCGCTGCCGCGAGCGGTCAGAAACTGGCTAATGGTGTCCGACGGTCGACTCCAGTCGCCGCGCAGCGCCACCACATCCGGGGCTGAGAGCGCCTCCTGCACCTCATCACGAAGCAATACGTTGTATTTATTGGCTTTACAGGTCACGCACCAGTCGGCGGTTACATCGACAAACACTCGCTGATGATTCGCCAGCGCGTCGGCAATCGCCTGTTCACTGAGCGGTTGCCAGTTGACGCGATCGCGGCGCGAACCCTGGCCTTCCGGTGGTGAAATCAAAGCAACCGCGACCGCAATCACCAGGGCTAGCGCTGCGGCCTGTAGCGCCGTACGCCAGCGGTAGCGCCAGGCCGTCGCCAGCAGCAGAACGAGAGCCAGAATCACCAACAGTGCGAGCACCGGCAGACGGCCTATGTGCACCGTCAGCAGGCTTACCAGCCACAGCGACGAGGCGAGCATCATCAGCCCGAGAATGACCCGAACGCGGTTCATCCAACGGCCTGGGCGAGGAAGATGTCGGGCGAAACCGGGCCAGGCGACAATCAGCAACCACGGCAGGCTCATTCCCAGACCCATCGCGAAGAAGATCCCCCACAGCAGCGGCAGTGGCGCAACGAGCGCCACCGATACGGCAGTACCGAGAAACGGCGCGGTACACGGCGTTGCGAGAAGCGTGGCGAATGCCCCTTGCCAGAAGTGGCCCAATAAACCGCTGCCGCCGCGGGTGGCGAGAAACGTACTGGTGTTAGAGGAGAGGCGAAACTCAAACAGCCCCATCAGGCTGGCGCTGAACAGCACCATCACCAGCGCCATCGCACCGATAAACCACGGATTCTGGAACTGAATGCCCCAGCCCAGCGCCTGATTGCCCAGCCTTAACAGGGTCATCATCAGCGCCAAAACGAGGAAAGAGGCGATAATCCCGCCAACGGATGCCAGGAACTGGCGTCTTATTACCCCGCGCTGCTGGTTAGCGCTTTGCACCAGCGTGCCCAGCTTCATGGCCAGTACCGGCAGCACGCAGGGCATCACGTTGAGGATCAGGCCCCCGGCCAGCGCCATCAGCAGCACCCACCACAGAGACAACTCCGGTGCGGCGGTCCCCTGAACAATGGCAACCCGGCTCTCCTCGGCCTGACCGCCCTCGGTAAGCACCAGCGACAAAGTCTTACCGCTGAGGTTTGGCGCAGCATCGCCCCAGCTATCGGTGACCGGCAGCGTGGCGATAAGCGTTTTCCCCTTGATGGCGAAGGCGGGCTTGCCGAAATCCACGTCATCCATACTGTCGATAAATAGCGAAGGCTGCTGCCAGCCTGCTTCGCGAACGGCGGTGACCGTTAACTTACCGCTGATATAGCTGGCGCTACGCTGCGAGGTCAGGCCGTCCGTCAGCGGCAGAGTGCCCATCGCCCGGGTGAAGTCGTAGCGAAAATCGCTTCCAGCGGGGGAGGTCATATCCAGCGAGAAGGGATAGTCGGTGAGAATACAGACGTTGCTACAGGTGGATAGCGTCAGCACGCCGCGCAGGGTTTCCGGCAGCGGGCCGCGAATCTCCAGTGGGAAACTGACGTTGCCGTGATAGCCCTGAGTAGAAATTCCGGCGACGTCAAAGCGCTGCGGCGTTGGCCAGTGCCAACTGACATCAAGTGGTTTTGACCAGGTTATTGCTGGAGCAATTCCCCCCTCACCCGGCGAGCGCCAGTAGGTTTTCCAGCCCTTTTCCAGCGCGACGTCCAGCAGCAGGCGCGTTTCGCCGCTGCTCTCATTTTCCGCGCGCAGCCTGACGCTGGCGTGTTGATTATCGGCGGCGCGTAACCAGCCGCTGTCGGCGGCCTGACTGACGGGCAGCCATAGCCAAAGCAGGCAGACCAGTAGTCGCCTGAATACCATAAGCATAAATTTTCTCCGTAAATGAATGATTAACCTGAACCGTCAGGCCAGTGCTCATTCACGGAAAACACATAATCGGAGATGTACCCGTAACCGGGGAGGTGAAATTTCGCGGGGAGGCCAGAGGCGCTCAATACGCGCAGGGCTTGCCGCCAGCACCGCCAGCAGCAGGGCGATGGCAAATAGCGCGCCTTCGAACAGCATCGGCGGAACGGCCATCAGCGATTTGGCGCTCAGTTCGCAGGGCGTCACCGGCTCATCGCTATTACTTTGACCCTGCAGTACCAATTGAGTGGCGGTAGTCGCATTCATGACAAGCGCATGCATCCCGGCCATACGCTGCGCGGTGCATATCAGCACCACCAGACAGGCAAGGGCTACAAGAAGGATGGCTTTGCGTTGTCGCTTGATCATGATCGCCTCAATTATTCACGTGGCCTATCTTATCGGGCGAAAGCGTTTTGGCAATGTTAATGCTGTAAAGAAGTGTCGTAATCGTTGGGTTTTTTGCCCCCTCCCGACCGGGAGAGGGCAGAAGCATTACAGTTTTTCACCGTTGCTGGCGATAACCTCTTTGTACCAGTTGAAACTTTTCTTACGCGAGCGCGACATATCGCCGGTGCCGTCGTCGTGTTTATTGACGTAGATAAAGCCGTAACGTTTGCTGTACTGGCCGGTGGTGAAGGAGACGCAGTCGATGCACCCCCACGGGGTGTAGCCCATCAGTTCCACGCCGTCATAGGTCACCGCTTTGATCATCTCTTCGACGTGCGCACGCAGGTAGTCGATACGGTAGTCGTCGTTGATGCTGCCGTCTTCTTCTACTTTGTCGTAAGCTCCGAAGCCGTTTTCCACAATGAACAGCGGTTTCTGATAGCGTTCATACAGTTCACACAGAGCATAGCGCAGGCCCACCGGATCAATCTGCCAGCCCCAGTCGGATGCTTTGACGTGCGGGTTCGGTACGCTGCCTTCAAAGCCAGAAATCGCGTCGCCGGTGCCACCTTCCGCTTTCACCGCGTTGGTCATGTAGTAGCTGAATCCGAGGTAAGCGCAGGTGCCTTCACGCAGGATCTGCGCATCGCCGTCTTCCATTTTGATATTGAAACCGCGACGTTCCCACTCGTTCAGGACGTAGCTTGGGTAGTAACCGCGTAGCTGAACGTCGGTAAAGACGTAGCGCTCGCGCATTGACTCCTGAGCGAACATCACGTCTTCCGGCTTACAGGAGAACGGATAGAGGGCGACCATCGCCAGCATGCAGCCAACCTGCATATCCGGGTTGATTTGACGTGCTGCTTTTACCGCCAGCGCGCTGGCCATGAACTGGTGGTGTAGCACCTGATACATGGTCTCTTCCGGGTTTTCATGCTCGGTATAGACCACGCCAGAGCAGCAGTAGCCAAACAGCGGCGCGCGCCAGTTACGCTGGTTATTGATCTCGTTAAAGGTCATCCAGTATTTCACTTTGTGCTTATAGCGCTCGAAGACCACCTCGGCGAAGCGCACAAAGAAATCGACCACTTTGCGGTTGGTCCAGCCACCGTATTGTTGAACCAGATGCAGCGGCATTTCAAAGTGGGAAAGGGTGATAACTGGCTCGATGTTGTACTTTAACAGTTCATCGAACATGTCATCGTAAAACTTCAGGCCTTCTTCATTCGGCTGGGTTTCGTCGCCTAACGGGAAGATGCGGGTCCAGGCGATAGAGGTACGGAAGCACTTAAAGCCCATCTCGGCAAACAGCTTGATGTCTTCTTTGTAGTGGCCGTGGAAGTCGATGGCTTCGTGGTTCGGGTAGTATTTACCCGGCTCAACCTGCTGGGTTATCTCGCGTGGTACGCCGTGCGCGCCACCGGTCAGCACATCACAGATGCTTGGGCCTTTGCCGTCTTTATTCCAGCCGCCTTCAACCTGGTGCGCAGCTACCGCGCCACCCCATAAAAAGTCTTTCGGTAAAGGTATTTTTTTCATCTTTGCTGATCTCGTCATAATTACTTGTTGGTTTCGAGTCTAGCAAAGGGGATATAAATGTCACGATATAACAATTTGCCAGTTGTGGAATTTGTTACATCGAAAAAACAGGGTGTTATTTTCAGGCGAGTTTACGCGCTAATTTACGCCCGAGGCTTTCAAGAATATAAATAACCGGGATCTGCGTCGTAATATCGTAGACGCCGCCGATGCGCGTTTGCGGGACGTGCCATGAGAGATTAAAGTCCGCAAGCTTTGCCAGTCGCGAGTGTTCGTGGCTGGTGATGGACATCACTTTGCAGCGATGCAGGCTGAACTGGCTGGCGAAACGCAGGATCTCTTCGGTTTCACCGGAGACCGACAGCACGATCGCCAGTGCATTGCGCGCCATATCATTGGTGACCGGGAAATAAGGGTCATCGATATGATTGCTGAATTTCCCAACGTTAGAAAAGAAGCGGGCACCATATTTCGCCAATGCGCCGGAAGTCCCCGCGCCAACGAAAATAATACGCTCAGAAGAGAGAATAATATCGACGGCCTGTTCCAGTAAGTCATCAAATTCATCGTTATTGACGCTTTTGAAAAAGCTCATTATTTCACTGGCACCGATATTTGCCTGTTGAGGCTCATTCTGCTCCAGATATAATTTAAAGCGTACGCGAAACTCTGAGTAGCCTTCGCACTGCAGCTTACGGCAGAAGCGCAGGACGGTTGTCGTAGAGACTCCGACGGCTTCCGCCAGTTCGCGGATGGTCATATACATCACTTTGTCACGATTCTTAATAACGTAGTGATAGACCATCATCTCAAGATTGTTGAGACTGGCGATAGCAGCGTGGGAGAAGATACTCACAGTGGCAAACTCACAATTCATAATGACCAGGACGGAATTATATCATGCAGCAGAATGACATTACCTTTTTTCAGCGCTTTCAGGACGACATCCTTGCCGGGCGTAAAACCATTACTATCCGCGATGCTGCCGAATCGCACTTTAAAGTGGGCGATATCCTGCGCGTTGGCCGCTACGAAGATAACGGCTATTTTTGCACCATCCGCGTAGTGGCGACTTCAACGGTAACCCTGGAGACGCTGACCGATCTGCATGCGCAGCAGGAGAATATGACGCTGACGCAACTACGAGACGTGATTGCGGAGATCTATCCGGGTGAACAGCAGTTTTATGTCATTGAATTCGAAACGCTTTAATAAAATAGTGAACGACTGTTAGTTGAAATTTAACTGTAACACTATGATTTTATAGTGTTCATAAATATTCATCTTTTTATTTTAGCTAACAGGTGTTCACTGGAATCATTCTCAGTTAACCTAAGTGAGCACAAAAAGCGTACTTGTTTTCGGAGTCAAATATGGTTCGCAAACCATTAATCACTCAGGGATATTCTCTGGCAGAGGAAATTGCCAACAGCATCAGCCACGGGATCGGGCTGGTGTTTGGTATCGTCGGTCTGGTGTTGTTGTTGGTGCAGGCGGTAGATAGCAACGCTGGCGCAACGGCTATCACCAGCTACAGCCTGTACGGTGGCAGCATGATTTTGCTGTTCCTCGCCTCCACTCTCTATCACGCGATTCCGCATCAGCGGGCTAAGTTGTGGCTGAAAAAATTCGACCACTGTGCCATCTATCTGCTGATTGCCGGGACCTACACGCCGTTCCTGCTGGTGGGGCTAAATTCACCGCTATCGCGCGGGCTGATGATTGTTATCTGGAGCCTGGCGCTGCTGGGGATCCTGTTTAAGCTGACCATCGCGCATCACTTTAAGATCCTCTCTTTAGTGACCTACCTGACCATGGGCTGGCTGTCGCTAATTGTAGTTTATCAACTGGCGATTAAGCTGGCGGTCGGCGGCGTGACGCTGCTGGCCGTTGGCGGAGTGGTCTATTCGCTGGGGGTGATTTTCTACGTCTGCAAGCGCATTCCATACAACCATGCAATCTGGCACGGCTTTGTATTGGGCGGCAGCGTCTGCCACTTCCTGGCGATTTATCTGTACGTCGGGCAGGTTTAAATTTCGGGAAGCCTTCCCGGCTGTGGTTTTGTAACCCGAACAGGCGTGCCAGCGCCGCCTCCGGGAATCTCCACTGTCCCCAATCCCCTGCGGCCATCTTTCCGGTGGTGCTGCGTTGACCGGGTTACAAGTTCGCAGCCGTCTGCTGTCCGGTAGCCCGGACAGGCGCGTCAGCGCCGCCTCCGGGACATTCTCCGTTGGTGATGGCTTGCTTGCCAGGGCTACGGCTTGGTGTTTTTTATTTAGACTACGGCTTTCACGATATCCATTAATCTGCGGATATCTTCTGGTCGTGTATTGCCGGTTTGCGGGTCGATTATCGAGCTGTAAACATGAGGCATCACGCGAGGTACGCCTGCTTCCAGACAGCTTTGCAAAATAATGCCAAAGTTATCGAGATCGATTCCGCCGGTTGGTTCTATCAGCGTCATGCCGTTACGCACCGCGGTTGTCGC
Source organism: Klebsiella sp. (assembly GCF_027492335.1). NCBI lineage: Bacteria > Pseudomonadati > Pseudomonadota > Gammaproteobacteria > Enterobacterales > Enterobacteriaceae > Klebsiella > Klebsiella sp. The sequence continues at coordinate 12,874 of NZ_JAPUEW010000063.1, read as the reverse complement.
CAGCACATACAGCTCCGGTAGCGACTTCTCACCGCCCATCGGAAAGAACTTCGCCGCATGCGCCCCTGAATCCTGCATCATACGTACCGCCGCATCGCAGGAAACGCGGGCGGGTGTTCCCTGACTACTGCTGACTCCTGTTGAAATCAGCACTTCGCCCGGTGTTCCCGTCGGGCTGACCAGCGCGTTGATGTGCGTCTGTTCGCCGCCCGTCGCCGCCAGTGCCCCTGCCGCGAAACCGCAGCCGGTAAAGGTCTGGTTGACGTGCGCCGGATGTACCTTCGACGCGATCATCGCTGCCTTGTAATACTGCGCCGGATCCCCGGCTCCCAGCCCCACGGAGATGGACGGCACCTCCGCCATCCAGCGTTTGATCTCCTGAACGCCGTCTTCCACTGAGGCAAACTGCGCGGAGAGCACGCCGATTACCGCATGGCCATCTGCGGCATCATAGATTTCCCTGGCATTGGCAATATCTTTCGCCAGCACGTTGATCGCCACACGTTGACGATAAAAATTAATCTGCTGCATGGTCTGCAATCTCCTTAAGTCGCGCCACGATTAATGCCATTTCCCCTTCTGCAACCGTCCGCGGATCAAGGCTAAATACGCCCTGATGAAGGTTATAGCGTCGGGCATAAATGGCGATATCGCCGCCGCGCAGTTGCGCTTCCACTTCACGGGCGTCAATACCTAACGCCTGCGCATTCACCCGGATACGAATACGCCAGATGGCGCGCCCTGCTTCATCCTGCTCAATATCGGCGCTCAGCCCGCGAATCGCGGAAATTGCCTCCGCCACTGGCTGCAGTTGTTCGGCAGTCACTACCGCCTGCTCCTGATGATAATTTTCCAGTGCGTACACCAGCCCAACCATATTCTCCTTACCGATTTTCATCGCCCTGGCTATGCCGTGGTGCTGTGCTTTACAGGCAGCGATCCACGGTTTCTTACCGGTGATAAACCCGGAGGTGGGCGCGTTAAAGGCCTTTGCCCCGCTGTAGACAACCATATCCGCTCCGCTCGCCACCCAGGCGTGCAAATCCTCCTCGGCGGCGGCATCAATAATCAGCGGCAGGTTGCGAACCTGTGCGACCTGCACAAAGTCTTCAATGCTCAACATCCCTTTCTGCACGCAGTGGTGTGATTTCACATACAGCAGCGCGGCGGTGTTGTCAGTAATCGCGCTCTCCAGTTGCCAGCGGGCCGCCAGGTTGCTCGAACCCACCTCCACCACACGCCCGCCGCCGAGGCGAATGGCGCTGGTAATCGGCGCACCGTAGTCGACGTTATGCCCACGCAGCATCACGACTTCGTTGGCCATACCGGAGCTGTCCGGTATCTGCGTGACTCTGGCCTGGTCACCACGAGTAATGGCGGCGGCGACGGCAATGGCGATGCCCGCCGAGGCGCAGGAAGTGACGTAACTGTCCTCAGCGCCGGTAAAGCGGGAAACCAGCTCGCCAGTACGGTCCACCAGTCTGTCGATTTCCACAAAGGCTGAAGCCGCCCGAGCCGTGGCCAGCATCACCTGTGGCGCGACGCTGGAGACGCCCAGAATCGTCATCTTGCCGCAGGCGTTAATAACCTGCTTTAGCCCCAGCTGTTGATAGATGTTCTGCGTCATGGCTTACAGTACTCCCAGCAGCGAACAGACCACGCTCAGCGCGACAATCGATAGCAAAATGGTGGTGTAACGCGGCCCTTTCTTCAGCAGGTAGAAGTAGACCGCGAATACCGCTGCCAGCGGCAGCAGGCCCGGAGCGATGGAGTCAAGGATCTGCTGGACGACCACCTCAGAGCCTTTCAGGGCGCTGATTTTTAACGGCGTGGTGATTTTGACGTAGCTCGCAGAAAGCGCGCCCATCATGATCAAACCCAGCACGTTCGCGCCGTAGATCAGTTCTTTAATTCGCCCCCCTTGCAGCAGGCCGATTATTGAGTCACGACCCAGCGTGTAGCCTTTATGAACCATGCCGTAGCTGATCGCCAGCGTAATCGCCGGATAGAGAATTAAGGGCACAATACCGCCCATTGCGCTGCCGTTGGCGGCGAACGGAATAAAAATAGCAATCAACAGCGGCATCACGGCGGCCCAGATAATGGAATCGCCCATCCCGGCCAGCGGCCCCATCAGGCCGGTTTTAATCCCGGTGATCGAGGCGTCGCTAATCGGCTCTCCGCGAGTTTTTTGCTCCTCCATTGCTATGGAGATCCCCTGAATCACCGCACCAAAGGTCTGTTCCGAGTTGAAGAAGTTCAGATGGCGTTTTAGCGCTTCCACCTGCTCCTCCTTTTGCGGATAGAGCTTTTTGATGATCGGCGTCATCGAGGCGCAGAAAATCAGGCTTTGCAGACGCTCATAGGAGCTGGAAACTTCCGCACCCAACCAGTAGATAAACCAGGCTTTGGTGATATCGGCTTTGGTCAGCGTGCCGCTTACTCGTGCGCGTTCGACCAGTTCATTCTGCATTACGTCGCTGCTCATCATGCTGCTCCTTCATTTTTCGCCAGGCCTTTAATCAGGAAGGCCACGCAGGTGCCGAAGATGGCCATCGCCATGATGTCTACCTTCAGATAGAGCACCGCGAAGAATCCACCAATAAACCATGGCAACAGGCTCTTTTTACCGATCACCATAATGGTGATGGCGAAGCCCAGCGCTGGGAGGATCCCGCCCATGATTTCAAAGGAGTGGGTCAGCCAGTGCGGCATCAGCTTGAGGAAACTTTCCACCACGTTCTGGCCGAAATAGTTGGCGGCAAATACCACCGGGAAGCGCAGTACCAGCCCAAGCAGCGCCGGGTAGAGGAAGGCGCAGCGCATAATGCCCGCCATATTCGCCGTTTCCGCATGTTTATCCGCCATATGTACCCAGGCGGCGTTCAGCGTACGACGCAACTGGTCGAGGAATACGCCGATAACGCCAAACGGAATCGCCAGCGCTATTGCCAGGTTCGGATCCATCCCGGCCTTCACGGCAATGGGAATAGCAATACAGGCGGCCAGCGCCGGGTCCGACGGCACGTTACCGCCCGGCGTCGAAGTTACGCCGAGATAGACGAGCTGCATGCCCGCACCAATAATCATTGCCGTTTGCATATTGCCGAGCAGCAAGCCGACGAAGACGGCGATAACCACCGGCTGAAGCAGCATGGCGGAGAAGGTGTAGCCAAGGCGTAATCGGGCAAACCAGTAATACAATCCCATCAGGCTTGCAAAGACTAAAGTATCCATAATATTTTCCTATACACTTCATCCTTCAGGCTGCCTCTTTGTTGGCTACCTTCGCTCACCCCAGTCACTTACTTTAGTAAGCTCAAGGGAATTCACTCAGTTGCCGCCTCGATGCATCCAGAATGATTTTGTGTATGTTAAATGGTTAGAATTTTTTCAGGATATCGTCCAGAGACTGCGGCTTATCTTCCGGAATGGTCTGGAATACTGCCTTAATCCCGCGACTTTTCAGTTCGTTAAGAATGCCAACGTCTTTTTCATCCAGCGTGATGTTCTGGAAAACGACTTTGCGGTTCGGCCCGCCGCCTAAACCACCCACCTGAATAGCGGAGACATCAAACCCCAGCTGTACGGCTTCCTGAATCGCCGCCAGAGAAGGGAACAGCACCAGCACGTTGCCATCGCCAAGCTGATTTTCTTTCCACGATGCCGCAAAGCTCTGATTGCTGTAGCAATCCACTTTAATGTTTGGCGGTGCGGCCATCAGATAGATGTTTTTCATAAACGGATCGGCGTCCAGCTCATCACTGACCACCGCAATCCGGTTGGCCTGAGATTGTCCGACCCACTTTGTCACCACTTGTCCATGAATCAGACGGCTGTCAATGCGACATAACACGATGTTAGCCATAATATTTTTCCCTTATTTTGGTTGTTGTAATTGACGAACGTGGGCGACAACGTCCAGACAGCTGCTGCGTGCGGCTTCCACCAGGTCGGCCACGCAGGCAGAGAGCGGCCCCTCTTCACGCCTGTCCAGCGCCTCCAGCAACAGCGAGGCATTTAGCCCGGAAACCACCGCCACCGGATAATCCGCACTCAGTCGCGCCGCCACGTTTGAGGTGGTACCGCCAACAAAATCGGTCAGAATGAGTGAGCCTTCAGGCATGGTTTTCACAACGGCTTCGACACGCTGGTAAAATTCGCCCAGCGTATCGACGGGCATCAGCGCAATTTCCGTCACGCCTTTGATTTCGCCCGTCACCATGCACAGGCTGTTGCAAAGCTGTTGCCCCCAGCCGCCATGCGTCAGCAGCAGGATCTGGGACAAGGGTTCAGTGGTAGTCAAAATGGCCTCCTGGCTCTATTACGTTTACACACGTAGTAAGAGCAAAGGCTGTGCCAGAATTTGTGTCACATGGGGGAGAAGAGAAGGCTGGCGAGGCGCAGAGCCACGCCAGATAAGGAGTTAGCGATACAATAGTTCGTAGATATAAAAATATTCCGCGTCGGATAAACGGATGGCATAAGCCTCTTCGATCGGCAGGAAGGCGGATTTAATGACACTAAACGCCCGGGCATCCAGATCGGGCTTGTTCTCCAGCGACATCTGTAACGGTTTGCGGTTGATCACGATACGCTCGACCATACAGCAGCAGTGGATCAGGAAGCGCAGTGTCACCTGGCGGCTCGGTTTCAGCGAAAGTGAGGAGGTCAGATGGTTGAGCACGCCTTCCATCTCTTTGAGAATGCGCTGAGGATTGAGCACCGAAATATGGTTGATGATGCTTTCCATGGTTAGCGCGCTGATAAAACGCATCGCGCTGCGCTCCATCTCCAGGCGGCGTTCACTGCTTGAGAGATCCGGTGTCAGCAGGCTTAGCACCAGCTCCGGCCCCTGTTCGGAGAACAATTCTTCCAGTGAGATAAACGGAATATCCGGCAGGCCGGGTTGGAAGGTGCCGACAATTCCCGCCAGCCGTTCGCTGGGGTTAATCGCCTGCTGGACCCGCTCCAGACTGCGCACCTCGTTGTAGTCGAGGATCACCATCCGCGTGTCCTGTGACATCAGTTCGCCAAAGCTTTCCTCCAGCACCTTTTTGATTTTCTCCGCTGTGCCCATACCGGTAATGCAGGAGATCACCAGCACTTTGCCGCCGTTCTCCTGCTGCGGCGTGCAGAGCTGGCAGGGGATATCTTTACTCTGCATTAACGCCGCCAGCTGTGGTAACTCACTGGTTTCATAGCTTAAATCCAGCCCTAACTCCAGCAGGCTGGTCAGAGTGATATTGGGCATCAGCAGGACGTCAATCTGAAATAACTTGCTGATCGTACTGCCAAAATGAATCAGTGAACCGATATCTACCATCAATATCAGCCGCTGCCAGCGTCGGGCCTGGATCATCTGGATTAACGTTTCGAGGGTATCATGCACCGACTGCTCAAACGGCATGTCGATGGCGCTAAACAGCTCGCGCTCTAGCACCCGGTTCACGTACTGCGCCTGGCTGGTGGCTGTCGTCGAACCATGGGCAATCAAAATCACCCCGCAGTCCGGGCTGGCGTCGATGCGCTGACGGTAATGGCGGCACTCTTTCAGGAACAGGCATAGCCAGACCACTTCCGTCGCCGGGCACTGGATATGCAGTAGTTCGTTGATTTTTCGACACAGCAGCGTGGCGTTGTCGTATTCATCTTTACAGCGGTCGAGGATCAGGCTGGAGGAGTAAAGCTGCGGGATAAGACCACGCTGCACGTAGCCAATCAGTGCCAGAAAGTGCTTACGCAGTGGATTCACCAGGTTTTCTGGCAGCGTAAACGTAAGCACCTGCTCCACGCAGCCAATCAGCAGCGTCACGCGCTCCTCAATCTGATCGCCATAGCGCGGCGGATGGGCAATATTGTCGCGGCTGTAGAGACCATATTCAAAAATTGAACTGAGCTTATTTTTCAGGATTGCCAGCGTTTCAGCTGGCGGGACGTTGCTGTTGCGCAGATTGACGTATTCACGGGTCAGGAAGCTGTAAAACAGATCGCTCTCTTCAATCTCCGCTCCCGTTGCCAGCGAGGTTTTCAACGCCGGCAGCGTGCGCGCATCAACACTTAGCCGCTCTTTACCGTCAAATAGCGTATCGACCAGCAGACGCTGCTCCGGCGCGGCGTTAAACGGCATCTCCGCCAGCCGTTTATCCAACTGTAGCGTATCGCTATGCTCCGTCATCCCTGATGCCCACGCCTGGGCACACAGGAACTGAATATCACTCTTGAGCTGGCCAATATTGCCTTCCAGCGGTTTATTTAACAGCCAGAGCAGCAGCGTTTTGTCGATGCTTATTGTGCGCTCGATTTTACGGCTCTCACGCTGTAAGAAGCCGACAATCAATTCAACCTGCTCTTCCACCGAGCGCTGGCGAATACCGGGCAGATCGATGCAGACCTGAATACGCCGCTGGAAGGTGCGCAGCAGCGCCGAGCTGACCGGTTCAGTCGTCGCACAAATCAGGCGTACTGAAATTGAGCGCGCAGTGGCGCTCGAGCCGAGCGGGCGATACTGGCCTTTGTCGAGAATGGAGAATAGCTTTTCCTGCCCTTCATACGGCAGACGGTGGACCTCATCGAGTAGTAGATAGCCGCCGTCGGCCTGTTCAACCAAACCGGGTTTATTCTCGTTTGCTCCGGTAAATGCTCCCTGTCGATGACCAAACAGGTGCGAGGAGAGCAGTTCCGGGTTATGGGCATATTCTGCACAGTTAAAGTAGACCAGCGGCGGCGTAGTTCCCGTTGCATGTTCGCAGGCAAAGCGATGCATCAGTTCGGCAAAGAAGGTTTTGCCAACGCCGGAAGGGCCGGTCAACAGTACATGCAACCCGTGGGGATAAAGTACCGCAGCGCGACCTTTTTCCACCGCGTCACGCAGACTACGGTCATAACCAATCAGGCCACTAAAGGGGTCATCAGTCGAGTGATCTTCCTGATGGGGGAGCAGATCGGCAACTGTGCGCACTTCACGCTCGGACTCCTCCAGCGTGCGTCCCAGTAGCGTTTCCACCGCTTGACGGTGCAGGAAGAACACCGGACGGCCACGGCTCTTAATGACCAAACCGTCGCTCCACAACTGATTGAGATCTTTACTCACTGAGTTACGCGCCAGCCCAAGGTTAAAGCCGATGGCTTCTGCCGTAAACGCCGTCTCCTGCGCTAAATCCGCAAGACTCAAGCCGCTCGTCAGCCGCGCCAGCTCTCCCTGTATTACCTCAATCCGTCTCATTCTCTTTACCGCTTAAGAAATAAATGATTGTTCAGAACATACACTATTCTGCTATGCAAGAAAGTGGCCTGGGGCCAGAGATGGTGCATTAGCTCAAAGACGGACATGGCCGTTGAGAGATGACGGGATGCGGTATTGTTTTCGGGAGATTCCCCGGCGGGGTTACTATATGGCCGGCTACAAGTTCACAGCCGTCTGCTGTCGGGTAGCCCGGACAGGCGCATTGCGCCGCCTCCGGGGAGACGGCTTAATTGAGGCTTAACCTTCTTCCAGCGAATACGGCAGCGGTTCGATGCTCAGGCTACCGGCATCATCGCGCACACGGAATACGCTATCGGGCTCCATATCGTTATTCATCACCGCCTGCACCAGCAGGCGACCATCGTCTAACTGCACGGCGGCTAAAACGGTACCGGTACGGCGCCAGTTTTCACCCATTTTCAGCTCAAGGTCCTCCCCGGCTTCCGGCACGCGGCTGGCTTTCCCCGCCAGGGACCACAGAGCACGCTTGTTGGCACCGCGGAATTTTGCGCGGGCAACCATTTCCTGACCGGTGTAGCAGCCTTTCTTAAAGCTGATGCCGCCCAATGCCTGAAGGTTAGTCGCTTGCGGAATAAACTGTGCGCTGTTGGCGCTGTCGATAACCGGCAGTCCGGCTTCAATATTCAGCGCTAGCCACTGCTGGCTGTTGTTAAGCTGTGCTTCACCGCGCAAGGCCTCGGTGACGCGGGTGGCGGTTGTCTCATCGGTCACCAGCAGGAAACGCTCGGCCGGATGCTCAAACCACAGCAGGCTGGTGGATACTTCACTGACAACCTGTTTGTCGGCATTCGGCAGTTCGCTAAACAGCGGTGCCAGCGCGGCACGAGCCTGGAAACCGGCGACGCCCAGCAGCACCAGTTCATCATCAGCGGCGATCGTCACTTTAGAGAACACCGCGTATTTTTTCAGTTCAGTCAATTGCGCGTCGCGCAGGCTGCGGCGTTCAATCCACGCAAACCCCTCGTTACGACGGAAAACGCGCAGGTTGCTCCACATCTTGCCTTTAGCATCGCAATGCGCGGCAAGAAGGTGCTGCTCGTTGGTCAGTTGACTGATATCAGCGGTAATCTGCCCTTGCAGATATTTTTCGCCATCCGCACCGGTAATCGTCGCCAGCGCCCAGTCATCCAGCGTCATCAGCGTTAACGGCAGACGCGCGCAAGAGGAAGGCTGACGCGGAGGAAAAGGTGTAAAAGCCATAGTCATATCCCGAATAGCTTAACGCAGAGTGTGTGACTAATGGTAAAAGAGCTAGAGTGCAATGCAAGCGCTTTCGGCAAGCCATTTGTGCCCTCAATGGCGGGAAGCTAGACCGCAGGAAATAATGAAAGACCTGATTATTTTAGGGTTTTCATGGAGGCGCGCTCGCGAATCTTGATATTCCTGTGAAGTCAGTGGCGAAAACGGGTTAAACTAAGAAATATTTATAAGTAGGAAGTAAACATGGATATTAACAATAAAGCTCGTATCCACTGGGCGTGTCGCCGGGGGATGCGTGAACTCGATATCTCCATCATGCCGTTTTTTGAGTACGAGTACGATACGCTCAGCGATGGCGACAAGCTGTTGTTCATCCGCCTGCTGGAAAACGACGATCCGGATCTGTTCAACTGGTTAATGAACCATGGCGAACCGGCTGATGCGGAAATGCAACGGATGGTAAAATTAATTCAGATACGGAATCGGGAACGTGGTCCTGTGGCAATCTGATTTACGCATCTCATGGCGAGCGCAGTGGTTCTCACTGCTGCTGCACGGCGTTGTGGCGGCACTCGTGCTGCTGATGCCCTGGCCGCTCAGCTACACCCCGTTATGGCTGATACTGCTGTCGCTGGTGGTGTTTGATTGCGTGCGCAGCCAGAGGCGGATTCACGCCCGTCAGGGCGAAATAAAACTGCTGATGGACTCCCGACTGCGCTGGCAAAAAGCGGAGTGGGAAATCGTCGGTACCCCATGGGTGATCAATAGCGGAATGCTGTTGCGTCTGCGGGATACAAAAAACCTCCGTACCCAGCATCTGTGGGTTGCGGCAGATAGTATGGACGCGGGAGAGTGGCGCGACCTGCGCCGACTGGTGTTACAGAAATCGGCGCAAGATTAAGTCAAGCCTCAGGCGAACTGCTCAGCCATTTCGCCGAGGATTTGCTCGCACCAGTTCTGGATGCGTTCATCGCTCAGGTCGTACTGGTTAGTTTCATCCAGCGCCAGCCCAACAAACAGCTGCCCGTCAGCGATAACCGGTTTCGGACTGGTAAACTCATAGCCTTCGGTTGGCCAATAGCCGATGAATTTCACGCCTTTGGTTGCCAGCTTGTCGTGCAGCATACCCAACGCATCAAGGAACCATTCGCCGTAGCCTAACTGATCGCCCATACCGTATAGCGCGACGATCTTATCTTGCAGATCCAGCGTATCGAGTTGTTGCCAGACGGCCTCCCAATCTTCCTGGATTTCACCGAAATCCCAGGTTGGAATGCCGAGGATCAGCACGTCATATTGCGTCATCAGGGCAGGGGAATCATCTTTCAGGTTGTGCAGCGTCACCAGTTCAGGGCCGATGATATCGCGGATTTTTTCCGCTGCCATTTCGGTATAGCAGGTGCTGGAACCGTAAAAAAGACCTATGTTCATCGCAAAAATGTCTCAATTCTTGTTGTGACTTTGTGCTTAGTCTACCAGAAAGGCTGCGCCAGCCTGCAACCCGAATTATTTAGGGTATAATGACGCCGTTTTAATAAGCAAAGAGGCCGGAGTGGAACAGGATCTCGCACAAATCGAGCAGTTTCTCGATGCTTTATGGCTGGAGCGTAATCTGGCGGAGAACACGCTAAGCGCCTACCGTCGGGACCTGACGATGGTGGTCGAATGGCTGCATCATCGCGAGCTGTCGCTTGCCAGCGTCAGCGGTGAAGACCTTCAGTCTCTGTTGGCGGAGCGGCAAACCGGCGGCTATAAAGCCACCAGCACCGCACGCTTGCTAAGCGCCGTACGCCGCTTCTTCCAGCATCTTTATCGGGAGAAAATCCGCCAGGACGACCCCAGCGCGCTGTTGGCATCGCCAAAGCTGCCGCAGAGGTTGCCGAAGGATCTGAGCGAGGCTCAGGTCGAGCGCCTGCTGCAGGCTCCGGTGGTTGAACAACCGCTGGAGCTGCGCGATAAAGCGATGCTGGAAGTACTGTACGCGACGGGTCTGCGCGTCTCAGAACTGGTGGGTCTGACCATGAGCGACATCAGCCTGCGCCAGGGCGTTGTGCGCGTGATTGGTAAAGGCAATAAAGAACGACTGGTACCGTTAGGCGAAGAGGCGGTACTGTGGGTTGAGAATTATCTTGAGTACGGGCGTCCCTGGCTGCTGAACGGCGTGGCGTCCGATGTGCTTTTTCCCAGCCAGCGTGCGCAGCAGATGACGCGCCAGACGTTCTGGCATCGGATTAAGCACTATGCCGTACTGGCGGGGATTGACAGCGACAAGCTCTCCCCGCACGTGTTGCGCCATGCGTTCGCTACGCATTTACTTAACCATGGCGCAGACTTACGCGTGGTGCAGATGCTGTTAGGACACAGCGATCTCTCCACGACGCAGATCTACACCCACGTGGCGACCGAGCGTCTGCGACAACTTCATCAACAGCATCACCCTCGTGCGTGAGTGCTGAATAAAAAGGATTGAGTATGAAAAAAGGTTTACTGATGTTCACCCTGCTGGCGACCACCTTATCCGGTGCAGCACATGCCGATAGCGCGGCGATTAAACAGCTGCTGGCTAAGCTGGGTGTGCAGAGCACGGACGTGCAGTCTTCGCCGGTCAAGGGCATCAGCACCGTGTTGACGGATAGCGGCGTGCTGTACGTCACTGATGATGGTAAGCACATCATCCAGGGCCCGATGTACGATGTTAGCGGCGCGCGCCCGGTGAACGTCACCAACACGCTGTTGGCCGGTAAGCTCAACGCGCTGGAAAAAGAGATGATTGTCTACAAAGCGCCGCAGGAAAAACACGTCATCACCGTCTTCACCGACATTACCTGTGGCTATTGTCACAAGCTGCACGAGCAGATGAGCGACTACAACGCACTGGGCATCACCGTGCGCTACCTGGCCTTCCCGCGCCAGGGACTGCAAAGCGAAGCTGAGCAGAATATGAAGGCTATCTGGTGCGCCAAAGATCCTAACAAAGCGCTGGATAACGCCATGAGTGGCAAAGCCGTAGAGGCTGCCAGCTGCGATGTCGATATCGCTAAACACTACACACTCGGCGTGCAGCTTGGTGTTAACGGCACCCCGGCGATGGTGCTGAGCGACGGGACCCTTATGCCGGGCTATCGCGATCCTAAAGACCTGAAAGCGCTCCTTGATGAGCATCAAAAACAGACAAGCGGTAACTGATTCGCGTGAAACAACAGATACAACTACGCCGCCGGGAGGCGGCTGACGGCGTCGACTTACCTCCAGACCTTCCTCCGCTCCTGCAACGGCTGTACGCCAGCCGGGGCGTGCGCAGTGCGCAGGAGCTGGAACGCGGCGTGAAAGGCATGCTGCCGTGGGCGCAACTGACCGGCGTCGAAAAAGCGGTAGAAATGCTCTATGGCGCATTTAAGCAACAACTGCACATCGTGGTGGTTGGCGATTTTGACGCCGACGGCGCCACCAGTACGGCGTTGAGCGTGCTTGCCTTGCGCGCGCTGGGCTACGGAAACGTCTCTTACCTGGTCCCTAATCGCTTTGAAGACGGTTATGGCCTAAGTCCGGAAGTGGTCGATCAGGCTCACGCCCGCGGCGCGCAGATGATTATGACCGTTGATAACGGCATTTCGTCCCACGCTGGCGTCGATCATGCTCATGCGCTGGGTATTCCGGTGCTGGTGACCGATCACCACCTGCCGGGAGATACGCTGCCTGCAGCGGAAGCAATCATTAACCCTAACCTGCGTGACTGCGAGTTCCCGTCGAAATCGCTGGCCGGAGTTGGCGTGGCCTTTTATCTGATGCTGGCGCTGCGCACCTTCCTGCGTGATAAAGGCTGGTTTGAGGAACGCGGTATTACGCCACCGAATCTGGCTGATTTACTCGACCTGGTGGCGCTGGGTACCGTGGCGGACGTCGTTCCGCTGGATGCCAACAACCGTATTCTGACCTGGCAGGGGCTAAGCCGTATTCGGGCGGGGAAATGCCGTCCGGGGATTAAAGCGCTGCTGGAAATCGCTAACCGCGACCCGCAAAAGCTGGCGGCAAGCGATCTCGGCTTTGCTCTCGGCCCGCGTCTAAACGCGGCTGGAAGGCTGGACGATATGTCCGTTGGTGTGGCGCTGCTGCTGTGTGACAACACCGGCGAAGCGCGAATGCTGGCGAATGAACTTGATGCGCTAAATCAGACGCGTAAAGAGATAGAACAGGGAATGCAGGCGGAAGCGCTGACCTTGTGCGAAAAGCTGGAACGCAGCAGCGAGACGCTGCCCGGCGGGCTGGCAATGTACCACCCGCAGTGGCATCAGGGCGTGGTCGGCATCCTGGCTTCACGCATCAAAGAGCGTTTTCATCGTCCGGTCATCGCCTTTGCGCCCACCGGAGACGGACTGCTAAAAGGCTCCGGTCGGTCGATTCAGGGGC